>DBNU01000031.1 GCA_002299125.1 Proteobacteria bacterium UBA664
GTGGCCTGGCTGCTCCCGCGGTGGTAGGCGAGGGCGGTGGCGCTGAAGGAGTCGGTGAGGTCCACCTTCAGGTTGCCCCAGATGTGATTCAGCGAGTTCTGGGTGCCGTCCGGGGCGGTGTAGACCTGTCGCGCATCGCGCGCGGCGTCCTCCCTCGGGATGAGGCCGGCACCGAAGAGGGAGTTGTTCACATGCAGCCCCTGCAGGGTGAGGGTGGCCCGGTTCGTGCGCACATCCGCGCGCGCGAAGGCCTGGCCCACCTCGGAGGGCGACTGGAAGCGCCAGCCGTCCTCGCGCAAGCGGTTGAAGGACACGAGCCCGGCCACATGGTCGTCGCCGAGGCCGGCCAGGAACTGGGTCTGGGTGCGACCGAAGCTGCCGCGCGTCTCACTGACATCCACGCCGGGCGAAGTGAAGCCCGAGCGGGTGGTGAGCGAGAGGGCACCGCCGATGGTGTTGAGGCCGAAGAGCGGATTCGAGCCCGGCACCAGCGCCAGACTTTCGATGGCGTTCAGCGGGATGAGGTCCCAGTTGACCACCTGACCGAAGGGCTCGTTGACGCGCACGCCGTCGAGGTACACCGACAACCCCTGCGGCGCGGCGGCGATAGGCGAAGCAGTGAAGCCGCGGAAGACCAGTTCCTGCTGGAAGGGGTTGCCGGTGGTGTCGCGGATGGTGACCGACTGCATCTGCTCGTTCAGGAACTGGGTGGTGGCGACGGCCCCTGAGGCCTGGATCTCCTCGCCGGTGGCGATCTGAATGTTGGCAGACGCGGCACCCGCCTCGATGGCCACCCCGGGCAGCGGCGTGATGAGGCGCGGTCGCCGCCCGAGCACCTCGATCGCCTGCAGTTGCGCCGCCTCCTCCGGGGCGTCGGCCGCGACTGCCTCGGTGGCAGGGTCGGCGGTGGGCGGGGCACCGGCCGCAGCCTCCACGGCCTCGGTGGCGCCCTCGATGACTGCTTTGGCGGGCGTTTCCGCCACCGGGGCTGCTGTGGGCGCCACCACCGGGGCCGCGCCGGGTTCTGGGCGGGTCTCGGCCACGCCTGTTCCATCCGGTTGAGCAGCAGGAGGAGATGGCTCGGTGGTGCCGGTCTCGGTGACGGCTTCAGTACCGGCCGGGGCCTCTTCCGCGGTGGCCTCGCTGGAGTCGTCGGTACCGTCGTTCCGTGGCACCGGTGCCGCAGCGGCGGGTGTCGCCTCCACCGGTGCGTCGAAGATGATGGTGCCGTCGGGCGCGATGGTGAAACCCGGGCCGTTCTCCTCGGCACAGAGCGGCAAGGCCCCGAGCAGCAGGGCAAGCAGGCCGGTGAACCACGCCAGCACCCGGACCCGTCCCGCTGGGTGCCACCGTCCCCGGCGCGTGTACCGCCCGCCGATGTGTGCAGCGGTGGCAGGCGCTGGGGGCATCAGGCGACCGTTCCCGGGGGCACTGTTCGCTGGGCGGGGTTGGGGGGTGTGCATGGGACGCGGGCGGCAGTCGGGGGATGGCTGGAGGCTTTCGCGGCGGTGGGCGGGGCGCGCAGGCAGCAGGGCGGAATGACGTGTGTAGCTTGGAGCGCCGTCACATTCCGGGCGGACTGTAGGCGTTGCTTTCCCCACTTCGTAGGGAAAAGTTCCTAGCTAGGCCGGGATAGCTCCCGACTCGGAGATTTTCCCGTTGACGCCGGCCGGCGCTCCCGTAGCCTCGCATTCAGCCTGTGGTCTGCGGTGGTAAATGCCCTGTTCCAGCGCGAACAGGGCACACCACTACCGGCCCCGGGTGAGTCTGGCGGCAACCGGCCGCACCACGCGCCGCTGCCGGTGGCGCGCGGTCGCCGGCCCTTTCCGGTGGCACGGAAGCCCCGTCACACACAAACTTGCGCAGCAGAACACCTTACTGGGAGATCGAACCGTGAAATTCACTACCGCACTCGTCACTGCCGGCTTTGCCCTGGCGTCCACCCCGGCCCTCGCCGGCTTCCAGAACCTGCCCAGCAGCGGCACGCTGCGCGTTTACGGCATCAACAACATCCTCGTCGACCCGCTGTTCATCACCCAGGGTGCGGCGACGGGCGGCACCGGCACCCTCCCCTTCATCGATCCCTTCACCTTCGCCCTGCCGACCAACTTCACGCTGCTCGCGAGCCGTTCGACGGTGTTCGAACTCCCCATCACCGAGCTCAACCCAATCACCGATACTTTCGAGACCGAATTCGAAGAGGTTGGCACCTTCCACGACGCCGTGTTCCGTGACACCACGGATAACAAGCTCGTGTTCGGCTCGCGCATCACCATGCACTTCGATGTGATACGCGACCCTGACACCCAAGCGTTCCTGGGTATCAGTGGAGAGGGCGAAATCAACGACATCTTCCGCTACGGCCTCTGGGGCGACGATGTGCAGGCCGGCTGGACCTTCGTCACCAGCGATGACAACCGCCTGTTCTCCGCCGTCCGCTCGGCCAACTCCACCATCAATCCTGATGCGCTCGACACCTTCGACCCCTACGTGGTCGGCCTCGCCAGCGATATCAATGTCGAGGAAGGTGCCCCGGTCTCCGGCTGGTTCTTCGTCAAGACCGGGATCGCCGAGTTCGCCCTCGTGGACGGCGCGGTCGGCCTGTTCCAGGCGGGTGAAGAGGGTCAGGAACCCTTCCAGGCGCGCATTGCCGGCTTCGCCCCGGTGCCGGTCCCGGCCGCCGTGTGGCTGCTCGGCTCGGCCCTGGTCGGCGTGGCGGGGGTGGCCCGCCGCCGCGGCTGAGTCCTCCCGCCCGGTCTGAACCGGGCTGGGTGGTGAAGCAGCAGTAGTTGTCGAGGGGTGCCCGGATCTGTCCGGGCACCCCTCGGCGTTTCCGGGCCCCTGATTTCCGGGCGCGAAGTGATTGCCGCCCAGCCGCAGCCGCGTCTGCTGGACGCCAGCCGCCCTCAGCCCCGCACCAGGCCCCAGCGGGCGGCGAGTTGCGCGAGCTCGGCGCTCGTGCGCACCCCGAGCTTGGCGCGGATGCGCGTGCCGTAGCCGGCCACGGTCTTGTAGCCGAGAGACAGCCGCGCGGCGATGGCATCCAGGGAATGCCCGCCGGCGTGGAGGCAGAAGATCTCGAACTCGCGGATGGACAGGCCCTCCAGCGCGGCCGTGGCCGGGTGCTGCCCGTTCAGGGCGAGGTCGCGGGCGGTCGCCGTGTCGAGATAGCGCCCGCCGGTGGCGACGGTCTCCACCGCTGCCGGCAGCTCATCGCGCAGACGCGTCTCGCGCAGATAGCCGCGCACACCGAGTTGCAGCGCCCGATCCCGGCGGATCCCCTCGTGTTCGCGCCCGAGCAGGACCAGCGCGGCGCGTGGCTGGCGTTGCAGCAGGCGGTGGGCCGTCTCGGCCCCACTGATCCCGGGCAGATCGAGGTGCAGGATCACGACATCCGGACGCAGTCGAAGGTAGTCACGGCAGGCCTCCTCGCCCGAGTAGTGTTCGCCAGCGGCGGCCACCGCGTAGCGTGCGCGCAGGGTCTCCAGCATCAGATGGCGCAGCGAGGCGCGGGCGTCCACCAGCAGGACGCGCAGGGCGGTGCTGTCGTCGAGGCCGGGGTCGCCTGCGGTGACTGCGGGTGGGAGGTCTGGATCGGGGCTCAAGGGGCTCGGGGTGATCATCGGGGAGCGCGGGCGGCAGGCCGGGGCAGGCGCGGGTGGCGAACCCGAGGACAGCCGAGGTCAGGCCCGGATGGATGGCGGCCGTGGCGGGGCCGGGCAGCGCGGTGGCGGGTACGGCGACCGCTGGCGGGCTCCTTCCCCGGTCTCCGTCACCTGGCTGCTACTGCCTAGTCTTGCGGAAGCAGGTCGGGAAGGCTTCCCGGAGATCGCGCGCGATGTGCCCCTACGACTGGCGCGGCTGCGCGTGTCGCACCAACCGCCCGAGTTCCGGTCACAGGCTCGCCGTGCTGTGGGAACCCACGCCGATGGGCCGACGGCACCGGCAGGACTTGAGTTCCCCATCCCCAGACCGCATATCCTTTCGCGCCTGCCGTCCTTTGTCACCGGCACGACCCACCCGCCACCCGGAGTTTCGATGATGATGCAACGCCTGTTTCTCTTCCTCGCCACCAACCTTGCCGTGCTGCTCGTGCTCGGTGTGGTCACGCGCGTCACCGGCCTCGATCTCCTGATCGACCCCCGCGGTGGCAACCTCATGGGCCTGCTCATCGTGGCGGGCATCGTCGGCATGACCGGTTCCTTCATCTCGCTCGCCCTCTCCAAGACCATGGCGAAGATGTCCACCGGTGCCAAGGTCATCCAGGAGCCGCGGAACGAGGTCGAGCGCTGGTTGCTCACGACCGTGCGTGAGCAGGCCCGCAAGGCCGGGATCGGCATGCCGGAGGTGGCTGTTTATCAGTCACCCGACATGAACGCCTTCGCCACCGGCATGAGCCGGAACGCCGCGCTGGTTGCGGTCAGCACCGGGCTTCTGGAGGGCATGTCCCGTGACGAGGTCGAGGGCGTGCTGGCGCATGAGGTCGCGCACGTCGCCAATGGCGACATGATCACGCTCTCGCTGTTGCAGGGCGTGCTCAACACCTTCGTGTTCTTCTTCGCCCGCATCGCGGGTGCCCTCATCGACAACGCCCTGCGTCCGCAGCGGGACGACGGCGCTGCCCAGGGCCCCGGGATCGGCTACTGGGTGGCGGTCATGGCGGCCGAGGTCGTCTTCGGTCTGCTCGCCAGCATCATCGTGATGTGGTTCTCCCGGCGGCGGGAGTTCGCCGCCGACGCCGGTGGTGCGGCCCTGGCCGGACATCCGCGCATGATCTCGGCGCTCGAGCGTCTGGCGGGCGATCGCCTTCCACCGAGCCTGCCGGAGGGCATGAAGGCCTTTGGCATCGCCGGTGGTCGGACGAGCGTCTTCGCGCGCCTGTTCATGACTCACCCGCCGCTCGAGGAGCGTATCGCGGCCCTGCGCACGGCGGCTCGCCAGGGTCCTGTCGGGCTACGCCGCGGCTGAGGTTGGCCGCGGGATAAGGGGAGTCTGGCCCCGGATGGGCAGCTCGGTCTTGCGAGCACGTCCGGGGCCGGTCCAGGACCTCAGCGCATCGCCACCCGCGGGACTGCCGCAGCCTCGTCGTAGTCTTCTTCGTCGATGCGGATCAACTCACCGTCCGGCAGTGCGTCGCCCGGGAACTCGGCTGCGATCGCCGCGGTGGGTTGCTCCAGGGTGGCGAAGTCTTCGTCGCCCAGCGCCTCGAGCTGGGCCGCCAGGGCATCGAGGTCCACATCCGGCGGTGCCAGCTCGGAGGTCTCCGGTTCATCGTCGGTGGCACCTTCAGGCGGGGGCGGGGTGTCGCCCGGTTCGGGGGCCGGCGTGACTGTGACTGCCTGGAGCGGGGCTGCCGCAACCGCCTCACGTGCGGGACCCGCGCCCTGGGCGGCACCCTTGTCTGCTGCCTGCCGCTCGAAGGCGGCGCGATACTCCTGATCGAGCACATCGAAGGCCTCGCGTGTATCAGCGAGTTCCTGCGCCAGCTCCTCCTTCGCCTCCAGGTTCGCCGCCAACTCGTTTGCGAGTGCATCGCGCGTCTCTCGCAGTTCGGCGTTCTGTTCCAGGATCTCCGGATTGGGATCCTCGGGCGGGACCGAGCGCTGGCCGGCCTCGACCGCGGCCTCGGTCAGGGCCTGCACGGCGGAGGGCAGGCGTGACGGGTTGGTGTCCCCTCGCTGTCTCAGGCTCTCGGCCACGGCCACGAGCAGCGCCCGCTCACGCTCCAGGCAGACCTTCACGGCCTCATCCAGCGCCTCGGCCGGGCAACGCTCTCCCAGCAACTGGCTGATCTCGCCGCCGCGTTGTTTCTGCGCCCGTTCCATCTGGCCGACCAGACGATCGCCGGTGCCGGCAAGGGCCCGCTGGCGCCGCCACGTCCACAGGCCGAGGACGATGAGGACGACGGCAAGGCCGGCCGAGACCTCGAGCGAGAGGATGAGCCAGGTCATCAATTCGATTTGGGTCATGTCTGCTGCATCCTCTGCAACGGTTTCATGTCATGGCGGCCTCGATACGCGCCGTCCAGGCGCTGGAGGCTGCGCTCGCGCGCCGCCCGAAGTGGCGCTGTACTGCCAGTCCCAGGAGGGCGGCGAGCAGGTTGGCCAGACCCACCTGCCAGGCCACCCGGCCCCAGTCGGTCGCGAACGGCGCATCGGGAGCCGGGGGCGCTGTTGCGGGTGCAGGCGGGGCTGCCACGGCGGGCGGGGTGGCGAGTGCGTGCAGATGCCAGGGGCCGAGGTCTTGCTCGAAGGGCAATCCTTCGGCGTCCAGCCCCCGGATGCTGGCCTCCACGCGGTACTCGCCGGGGGCGGTCCGCGGGATGGTGAGGGTGGCTGCGCCGTCGGATAGCCGTGCGCGGAGCGTCTGCTGGGCCCCGTCGGGCGTCGCCACGCGCAGCATCACTGTGCCCTCACGGGCTGGGGCGGCGACCGGTTCCAGGAACAGTTGGAAGACCTCGGCATCGGCTCCGAGACCGGCGAATTCGGCCGCGAGCGGCGGTGTCGCGAGGGTCAGGGGCAGGCGGCGTTGGCGCCGGAAGGTGCGACCCTCGGCCTCGACGATGAGCTGCACCTGCCCCGGCCGCTCGTCGAGCTGCACCTGGCCAGTCCAGTCCGCTGCCCCGCCCGTGCGGGTGAGGGGCTCGTCGCTCGTTGCCGCGCCCGCGACCTCGAGGGTGGCCCTGACCTGCACCAGATCGAGGAAATCATCGCGCGTAATCGCCTCGCCGTTTTCCAGCAGCCGGGCCTCGAGTGGCAGTGGATCCCCCGTCGCCAGGCGCGGCGGCAGCTCGCCGATGGCGAGTTTGAGATCGCTCACGATGAGGGCACGGTTATCCGGATCGCTGCCCGGCGGCAGGCGCCATTCGCCGGGTTCCGGGTTGCGGACGGTCACCATGTCCCAGGCCGGCTCGCGCGCCCAGCGGACATTCCCCGGCAGCGCGGAGGGGGTCAGGGTCTTGCCGTCCGGGCTGGTGAGCGAGAGGGGTGGGGCGCTCCGGTCGCGGAAGACGAGCAGGGTCAGTTCGCTCACCGAGGCATCGACCAGCACGCGGCCGTCCGCCAGCGGCAGACCGTCGCGCGGGGCGCTGCCTTCGAGTAGGTGCAGGAAGGCCCGGTCCAGCTCCTGTGCCCTGGCGACGCGCAAGGAACGGCCGCCGGTGGCTTGCGCCAGTGCCTCGAGCAGCGCCCCATCGGCAGCAGCCGACAGGGCCACGCTGTGCACCGCGATCCCGGCAGCGGTGAGGCGCTCGGTCAGTGGCCCGAGGATGCGTGCACGCGACGCCGCACTTTTCTCGGCCTCCCTGGCGACGTCCACCACCCCGTCAGTAAGCAGGATCACACTGCGCGGACCACTCGCTGGGGTCGCCTGCCAGTCTCGCGTGACCGCCTCCAGCGCCTGTTCGATGTCGGTGCGCGCATCCCGCGAGTGGATGCGGCTGGCGAGGGTACGGGCGCGTTCCTTCCAGCCGTCGTCCACCCTGGCGGTCCGCACCAGGCCCTCGGTGCGACCGCCGAAAAGCCACACCCCGGCCTCGATTTCCGGGGCGAGGAGACCCGTCAGCAGACGCAGACCCGCCACCCGCAGATTTTCCGGATCGTTCTGGCGCATGCTGCCGGAGGTGTCGATGAGCACACGCAGCGCGGCCGGTCCGGTCGGCGTTGCGGCCGCTGCTGCCGAAGTGGCCGCCGCCGTGGCGCGATGATCCTCAGGCGACGCCCCATCCGATCTGCTCTGGGTGAGCCTGGTGGCCGCCTGCCGGTCATCGCCGTCCGTGCGGCTTTCGGCGGGTCGCGGGGTCCGGGCCGCCTGCTTCGCTGAACGGTTACCGGTCGACGGACCTTCGCGCCGCGGCCCGGCAGTCTTCTGCGCCCCCGCTTGCTTACCAACGCTGGTGTCCGTCGGGACCTTCCGCCCCGTCCTGGGTTCGGCCTTGGGCGGTGTTGGGTTGTCCGTCTGGGCTACGTTTCGGGCGGTGGCATTCTCATTTGCCACGCCCTTTCGCTGATTCTGCTGCCGGCGTTCGTCCGGCACCGCCTTGGCGGCGGTGGCCTCACTCCCGCTTTGCTCCGTGCGCGGCCCGTTTCCCTCGGCTGCGGCGACAGCCGTCAGAATGCAGGCCAGAAGGGTGAACGTCGGCCACAGTCCGGCTGGCCTGCGCGCTTGCGCGCGCCCGCTGTGCCTGGACGAGCCATCCTTGAGCCCCCCGCTGAACATCCGTCGTCCGTCCCTGACCTCGTGCCGCAGTGGATGACTCCTGAACCTCTGGGTCTATCGACCGTGCGAGCAGACACTTGAACGATTGCCGTCGCTTGGATGCCGATCCAGACCTCATTTCTCTGCACGGCGAGCCCGGGCATACCGTGACCGTGTCCGTTCGGGGCGCACGGGCTGCGGTCGCGGGCGGTCCGCCGGTCTCGGGAACCGTCCCGGTCGCAATGTTGTCCTGCACGGTGCTTGGTTACACTCACCGGCCAGAAGGCTGCCTGCCGCCGCCCCTTCCAATCCGCCATCTCCGTTGCAGAGGAGTACCCCGCCCACATGTCACCATCCTGGTCACTCCCGCACGCCAGTCGGCTGCTCGCCTGCCTGCTCGGCGTGCTGCCGGTTGCCGCTCACGCCATCGACCTCCTCCCCGACTTCCTCTTCGGCGGCGGCGACCGGGCCGAGGGCGGGCGACCGCTCTGGGAAGCGGGCAACGAGTATGTGCGGGTGATCCCGCGCGAGAAGGACGCGGCACCCAATCAGCATCCAGTGACCCTCTCGGTCGCCGAACTCACTACGGCGCTTGGGGCGCTGGAGTACAACCGCGACGCTGGCCTGCTCAAGCGTGCCGGCTCCGTTCCACTCTTCGTGCCCTCTCAGGTCAGCAATCTGGCCAACATCCTCGCTCGCGGGATGCCCACCCTGACACCTGACGAGGACATCGCCTTCGCCCTCATCGGGATGCACGAGAGCACCTTCTCCCGCGAGCGCAAGGCCATCGCCGGACGGATTTTCTACGCTGAGGATCGACTGAACATCGTGCTTGGCGATGTGCACAAGGAGATGCGCGTCGCGGCCAACAAGCGCGTCATGACCACGGGAGAGATGAGCGATGACGTCGATCTGCGCACCGATCCCATCCGCATCGGGCGGCGAGCCAAGGAGCGCGATCTGCAGCATCGGGTCGCTGGGCCGAAGGGTCTCGAATTCGCGACTACCGGGCGCGGCAAGCCACGTGGCGACTGGCTCAAGCTCGACCTCGCCACGCTCGCGGAGGAGGTAACGAAGCAGCAGAAGCGTCTGCCGGCCGGGCTTGAGGAAGAGCGCGGGCGCATGCAGCGTGAAACCCAGCAGATGGCGGCCGAGCGTCGGCAGATGCGCGAGGAGATGGCACGCATGCGCAAGGAGATGCGCGGAGGTGGTGGTGATGGCGGCGGCGGCGGTGAGCGCGGGTCGGTGGCAGGTGGGTCGGTGGAGAAACGCCTGGAGCGGCTCGAGTCACTGCGCGAAAAGGGCCTGCTCTCGGAGGCCGAGTACGCGCGCAAGCGCGACGAGATCCTGAGCGAACTCTGACACCACGTCAGCGGGGAAATGGCCGTGCGCGAGCCCTATCCACCCCTGGAGCCGCGTCGTTCGGGCTGGCTCGATACGAGTGACGGTCACGAGATCTGGTTCGAGGATTGCGGCGCGCTACATGGGCTGCCGGTCGTCTTCCTGCACGGCGGCCCCGGATCCGGCTGCAAGCCGCTGCACCGGCAGTTCTTTGACCCGGCTCGCTATCGCATCGTGCTGCTCGATCAGCGTGGCTGCGGCCGCTCCCGGCCCTTGGGTGAAGTACGCGCGAACAGCACCCGCCACCTGATCGACGATCTCGAACTCCTGCGTACCACGCTTGGCATCGAGCGCTGGGTAGTCTTCGGCGGCTCCTGGGGTGCGACCCTCGGCCTCTGCTACGCGGCGGCCCATCCCGCACGGGTACTGGCACTTGTTCTACGGGGCAGTTTTCTCGCGCGCCCATCGGACCTCGACTGGTTCTTCCGGGATGGTGCCTCGCGTCTCTTTCCGCAGGCATGGGAGCGACTGCGCTCGGCAGTCACACCCGCCGAGCGCAGCGAACTGTTGGCGGCGCTGTACCGGCGGGTCTTCGGTCCCGATCCAGCCGAGCGAAATCGAGCCGTGCAGGCCTGGCTCGATTGGGGCAGTTGTGTCGCGCTCGCCAACCTCCCTGTCCCACCAGTGAGCGAGCCGGCTGTCGAGCTGGCCGCGCAGGCCGGATCGTCTTTGGCTCCCGGTGCCGAGACCGCCCAGCCCGAAGAACGCAGACCGGTAGCTGCAACCGTCACTCGTGTGCCCGATCCAGCGATCGAGGGTCTGGCGCAGGCACGCCTTCTCGGCAGTACCCGCATCGAACTGCACTACGCAGCGGCGCGCTATTTTGTCGCTGATGTCCCAGTGCTCGCCCGGGCCGCGCATTGCCCGCGCGTGCCGACGTTCATCGTGCATGGGGAGCGGGACTTCACCTGCACCCCGGAAGCGGCGCTGGCCCTGCATGCCGTGCTGCCGTGGGCCGAGCTCGAATTGCTCCCCGGCACGGGACATCTGGCTTCAGAGCCGCGGATGACGGCTGCCCTCATCGCGATAACGGATCGCCTGCCCGGGCTGCTCGCTTGATTCCCGGGGATCTGACTACGCGCCTGGCGGAGCCTGGCCCCTTGATCATGGGTGTGCTGAATGTCACGCCCGACTCCTTCTCCGACGGTGGTTGCTACGTCACCGTCGACGCCGCCGTCGAGCGAGCGCTGGCCATGGCGGCGGCAGGGGCGGCCATCATCGACGTGGGTGCCGAGTCCACACGCCCGGGTAGCCAGCCGGTGCCGCCCGAGGAACAATTGCGGCGCAGTCTGGCGGTGATCCGGGCGCTGCGGGCGGCGTTGCCGGCTAACGTCACCATCAGTATCGACACCCGCTCGGTGGCCGTGGCGCGCGCCGCGCTGACCGCCGGTGCCGGCATGCTGAACGACATCTCCGCCGGAGCGGAGGCAGGGATGCTGCAACTTGCTGCCGAGCACGGCGTGCCCATCTGTCTGATGCACATGCAGGGCACACCACAGACGATGCAGGAGACCCCGCGCTATGCGGATGTGGTCGCCGAAGTGCTGGCGGCACTCTGCGCGCGCGTCACCGCCGCTGTCATGGCCGGGGTACCGCGCGCACACTGCCTCATCGACCCCGGGATCGGCTTTGGCAAGACCCGCGCACACAACCTGACCCTGTTGGCCGCACTCCCGCTGTTCGTCGCGGAGGGTTGTCCGGTACTCCTTGGCACCTCGCGCAAGCGCTTCATGGGTGCCATCTGCCAGGAGACGGACCCGGGACAGCTTCTGGGCGCGACCTGCGCCACCACGGCCCTTGGCACGGCCGCCGGGGTGAAGGTCTTCCGGGTGCATGATGTCCAGGCCAACCGCCAGGCGGCGGAGGTGGCCTTCGCCATAGCCGAGGCCGGGACCGAACGACGCGGCTGAGATGGAACGTGCGCCTCAGCCGGCGTGGGTCGCGCGGTGGGCAACTGCAGTGAAACCTCGTGTGCCGACCGGTCGGCCTGCTCGCTCAGGCCACCCATTTACCCGCCCGTCACCCCCGCGCACTCCGTCATCCCCGTGCACTCCGTCATCCCCGTGCACTCCGTCATCCCCGCGCAGGCGGGGATCCAGTCCTTCAACGCCCCTCCCCCCGGGGTTGGGGTGAGGGTCCGGGGATGTCACGACTCCCCTGCGACGGTGCAACGTCACTGGATCCCCGCCTGCGCGGGGATGACGATGGACCCGAGGGTCGTGGTCGGGCGCGGGGATGACGATGGACCCGAGGGGCGCGGTCGGGGCAGGGATGACGGCTGGCTGCAGCCTTACTCGACCGACAGCGGTTCGCCCTCCACCAGCGCCTTGGAATTGCGCGGGTTGCGGAACACCATCGGCTTCACTGTGCCCGCCCGATCCGACTCCATGATGCGATCGATGGTGGCGAGCAGTTCGCCGTGGTGCGGTGAGAGGCTGCAGACCGGATCGGTGTTGGTGGCGTCACCCGTGAGCATGTAGGCCTGGC
>DBNU01000032.1 GCA_002299125.1 Proteobacteria bacterium UBA664
TGCTTCCTGTCGCGCCCAACCCGGATAAACCACCATCGATTTCATCCCCGCGGCCCATGCCCAGGTACCTGCCGGTGCCGTCACGCCGCCGCCGCCTGGCATCCTCGAGATGCTGCTGCCCTTCCTCGTGGTGCTGGCGGTGTTCTACTTCATGCTCTGGCGGCCGCAGATCAAGCGCCAGAAGGAGACCGCCGCCATGCTGGCTGAGCTCGCCAAGGGGGACGAGGTGGTCACGGCGGGCGGTCTGACCGGCCGCATCCGCGATCTGGGCCCCAACTTCGTGCTGCTCGAGGTGTCGAGGGGAGTCGAGGTGAAGGTGCAGCGGAGCGCCATCACCCAGACCCTCCCCAAGGACAGCCTGAAGGCCTTGTGAAGCCGCGCCGTGTCCTGCCTGATGCGCCCGGTGGGCAGGAACGGTTAACCAGGCGCCGCTGCTACCGCCCATTTTTCTGACCTCTCCGAGCCCCCAATGAACCGCTATCCACTCTGGAAGAACCTGCTCGTCATCGGTGTCTTCCTGCTCGGTGCCCTGTACGCGCTACCCAATCTCTACGGCGAAGACCCAGCCTTGCAGATCTCCGCCCAGCGCGGGGCGCAACTCGACGACAGCGCGCGCACGAAGCTCGACGACGCGCTCAAGGCCGCCGCCATCGTGCCGCGCGGGCTGGAGACGGAAGGCGAGGAAGGCTGGCTGGTGCGGCTGGGCTCCTCCGACGAGCAGTTGCGCGCACAGGATCGGATCGCGCAGGCGCTGGGCCCGGACTACACCGTTGCACTCAATCTCGCGCCGGCCACGCCTGCCTGGCTCGAGGCGCTGGGTGCCCGTCCGATGTACCTCGGGCTCGATCTCAGAGGCGGCGTGCACTTCCTGATGGAAGTCGAGACGGTCGCTGTCGATGCCCAGTTGTACGATCGCATGGCGGGCGAACTCCGCTCGGCCCTGCGCGAAGCGAAGCTGCGCTACCGCGGGCTCGCGAGTGATCGCAACGGCCTGCAGTTGCAGTTCGCCGATCCGGCCCAGCGCGCGCAGGTGCTGGAACTCATCGGGCGAGACCTCCGCGATCTGGTCGAGGCCCCGGTAGTGCCCGGTGCGGTGCTCGATCCCCTCACCCTGCAACTGGTGGTCGGCGAGGAAGTACTGAAGAACGAACGGCGCAACGCCCTGCAGCAGAATCTCACCACCCTGCGCAATCGCATCGACGAGCTGGGTGTGGCCGAGCCGCTCATCCAGCAGCAGGGTGACTCGCGCATCGTGGTGCAGTTGCCGGGCGTGCAGGACACCGCACGGGCCAAGGACATCCTCGGTGCCACGGCGACGGTGGAGTTCCGGCTGGTGGACATGGATGGCGATCTCGCTGCCGCCAAGGCCGGGCGCGTACCCCCGGGCAGCCGGCTGTATCGCGAACGGGATGGCGATGCCGTCTTGCTGCAACGGCGGGTGATCACCACCGGCGAGCACATCGTCAACGCGAGCTCCGGTTTCGATCAGGTACAGAACATCCCCGCCGTACACGTGACGCTCGACGGCCTCGGTGGGCGCATGATGGCCGATGCCACCAAGGAGAACGTCGGCAAGCCGATGGCAGTGGTGTTCGTCGAGACCAAGACCCTCACCGAGCAGCGCGGCGAGGAGACCGTGCGAGTGAAGCGCACGGTGGAGGAGGTCATCAGCATCGCGACCATCCGCGAGAAGCTCTCGGATCGCTTCCAGATCACGGGTCTCGACTCCAGCAAGGAGGCGCATGACCTCGCGCTGCTCTTGCGGGCAGGTGCCCTGGCCGCGCCGATGAGCATCGTCGAGGAACGCACGGTGGGTCCGAGCCTGGGCCAGGGCAACATCGAGATGGGCTGGCGGGCCTGCCTGCTCGGCTTCCTGGTGCTCTCGGCCTTCCTCATCGTGTACTACCGCGTCTTTGGTCTTTTTGCCGTGATCACGCTCGCCTACAACGTCATCGTGCTCATCGCCGTGCTGTCCATCCTGCAGGCCACGCTCACCTTGCCGGGCATCGCCGGTGTGCTGCTCACGGTGGGTACGGCGGTGGATGCCAACGTGCTCATCTACGAGCGGATCCGCGAAGAGTTACGCAACGGGGTGACGGTGCAGGCGGCCATCGAGGCGGGTTTCACCCGCGCGAACGACACCATCATGGATTCCAACGTGACCGTGCTCATCGCCGCCCTGATGATGCTGTGGTTCGGTACCGGGCCGATCCGGGGCTTCGCCGTGACGCTGGCCATCGGCACCGTGATCTCCATGTTCACCGCCATGATGGGCACACGTGCCCAGGTCAACTGGGTCTTCGGCGGTCGTCGCCTGAAGAGCCTGCCCATCTGACGGCCGCAGGACGGCACCAGGAGCTATCCGCATGGAGTTCTTCAGCAAGCAACCCAACATCGACTTCATGGGCCTGCGCTTCGTCGCCTTCGGCCTGACGGTGCTGCTCATCGTGGCCTCGCTGGTGTCCATCGCCCTGCGTGGTGTGAACTGGGGCCTCGATTTCACCGGCGGTGCGCTGGTGGAACTGCATTACGAGGCCCCTGCGGATCTCGACGCCATCCGCGCCACGCTCGCTGCCGATGGTTTTGGCGAGGCTCTGGTCCAGAACTTCGGCTCCGTGCGCGACGTGCTGATCCGCGTGGCACCGCAGGAAGGGGTCACGAGCGCAGCCACCAGCGATCGCATCCTGCAACTGCTGCCCGGGGCCGAGATGCGCCGGGTGGAGTTCGTGGGGCCGCAGGTCGGCGCGGAACTGGCCGATCGCGCCGTCATCGCGCTCCTCTGCTCATTCGGGGCGGTACTGCTCTACGTGATGCTGCGCTTCGAGTCACGGCTGGCGCTGGCGGCCATCGTCGCCTCGTTGCACGACGCCATCATCACCGCCGGCTTGCTCTCGATCTCCGGTTTGTCCTTCGACATCACCGCAGTGGCGGGTCTGCTCACCGTGGTCGGCTACAGCCTGAACGACACCATCGTGGTCTTCGATCGCATCCGTGAGAATTTCCGCAAGCACCGCAAGCTGACTGCTTCCCAGGTGGTGAACGCCTCGGTCAACGAAACGCTTTCACGTACCGTGATGACCTCCCTCTGTGCCTTCATCACCGTGTTCGCGTTGCTCATCTGGGGTGGCGAGACCATCCGCACCTTTGCCTTCACGCTCGCCGCCGGCATCGTGGTCGGCACCTTCTCTTCCATCTACGTGGCCGCGCCGCTCGCCATCCTGCTCGGCGTCAATCGCTCGCTGCTGATGCCGGTCGCGCGCGAGGCAGTGGATTCGCGCCCCTGAGTCGCCCATATGACCGAACTCACCATCGGTACGGCGGGTCAGCCCGGCGCGACGCGCCTGCTGCTGCTCGGCGCGGGTGAGCTTGGCAAGGAGGTCGCCATCGAGGCGCAACGCCTCGGCATCGAGGTGATCGCGGCCGACCGTTACGCCGGGGCGCCGGCCATGCAGGTGGCGCATCGCAGCCATGTCCTCGACATGACCGATGCGCTTGCGCTCGCGGCGCTACTCGATGCCGAAGCCCCGCACTACGTGGTGCCGGAGGTCGAGGCCATCGCCACCGATCTGCTCTGCGCGCGCGAGGCGGCCGGTCTGCACGTGGTGCCGAGCGCGCGCGCGGTCGCCCTCACCATGAATCGCGAGGGCCTGCGGCGGTTGGCCGCAGAGGAACTCGGCCTGCCGACTTCCCCCTACCACTTCGTCGAGAGCGAGGCGGCACTGGGAGAGGCCGCAGTCACGCTCGGCTACCCCTGTGTGGTGAAGCCCATCATGAGCTCCTCCGGCAAGGGCCAGTGCGTGCTGCGCTCCCCGGCCGATGTCGGCTTCGGCTGGCGGGCGGCCACCGAGGGTGGGCGGGTGCAGGCCGGGCGGGTGATCGTCGAGGGTTTCATCGATTTCGACTACGAGATCACATTGCTCAGCGTCCGGCATGCTGCAGGCATCACCTGCTGCGAGCCCATCGGCCACCGCCAGGAGGATGGTGACTACCGCGAGTCCTGGCAGCCGCAGCCCATGTCACCGCTGGCCCTCGAACGCGCCACCGACATGGCGCGGCGCGTGGTGGATGCCTTGGGTGGTCGTGGCCTCTTCGGCGTGGAGTTCTTCGTCAAGGGCGATGCGGTCTGGTTCAGCGAGGCATCGCCCCGACCGCACGACACCGGCCTCGTCACCCTCGCGACCCAGCAGCAGAGCCAGTTCGCCCTGCACCTCTTGGCCCTGCTTGGGCTGCCGATCCCCGAGTGCCGCCTCCTCAGGGCAGGCGCATCGGCCGCAGTCGTGGTACGCGGCGAAGGCATGGCCCCCCGCTTCCGCGGGCTGTCGGCAGCGCTGTCCCAGCCGGAGACGCAACTGCGGCTGTTCGGCAAACCGCGGATCACGGGCGCGCGCCGCATGGCGGTCGCGGTCAGTGCGGCTGATTCCATCGACGAGGCGCGAGCGCGTGCCACTGCGGCGGCCACGGCGCTGACGTGTGAGTTCGACGCCTGAGGGGGCGGGGCGTGCAGCTCGAGGCAAGCCTCATCGTCTTGGCTCGGGGAGTCGCCCGCCACGTGTTCTGCCAGTCGCTCAGAGCTCGAGCCAGGGTGAACCCGCTCCCTGGTCGGCGATGAGGATCTCCTCCGCTGCAGTACCCAGCACCCTTGCAGCCAAGGCGCGCACCAGCGCGGGCCGGTTGTTGCGCTCCGAGAGGTGTGCCGCGACGAAGGCCTTCAAGCGCCCATGGGCGAGCTTCCCGAGCAGATCGGCGGCCTGCTCATTCGACAGATGGCCCCAATCGGAGAGGATGCGCTGCTTGAGGAAGGCGGGGTAGTCGCCGTTCTTGAGCAGGGTTGCGTCGTGGTTGAATTCGAGCAGGAGGCCGTCGCAGCCGGCGAAGGCCGCGCTGAGATGCGGTGTGGAAGATCCCAGATCGGTGCACACGCCAAGCCGTGAGCGCCCGTCGTCGATGACGAACTGGCGTGGCTCGCGTGCATCGTGCGGCACGGTGACGGGGTGCACTGCGAGTGCGCCGATGGCGATGGCCGTCTCGCCGGCAAGCGTACTGATGAGGGGAACATCACCCAGCGCTGCCGAGGCAGCGAGGCAGGTACCGGCAGTCATCCACAGCGGCACGCCCCAGCGTCTGGCCACCGCACCGGCGCCGCCGATGTGATCGGCGTGCTCGTGGGTGATGAGGATGGCGTCGATGTCCTCAGGGGTCAGGCCGTGCGGGGCGAGGCGACGGCCGAGTTCGCGCGGTCCGAATCCGCAATCGATGAGCAGCGCGGTGCCGTCGGCACGCACCAGAGTGGCATTACCCTGGCTGCCGCTGCCGAGTGAGGCGAAGCCGAGCCGCAAGCCGCTTCGCTCGCCGTGTGATGCCGCTCAGGCGCCGTTCAGGCGCGTCAGCAGATCCGTGAGGATGCGGCTGGCTGCGGGTGAGGTGTCCCATTTACCGCCCCCATCGAGGACGACGACCTCGGTCTTGGCACCTACGCCCGTGACGCTGATCTCGCGCTCGCCCGTATCCTCGCCCTCGTTGCCGCGCCAGAAGGCGAGGCGCGACATGAGCCCACGCTCTGAGGCCACGCGGTCCTCCGGAGGTACCTCGATGATGAATCTGCCGCGTCCGCGATCGGCCTCGAGCACCTTGAGGCCTGCGCCCGAGATGGCACCCTCGAGGCGCGTCCAGACCACGGCAAAATCCTGTGGCACGCTCAGGAACACCCGCCCTTCGCCGGCCGAGAAGAGTTCGGCCGGGCCTGCGGGGCCACGGCCTTCCGTGCCGACATCGGCCCCGCCACCCGCCGCCAACACCGCGCCGGCCTCGCCTGCCCCGCCGACGCCGAAGTGCCCCCGCAGGGCATTGGCGAAGGAGGCGAGACGCTCGCCGTCCGGGCTTGCCGGGGCCCAGCCGATGGGATCGTCCGGCCCGGTCCGCTGCTCTGCCTCACGCGAGACGTAGAGCACGGTCGAGGAGCCCTCGGCGCCGGGTTCGGCAAAGACCTTGAAGCGTTCGCGCGAGTCGCCCGCGGCAGTCTCGAGCCAGGCGGTTTCGAGCACGCCGAGTTCGGTGTCGTCCAGATCGAGGGCGACGTTCTTCTCCGCCCAGAAATCGCGCAGACCGGAGAATGCCTCCTCGGTGTCGCCCGTGACCACCAGCACCTGCTCGTCCGCGAGTGTTGCCACCGCATCGGCGTCGGCCTGGACCGTCGCCCGCACCTGCTTGCGCGCGGCGACCCGCTCCTGATAGGTCGAGTACTGGGCCGTGCCGTCGTCGCTGATATCCGGCACCGCCAGTGAATCCTGGATGCGGTCGGTGGTGAGGTCGGGTGGGACTTCCAGATCGGGGAGGCTTTCGCTCTTGCGGTATTCGGTACGTCGATCGGGTAGTACCTCGTCGAGGCGTGGGAGGCGAGAGCAGCCGATGAGGGCCAGCGCAAGGCCAATGACGGCGAAAGGTCGACTCGAACGAGCGAGAGAGGTGAGTAGTTCCGGTGTGACGTAAGCGGGACTTGGCTTCATTCAGACTTCCAGGACACCGGCCTGACGCATGGCGGCCTCCACGGTGGGGGCGAGCTCGCTGGTCAACCAGGTGAGGGGCAGGCGGATCCCTGCCTCGATGAGCCCCAGGCGATGCAGGGCCCACTTGGTGGGGATGGGGTTCGACTCGATGAACAAGTGTCGGTGCAGACCCTCCAGTGTGGCATCGAGGTTACGGGCGCGCTCGATGTCGCCCTCGCGGGCGAATCGACAGATCTCCGACATGCTGCGTGGTGCGACGTTCGCGGTCACCGAGATCACGCCATCACCCCCGGCGATGAGGAAATCAAGGCTGCTGAGGTCGTCACCGGAAAGCAGCAGGAAGTCTGCGCTGGTCTTTTCCCGCAACGTGCCGACACGGTCGACCTCGGCGGTGGCGTCCTTGATGCCGATGATGTTGGGGTGTGGGGCCAGCCGGCCCACCGTTGTGGGCAGCAGATCGCAGGCGGTGCGTCCGGGGACGTTGTAGAGGATCTGCGGGACTGCGACCGCATCTGCCACGGCCATGTAATGCCGATAGAGGCCTTCCTGCGTGGGCTTGTTGTAATAGGGCGTGACCAGCAGACAGGCATCGGCGCCGGCTTCGGCGGCGGCCCGGGTGAGTGTGATGGCCTCGTGGGTGGCGTTGGCACCGGTGCCGGCGATGACGGGGACGCGCCCGCGCACGAGTTCCACCACCTGACGGATGACTTCGATGTGCTCGTGGTCGTCGAGGGTGGCGGATTCACCGGTTGTCCCCACGGCAACCAGTGCGTCGGTGCCTGCCGCGATGTGAAACTCGACCAGACGGGCCAGTGCCGCGAAGTCCAGCGCCGTGCGGGGCGCGTTCCCGGCTGCCATGGGGGTGGCGATCGCCACCATGCTGCCTCGCAACTTCAATGGCTTACCTCCTGCTGACAAGGCCTACATGCTAGCGATCCGAACTCCGGGATGACAAGCACCCAGCCCGATTCAGCCGGTCGCGGTGCTCTGGCCCTGAGCTCGGCTTGCCGCCCACACCCGCCCGTAGGCACAATCCTGCTGACCATGCCTCGACCCTACCCGCGTGTTTTTCTGTCCGCCCGCCCAACGCCTGTCGCGAACTCCCTTCGACTTCGTGCGCTGAGCGATCCGTGTCGGCCCTCGCTGCCCAGCCATGCCCTCGGTGGCTGCCGCTGATGGGAGCGAACATGCGGCATCTGCTGGTCTTCTCGGCGGTCGGGCCTAACCGGCCGGCCCACGTGGAAGTCCTGGCACGAGTCATCCGCGACGCCGGATGCAACATCCTCGATTCGCGCATGACCGTGCTGGGCAGCGACTTCGCCATGATCTGCCTGGTCTCCGGTGCCTGGGATGCCATCGCGAAGATCGAGGCGGCGTTGCCTCGCGCCTGCGAGCAGGCCGACCTGTTGCTGTCGTTACGGCGCACGGAGCAACGTAATCCCGGCTCCGACCGCATGCCCTACGCGGTGGAGGTGGTCGCCATCGATCACCCCGGCATTGTCTATGACATCGCCGGTTTCTTCACCGCCCGGGATATTCAGGTCGAGGACATGCACTCCACGACCTACGCTGCGGCGCACACCGGTGCACCGATGTTTTCGCTGCACCTGACCGTGAGTCTGTCTGCACAGACCTCCATCGCGGCCTTGCGTGGCGAGTTCATGGAGTTCTGCGACCACCTGAACCTCGACGCGATCATCGAGCCGGTGAAGTAGCAGTTCGGTCGAACTTGTGAATGCTCCCGAGCCCTGTCACCGGTTCGAGAGTGGGTGACACCGGGCCCTGAGCCCCGTGGGTGAGGGTTTGGAGCGCGGGTTGGAACCCCGCGCGCGTTGCTGACGGCCTCGAGAATTGCGCTGGACATCGTTGCCCCGGAATGCGGCAGGAGCAGACCTCGGCGCTCCAGGATGGCTGCCCCGGGCTGCGCCCTGCCTGAAGGAAGCGAGA
>DBNU01000194.1 GCA_002299125.1 Proteobacteria bacterium UBA664
CCGGCATCCTCGATGGCGATCTGCTCGCCGTGCATCGAGCGGCCACTGCCGACAACGGTCGCATCGTGGTCGCCCGCCTGGAAGACGAGGTCACGGTGAAACGTTACCGGCAACACGGGCATCTGGTCCGGCTCCTCGCCGCGAACCCGGATTACCCCGACATCGAAGTGGATCTCCGCGCGGGCAACCTCGCCATCGAGGGTCTCGCCGTCGGAGTCCTGCGCCGCGGTGGGCCATTGTCATAAGGCCGTCCCGCCCCACGAGCACCCGCACACAGCACCGCTACCAGGCATCCGCGCCATGCACACACACGACAACACCCTGCACGCCCCCTCGCGGCCACCCGCCATAACGGCCGCCCCGCTGGAATCGCTCCTGGACGGCCGCCGCCTCTGGCGCGGGGCCGAGGCCAGGGCCGCCCGGCATGCCGTCATCCCCACCGGATCCCCGGATCTGGACACAACCCTGGGCGGCGGCTGGCCACAGGGCGGCCTCACCGAGGTCCTCGGCCAGGCCGAGGGTCCGGGTTCCCTCGGCCTGTTCATGCCAGCCCTGGCCCGCCTGTCGCGGGGTGGCCAATGGCTGGCCTGGGTGGCCCCACCCTACATCCCCTACGCGCCGGCGCTCGCGGGCCGGGGTCTGCATGTGCAGAGCGTGCTCTGGATACACACCCGCCCGCACCGGGACACACTCTGGGCACTGGAACAGGCACTGCGCTCAGGCACCTGCGCGGCGGTGCTGGGCTGGCTGCCCAAGGTAGAGCCGGTGGCGCTGCGGCGCCTGCAACTGGCCGCCGAGGCCGGTGATACCTGGGGGATCATCTTCCGTCCCGCCGAGGCCGCCCGGCAGCCCTCACCCGCCAGTCTGCGGCTCTCGCTCGAGGCTGGCCCCGGGGGCGTGGAGATGCGGGTGCTGAAGCAGCGCGGCGGCTGGCCCGCGCGTCGCCTGTTCATCCACCACCGTCAACTCGATGACCAATCCGGATCCGCCGCGTGTGCCGATCGGGAGCAGGCCCCGTTGCTGGATCAGTTCACGGCGAGCGGGCGAAGCGGTTAGTCAGCCAGCCGCCCGGCGAGGCCATCCGTGGTGGCGGGGACGAAGCCGGGCGACGCATCCGGCAATTCACGCGCCCGTTCGCGCGCCCGTTCGCGCGCCGACACCGCCAAAAGCGCGTCCAGCCGCCGGAGGTTCGCCGCGGCCACCTCGCTGCCCGCCTCGACAGCCAACAGGGTCCAGGCATAGGCCAGCTCGAGTTGCGCGTCGTCGCTATCGGGGTGGGCGAGCAGATAGGCCAGATTGACCTGCGCGGCCGGTTTGCCGGCCCGGGCGGCCAGTTCGTAGAGCGAGAGCACCCGGGTCGCATCCACCATCGATAGCGGACGTTGCTCGAGCCACAGGGCCAGGGCGTGGGCCGCACGCGCATCCCCCCGGGCGGCCGCCTCGGCAAGCCAGGGCTCGGGCGAACCGAACTCCTCCGTCAGTTCCGGTGCACGCGCGAGCAGCAGGCCCAGGTTGTAGCCTGCCGTCACGTCCGCGGCACGCGCGGCCTCGCGATACCAGATGGCAGCGCTGCGGGCGTCCCGCTCCACGCCGATCCCCACCTCGTGCATCACGCCGAGGTTGTAGGCCGCATCTCGGACCCCTGCATGCGCCGCGGACTCCAGCATCCCCAGGGCCATGCCCGGATCCTTGGCCACGCCGGAGCCGGTCAGGTAGAGGCGCCCAAGCCCCGCCCGGGCCGCTGGCACACCACGCTTTGCCAGGCCTTCGAGCCGCAGCAATGCGTCACGCTGACCCAGCGCCGCCGCTGCCGTGAACCAGTGCGCCGCCTCCGCGACGAGTTCCGGCCGGCCGGCCGACTCGGCCTCGAGCAACAGACCCAGGTTCAACTGCGCCTTCACATAGCCCCGCTCCGCTGCGCGTCGGTAATGCGCCTTGGCCCGCTCCAGGTCTCGCGGCACCCCCTGTCCGTGCTCGTGCATCACGGCCAGCGCAAACTCGCCGCGCGGGTCACCCCGGGACGCCAGTGCCTCGAAGGCGGCCTGGGCCTCGGCGAGCTGACCGGACTTGTACAGTGCCACCGCGTCGTTGAAGGCGGCCCTGGCACCTGGATCCGCGGCGACCGGACCGCACGGCAAGGCCACGGCGAGGCCGAGCAGCAGCGCCACAGCAGGGCGCAACGCCAAGACCCGCGCCGCCCGTGATCCGATCTTTCTCTCCATGGCGCGGATAGCGGCCAATGACGCTCGCCCCTTGACCACGGACCACGGACCACGTCCACAGGATGCGGCAGCAAGGATGGGGGATCCGCCGTTGCCCGGGACGATCTCCCAAGTTCTCAGCCCCCTCCGGTGACTTGTTTGTCAGGTCCTTAAGCCACTAACCTTTTGTGCCGAATCTAGATCTCAACGCACGATCCACGATCCCTGTAGCAACTCCTGACCGTGATTCCTGTTGCCAGGCAAGATGGGTGCCCGTTCATGCGGCCTCACGGCCTGCGACGTGGCGATTGAGCAATTCCAGGCCGACAGAGGCCGACAGAGGCCGACAGAGGCCGACAGAGGCCGACAGAGGCCGACAGAGGCCGACAGAGGCCGACAGAGGCCGAGGGTAGACCCGGCATGAGCGAAGGCAAGGAACAGCGATCGGGCGGTGACCCGACGCCGTCACGGCCACACCCCGCCGACGCCCCACTGCGGGCGGTCCTCGATGCCTTGCCCCTGCACATCTTCTGGAAAGGCGGCGACTCCCGTTACCTCGGTTGCAACACGGCCTTCGCGCGCGATGCGGGCATCACGACTGCCGCCGCCCTCGTCGGCCTGCGCGACGAAGACCTGTTCTGGGCCGCCGAGGCCAAGCGTCACCGGGCCGATGACGCCCAGGTGATCGCCTCGGGCCAGCCGCTCGCCGCCTACGAGGAGCCATGGCAGCGGGCCGACGGCACGACCCACTGGGTGCGCACACGCAAGCTGCCGCTTCTCGACGACGCGGGCAACGTGGCTGGGGTGGTGGGGATCTGCGAAGACATCACGCGCGAGCACGCAGCCGATGAGCGCCTGCGCCTGACCAACCGCATCCTCGAGCGCAGTCGCGAGGCCCTGATGATCACCAACCCCGAGGGGATCATCGTCGAAGTGAACGAGGCCTTCTCCCGCACCACCGGCTTCGCCCGCGCCGAGGCGATCGGCAAGACGCCGCGGATCCTGAGTTCCGGCCGGCACGGTCCGGAGTTCTACCGCGCACTCTGGTCCAGTATCCACGAGACCGGCCAGTGGCAGGGCGAGATCTGGAACCGCCGTAGATCGGGTGACCTCTACCTCGAACAGCTCACCATCACGGCCGTGCGCGACGAGGCGGGCACCCTGCAGCACTACGTGGCGCTGTTCTCGGACATCACCGAGGTGAAGGCGCAGCAGGAGCAGCTCGCGCGGGTGACCCACCACGACCCCCTGACCGGCCTGCCGAACCGGCTACTGCTGACCAGTCGCCTGGTGCAGGCAATGGACGCCGCGGAGCATACGGGGCGAGGTCTGGCGCTGGTCTATCTCGATCTCGATGGCTTCGCGCGCTTCAACGACACCTACGGCACGCGAGCTGGCGATAGCCTGCTGCTACGAATCAGCGAGGCCCTGCGCGCCTGCACCGAGGCAAACGAGACCCTCGCCCGGATGGGCGGGGACGAGTTCGTCCTGCTGCTGCACGGCGCGGAGGACGAAGCTGCCCTGGGCGCGCGGCTCGCACGCCTGCAGGCGGCCGCACGCTGCACCATCGACATCAATGGCGTGCAGGAGGAATCCTCGGGCAGCCTTGGCGTAGCGTGCTATCCCCAGCCCGAGCCCGTCGCCGCCGAGCAGCTCCTGCGCCAGGCCGAGCATGCCCTCTATCAGGCCAAGGTGGCCGGCCGCCAGCGCGTGCATTTCTTCGATGTGGCGCACGAGGACACGCAACGCCGGCGCCACCGCATGCTGACCGAACTGCGCCTGGCGCTGCTGCAGAGTGAGTTCGTCCTGCACTACCAGCCCCGGGTGAACATGCGCAGCGGCGCACTGCTCGGTGTGGAGGCCCTGCTGCGCCGGCAACACCCGCAGCACGGACTGCTGCCGCCGGGGGAATTCCTGCCCTACATCGAGGACAGCCTGCTCGCGGTCGACATCGGTGACTGGGTCCTCCGGGCGGCCTTGCAACAGGCGAGCGATTGGAAGTCGGCCGGGCTTGCGGTGAGTGTCAGCGTCAACCTGAGCGCCATCCAGTTGCAGCAACCGGACTTCATCGCCTATCTGCAGGGGTGCCTGCGCGCCCACCCCGAACTCGGGCCGGGCGATCTGGAACTCGAGATCGTCGAGAGCAGTGCCGTGGGCGACATCACCGCCGTCTCGCGCCTCGTCGAGGAGGCCGCCACGCTGGGGGTGGGTTTCGCGCTGGATGATTTCGGCACCGGTTACTCCTCGCTCACCTACCTCCGGCGCCTGCCCGCCCGAACGCTCAAGATCGATCGCAGCTTCGTGCTCGACATGCTGCACGACCCGGAAGATCTCTCGATCGTGCAGGGGATCCTCGGGCTTGCGCGCGCCTTCAGTCGGCGTGTCGTCGCCGAGGGTGTGGAGACGCGTGAACATGGCCGCGCCCTGCTCGCGCTCGGGGTGGAGGAGGCACAAGGCTTCGCCATCGCCCGCCCCATGCCCCCCGCCGCGATCCCCGGCTGGATACTCGACTGGCGCCCCTATGCGGAGTGGGCCACGTCCGGCGCTCAGTGATTGCCGCAGCCGAGCCGTCGCGCCCGCGCAGGGGCGGGGACCCAGTGTCGGTGCCGCCCAAGGACTGGATTCCTGCCTGCGCGGGGACGACGGGCGGCGCAAGGATGGTTCACTTCAGAACAGATCGAGCTGTCCGCCCACCGGTCGCCGGAACCGGGTGACATCGAGCGCCGGCAGGTGCCCATCCAGCCCGAGCCGCCGACTGGCGAGTGCGAAGCGCCGCTTGAGCAGATCCGCATACACGCCGGTACCGGTCTGCCGATCGCGAAAGTCGCTGCCGTTCAATCTGCCTGCGCGCAGGTCACGCAGGTGACTCAGCACGCGCTCGCGGCGGTCCGGGTAATGCCGCTCCAGCCACTCCTGGAATAGCTCGGAAATCTCCAGTGGTAGACGCAACAGCACGTAGCCCGCATGGCGGGCACCCGCAGCCGCGGCCGCATCCAGCACGGATTCGAGTTCCTCCTCGTTGATGGCGGGAATGACGGGCGCGAACATCACACCCGTGGGGATGCCTGCATCGTGCAGGCGTGTGATGGTCTGAAGACGCCGCTCGGGTGCCGCCGCACGCGGCTCCATGCGTCGGGCGAGATCCCGCGAGAGCGTGGTCAGCGAGATGTGCACCTCAACCAGCCCCAGGGCGGCCATGGGTGCGAGCAGATCGAGATCGCGCTCGATCAGGGCCGACTTGGTGACGATGGACAGCGGGTGGCAATACTCCGCCAGCACCTCCAGTACGGCACGCGTGATGCGGTAACGTTTCTCGATGGGCTGCCAGGGATCGGTATTGGCGCCGAGCGCAAGCACCGCGGGCCGGTAAGCCGGGGCATCGAAGGTCGCACGCAGCAACTCGGCCGCGTTTGGCTTGGCGAACAGGCGCGTCTCGAAGTCGAGCCCAGGCGAGAGATCCACGTAGGCATGGGTCGGCCGCGCATAGCAGTAGATGCAGCCGTGCTCACAGCCACGGTAGGGGTTCACCGAGCGATCGAAGGGGATGTCCGGAGATCGGTTGCGCGCCAGGATCGAACGCGCCCGCTCGACGGTCACCTGTGTGGGCAGCGGCCGCAGCGGGAGATCCGCAGGTGTCCAGCCATCATCGAAGGACTCGCGCTCGGTCGCCAGATAGCGCGGATCCGGTCTCAGCCCGGTGCCGCGTCCCCGCAGCGAACGGTCTTCCCGGCTCATGTGCGGACTCGCGTGCCCGCAGTCCGTCGCGAGGCCTCGGCCCTCGTCGTACCGGGCTCAGGCTGCCGGCAGTTCAGGCCGATGGGCCGTGCATGCATGGGCTTGGTCCACTTTCCGCCCGCTCCACAGCGAGCACCACGCTGGCACACGCTATGCGCTGCGCCACAAACCCGGGGAGACTCCGGCGGATTGCCACGATTGACACGTCACATTCCACAGCAGCCGTCGTGATGCGATTCACGAATATCTCTCCCTCGAGCGACTAGACTGGCGCCCTATCGTGATCTGAGGTCCATAGTCCGAGAACATCGACCCTTCATCCACAGCGAGTCACTCACCGTCCTTCCAGCGCCCCTGAACCTGCATGACTGCCCTCAAGGCCATCCTATTCGACGTCGACGGCACCATCGCCGACACCGAAGAACATCATCGCGTGGCTTTCAACGAGACCTTCGCCAGCTTCGGTCTCGACTGGCACTGGAGCGTTGACACCTACCGTCGTCTGCTGTGCATATCCGGTGGCCGAGAGCGCATGCTGGTCTATGCCAGTGAGCCCGGTGTCAGTACCCCACCAACCGACAACCTGCCGGCCCTCGTGGCTGAGATCCATCGGGCCAAGACTGCGCACTTCGGGGCCTTTCTCGCAACCGGGCGCGTTGGCCTGCGGCCGGGCGTGGCGCGCCTCATGCGCCAGGCGCGAGCCGAGGCAGTTCGTTTGGCAATCGCGACCAGTACCGCCTATTCAAACGTACGCGCCCTCCTCAACGCCAATC
>DBNU01000153.1 GCA_002299125.1 Proteobacteria bacterium UBA664
TCCTCATCGTCCTCGTGCTCGGCCTCATCGAAGGCCTCACGGAATTCCTGCCTATCTCCAGCACCGGGCACCTGATCATCGCCGCCGACCTCTTGGGCTACACCGGGGCCCGGGCCGACACCTTCAAGATCGTCATCCAACTCGGCGCCATCCTCGCCGTCTGCTGGCACTACCGGCGCAAGCTCGGCGCCATCCTGCGCGGTCTCGGGCGCGAGCCGGGCGCCAATGCCCTCACGCTGAACCTGCTGCTCGCCTTCCTGCCGGCTGCGTTCCTCGGGCTCATCTTCCGCGAGGAGATCAAGACCGTGCTCTTCGACCCGATGGTGGTGGCGGTGTCGCTGGTGCTGGGCGGCATCGTGATGCTCATCATCGAGGCGCGCGCCCCCGCGGCCCACACCCACGCGCTCGAGGACGTCGGCCGTTATCAGGCGCTCAAGATCGGCTGCGCGCAGGCCCTGGCGCTGGTCCCCGGGGTCTCGCGCTCAGGTGCCACCATCATGGGTGCACGTGTGTTCGGGCTCTCCCATCGGGCGGCGACCGAGTTCTCCTTCTTTCTCGCCATCCCGACCATGTTCGCGGCCACCACCTACGACCTCTACAAATCCATGCACCTGCTGCTGGCGGAGGACATCCTGCTGTTCTCCGTCGGCTTCCTCGCCGCCTTCGCAAGCGGGCTCCTCGCCGTGCGCCTCTTCCTGCGCTACGTGGGCAACCACGGCTTCGTGGCCTTCGCTTGGTACCGGATCCTGTTCGGCCTGGTCTGCGCGGTGTACTTCAGTACCTTCGACGTCGCCCCGCTCGACTGAGGGCGGGTGTGGCCGGCCGTGGAGGAGAGCTCAAATGAAGCGCCGGATCCAGCCAAGGCAAGCGCGTACCATGATGGATACCCAGCAGATTGTTGCGGCCTTCCGAGGACTTCCGGCCGAGGTGCGGGCTCGCCTGGTCGAGGATCTGTGGGACGAGGTCGCGAGAGAACTGGAGCAGCGGTCATTGAGTGAGGCGCAACGACACCTGTTGGACGAGCGACTCCGGCAGCATGAAGAGACGCCCACCGATGTGGAGGCCTGGGAGGCAGTACGGGACGATCTTCTCCGTGACCTGTGACCTACCGACTGGTTGTCAGGGGGCAAGCAAAGACCGACATCCGGGAAGCCGCCCGATGGTACGAAAGGCAGCGCGCGGGCCTCGGTCGTGCATTCGTCCAGCAACTCGATACGCTTCTTGATCGCGTTCGCCTGAACCCGACGCAACATCAAATCGTCTACCGAAAGGTGTGTCGAGCTATCCCGCGCAGGTTTCCCTACGGGGTGTTCTACCGCATCGACGGATCGGGGGTTCTCGTGTTTGCAGTCGTGCATCTGCATCGCGATCCGTCCACCTGGCAAGATCGCGAGGCGAGCCGAGAAGGCTGACAGCGGCATGCAGCGGACGGCGCTTCGCTTCGCCGACGATGCAGGGCCTCGTTGGTTGGGGCTGTGTCGCCGGATTCACTGTTGAATTACTGTGAGAGCGACGTGACGCTGAGCGATCTGGTGCGCCAGATCAGGGGCCCGCGCAACCGGGTCACGCAGATCATCCACGGCCGACACGGTATCGCTGGGGGCCGTCTTCAGGGTTCGCGTGGGCAACGGCGGCGTTTGTGTGGCGTGGCAGTTCCCAATCCTCACCCCAATCCCCGCAGGCGGGGCTTGCATCGGGCACACTGCCGTCATCTCCCGCACGTGCTTGATCGGGTAAGGCTTTACAGCCGGCCCGGCCTTTCGTAGCGTTATGGCTCGCGTGCGCCTGCCGCGCGCCAGTCCCGGAGTCCACCCGCAATGTCCCGACGCCGCTGGCCTGACGCCGTCGCGCGCCTGCTTGGCTGCCTGCTCGCCCCCGCTCTGCTCGTGAGCGCAAGCCCGGTCGTGGCCGCCGAGGAGCCCGTCCTCAACATCCTCAACTGGTCCGACTACATCGCCCCGGGCACCATTCCTGCCTTCGAGGCCGAGACCGGGATCCGGGTGCGCTACGACGTTTTCGATGCCAACGAGGTGCTGGAGGCGAAGTTGCTGGCCGGGCGCAGCGGCTACGACATCGTCGTGCCCTCGGCCCACTTCGTGGCGCGGCAGATCGCGGCCGGGGTGTTCCAGCCCCTCGATCGCGCACGTCTGCCGGGTCTTGCCAACCTCGATCCCGAGGTCATGCGCACGCTCGCGGCCTACGATCCGGGCAATGCCCACGTCGTCCCCTGGCTCTGGGGCACGACCGGCCTTGGCTACAACGTGGCTGCGGTCGAAGAGCGGCTGGGCGGCACGCCGCCTGCGAGCTGGCAACTGCTGCTCGACCCCGCCAACGCCGCGCGCCTGGCGGACTGCGGCATCGCCCTGCTGGATGCGCCCATGGAGGTGATCCCGTCGGTGCTCATCGGTCTGGGCCTGCCACCGAACAGCGAGGACCCGGCCCACCTGGATCGCGCCTTCGCCGCCCTCGAGGCCATCCGCCCGCATATCCGCTACTTCCACTCCGGGCAATACATCAACGACCTCGCCAACGGCGAGATCTGCCTGGCCCTGGGCTACAGCGGCGACATCCTCATGGCCCGTGCCCGCGCCGAGGAGGCCGCCGTCGTCCAGACGCTGCGTTACGTGATCCCGCAGGAGGGCGCACTCGTCTGGTTCGATGTCCTCGCCATCCCGAAGGACGCCCGGCAGCCCGGCAATGCGCATCGCTTCATCGAGTTCATCCTGCGGCCCGAGGTGATCGCGGAGGTGAGCAACGCCGTCCGCTACGCCAACGCCAACCTGAAGGCCACAGCGCTCGTGGACGAGGCCATCCGCATGGACCCCGGCATCTATCCCGACGCGGCCCTGCGCGCCCGGCTGGTCGCGAATCTGCCCCATGGGCCGAAATTCGAGCGGCGCATCAACCGCGCCTGGTCGCGCCTGAAGGCCGGTCGCGCGCGATGAGTACCGCCGGGGGACAGGTGATGCCAACAGGCGCGGACGTGGCCGGGGGGGCGGCGCTGGCGCTTCGCTCCGTGAGCCGCCGCTATGGCGAGGTGCGGGCGGTGGACGATGTCTCGCTGGCGGTCGGGGCGGGCGAGATCTTCTGCCTGCTCGGTGCCTCGGGCAGTGGCAAGACCACCCTCCTGCGGCTGCTCGCCGGTTTCGAGGTGCCGAGCGCGGGCGACATCTTCATCGCCGGTCGGCGCATGAATGACGTCCCGCCCTACCGCCGGCCGGTCAATCTGATGTTCCAGCAGTACGCGCTCTTTCCGCACCTCACGGTGGCGGAGAACGTCGCCTATGGCCTGCAGCGCGAGGGCCTGCCGCGAGCGGAGATCCGCACACGGGTCGGCGAGATGCTGGCGCGGGTCGCCCTCGGGGGGCTCGAGCGGCGGCTGCCCCAGCAGCTTTCCGGTGGCCAGCAACAGCGTGTAGCGCTGGCGCGGGCCCTGGTGAAGCGGCCGCGGCTGCTGCTGCTCGACGAGCCGCTGGGGGCGCTGGATCGGCGTCTGCGCGAACAGACCCAGTTCGAACTGGTGAACCTGCAGGAGAGTCTCGGCGTGACCTTCCTGGTCGTCACCCACGATCAGGACGAGGCCATGCGGCTCGGTAGCCGCATCGGTGTCATGGACCGGGGTCGGATCGTGCAGGTCGGCACGCCGCGCGAGGTCTACGAGTTTCCCGCGAGCCGTTTCGTCGCCGATTTCGTCGGCAGCGTGAACCTCATCGAAGTCGCGAATCTCGTGGCTGGCCCGGAGGGCTGGCGCGCCGAGGCCCCCGCTCTGGGCTGCCGGCTGCGTCTGCCGGCTGCACCGCTGCCCGGCGGACGCCCGCCGGTTGCCGTGGCCCTGCGTCCGGAGAAGGTGCGTCTGAGCGTGATCGGCGATCGCGAGGCGACCGCGGGCGAGAACGCCGTCGTCGGGACGATCGAGGAGATCGCCTACCTCGGCGATGCCACCAACTACCTCATCCGCACCACGACCGGTGTGCCACTGCGCGCCACCTGCCTGAACACCGCGCATGTGGCGGCCGAGGGTCTGCGCTGGGGTGATGCAGTCGGCTGCGACTGGCCCGCCGAGGCCCTCGTGCCGCTGGCGGAGTAGGGCGATGGCTACGTCTCCAGCCGAGCGTACGCTACGCCCCCTGCGTTCCCGCCGCGGACTGGCCTGGCTGCTGGCCGCGCCGCTCGCCTGGCTCGTCGTGTTCCTGGCCCTGCCTGTCGCCATCGTCTTCTCCATCTCACTGGCGCAGCAGACGCTCGCCATGCCGCCCTACACGCCGATCCTCGTCTGGGATGCCGTGGAGGGTCTGCGAGTGGACGTGACCCTCGAGCACTACGCCTTCCTCATCGAGGACCCTTTCTACCTGGAGGCCCTGCTCGGTTCGCTCGGCATGGCCGCGAGCACCACCCTCATCTGTCTGCTGATCGCCTTCCCCATGGCGCACGCGATGGCCACCGCCCCGGCGCGCTGGCGTGCGGCGATGCTGCTGGCGGTGATACTGCCCTTCTGGACCAGTTTCCTGCTGCGGGTCTACGCCTGGACCGGGCTGCTCGCCGGCCGCGGCCCCATCAATCAGATGCTGCTGGCCCTCGGCCTCATCGATTCCCCGCTGCCGCTCATGAACAGCAACCTCGCGGTGCAGATCGGTCTGGTCTACGCCTACCTGCCCTTCATGGTGCTGCCGCTCTATGCGGCGCTCGATCGCTTCGATGGCAGTCTGCTCGAGGCCGCCGCCGACCTCGGTGCCACGCCCTGGACGGCCTTCCGCACGGTCACGCTGCCACTGGTATGGCCCGGGGTCCTCGCCGGCTCGGCGTTGGTGTTCATTCCGGTGACCGGCGAGTTCGTCATCCCGGATCTGCTCGGCGGGGCGGACACCCTGATGCTCGGCAAGGTGCTGTGGGAGGAATTCTTTGCCAACCGCGCCTGGCCACAGGCCGCAGCGGTGGCCGTGTGCATGCTCCTGCTCGTGGCGCTGCCGGGCCTGCTGCGCGCGGCCTGGGAGTTCGTCCGTGGTCAGCGGCAAGGGGTGCCGGCTGTTGCGGCCCGGGGGGGGCACTGATGCGCGGGGCCCTGCCACGCTCACGCGCCGCCCTGGTGGGCTTTCTGCTCGGTGCGCTCTTCCTGTGGTTGCCCATCGTCTCGCTGGTGGTCTACTCCTTCAACGCCTCGAAGCTGGTGACGGTCTGGGCCGGTTTCTCGCTCCGCTGGTACGCCGCCCTCTGGCAGGAACGCGCCCTGCTCGAGGCGGCCTGGCTGAGCCTCTGTGTGGCGCTGATGTCTGCCCTGCTCGCCACCGTGCTGGGCACCCTGCTGGCCCTCGCGCTGGCGCGCCACCGGCGCTTCCGTGGGCGCTTTCTGGTCGGCTGGCTGGTCGGTGCGCCCCTGGTGATGCCCGAGGTGTTGCTGGGTCTCTCATTGCTGCTGTTGTTCGTGAGCCTGGAACAGCTGATCGGCTGGCCGGCCGGCCGCGGCCTGGTGACGCTGGTGATCGCCCATGCCACCGTCGCCCTCGCCTACGTGACGGTCGTGGTGTCGAGCCGGCTGGAACGTCTTGATCCGCGGCTGGAGGAGGCAGCGCTCGATCTGGGTGCCGGGCCGCTCGCGGCCTTCTTCACGGTGACGCTGCCCCTGCTCGCCCCTGCAGTCATGGCGGGTGCGCTGCTGGCCTTCACGTTGTCGCTCGATGACCTCGTCATCGCGAGCTTCGTCTCCGGGCCGGGTGCCAACACCCTCCCCATGGTGGTGTACTCGAAGGTGCGCCTCGGTCTGAGTCCGGTCGTCAACGCGCTGGCTACGCTCTGGCTCGCCGGGGTGCTGATCCTCGCCCTGATCGCCTTTCGCCTCTGGCGGGCGGCACGTACGTCGCCCGACGGGGTCTGATGTTCGGCTGTTCCACCCCCGTCTGAAGCCGATCTGAAGGAGTACGCCCATGCACTTCTCACCGCGTTCGCTGTGCGCCTCTATCCTCGCCATACTCGCCTCGTTCACCCCCGGGATTGCCATGGCTGATTGCCCTTCGGTCCTCGATTTCAGCAAGCGTCAGCTCGCCGGCAAGGAGCCCGTCAACCTCTGCGCGACCTACGCGGGCAAGGTGCTGCTGGTCGTCAACACGGCCAGCCGCTGTGGCTTCACGCCCCAGTTCGAGGCGCTCGAGGCCCTGCACCAGCGCCTCGAGCAGCGGGGCTTCGCCGTGCTGGGTTTCCCCTCGAACGACTTCTGGGGCCAGGACCCGGGCACGGAGGAGGAGATCGCCGAGTTCTGCCGCATGACCTACGGGGTGAAGTTCCCGATGTTCGAGAAGACCCACGCCGCCAAGGCGAAGGCCGACCCGTTCTATCGCGCACTCGCCGCTGCCGCGGGCGAATATCCGCAGTGGAACTTCCACAAGTACCTCATCGATCGCAGCGGCAAGGTTGTCGGCAGTTTCGGCAGCCGTACCCGACCGGACGACCCGGCCCTGCTGAAGCAAATCGAGACCCTGCTCAGCCAGTGAAGCGCAGACCGCTCAGTTTGTCGGGTTTGGCAGTCCGCCGGACTGACTGGCCTCTGTCGCTCGAAGGCACGTGAGACTCACCGGTGCAGTCTCCAGGCGCTGAGCGGCGTTGGCATCGTCCGCGCCGCTACGGGTTTGACCTCGCGGTGATCGGCACCGATCCGTCTGCTCTGGCGCTGGTCGAGGCCCAGCTCGCGGCCACACCGCGCGCGCGGGTGAGCGTGATCGAGCACCCCCCGCGCGGCGGGCTCGGTGTGGTCCCGGCAGGGGTATCCGCGCTGCCGGCCGGCGTGGAGGTCCGGCCCGGATGGGCCCGGTTGCTCGACCCCTGGACATTGCAGATCTCCGGCCCCGACGGCCGCAGCGAGACCCTGACGACCCGACGCATCCTGCTTGCTGTGGGGACAGAAGCCGTGCAGCCGGAATTGCCCGGGCTCGACCAAGTGCGCTGCTGCGCGGCCGATGATCCTGCGGAAATGGCCAACCAGCCTGCGCAGCCGCTGGTGCTGGGTGGCGGCAATACCGGCGTCGCCTTGGCACTCGCACTGGCAGAGGGCGGATCCTCGGTCGTCTTGATCGAGCGCGCACCGCGCCTGCTGGTGGACGCCGATCTGGCTGTGGCTGAAGGGATGCGTCAGCGCCTCACCTCCGCCGGGGTCAGGGTGTGCACGCGGGCCTTTGCGCTCAGGGTGACGGCGGTGGGTGAGGGTGGCAGTCTCTGCGTGCAGGACGCCGACGGGCGGCATGTCTTCCCCTTCGACGCGCTGTTCGTGGCCAGCGGGCGGCGGCCCCGTCTGGACGGGCTGGGTCTGGAGGCACTCGGTTACGACACCAGCAAGCCGCTTGCGGTCGACCGGCGGCATCGCACCCGGCTGCCGCACATCCTGGCCTGCGGCGAGGTGGCAGAAGATGTGGCAGAACCCGGGGCAGCCCGCGCAACCAGGCCGGTACTCGGCTGGGCCCGCGGCTGGCTGTCGCGGTACCTGCCTGACCCGTTCCTCCCCGGTGTTCGCCGCAATGGCTGATGTTGCCCGGACCCGATGCCCGCTGCGCCCGGCACGGGGTGTTCAGCGTGATTGAACCGGGGGAAGGAGCGGGCGACGCGCTGCCGGTGGGCGATCCGACCCGCAGGCTGCCCTTCGCGCTGGGCGGCCCAGCGCTCAGCGGCCTGCTGCGTTCCCGTCCGGAGGACTTCCTCGTCGAGGAAGACCTGGGCTGGCAGCCTTCGGGTGCGGGTGAACATGTCTTCCTCACCCTGCGCAAGCGGGGACTCAACACCACGGATCTGGCCCGGCGCATCGCCCGTCTGGCCGTGGTGCCGGCGCTCGCGGTGGGCTTCGCGGGACTGAAGGATCGCCACGCCCTGACCACCCAGTCCTTCACCGTACAACTCGCGGCGGGCGCGATGCCGGACTGGACGCAACTCGAGGACGGCAGCGTGGAAGTGCTGGCCGTCACGCGGCACGCCCGCAAGCTGCGACGGGGCGCGCTGACCGGCAACCGCTTCCAGATCTGTGTCCGCGGGCTGGCCGGTGATCGACTGCGGGCGGACCAGACCCTGAACCGCATAGCGCGCCAGGGCGTGCCCAACGCCTTCGGTTCCCAGCGCTTCGGGCGCGCTGGCGGCAATCTGGAGGCGGCCGCGGCGCTGTTGGCGGGCCGGGGGCGGCGCCTGCCGCGCGAGCAGCAGGGCCTGTACCTGTCCGCGGCGCGCTCCTGGCTCTTCAACCTGGTGCTGGCCGAGCGCGTGCGAAGTGGTTGCTGGGACACGGCCCTGAACGGCGATGTGCTGATGCTGGAGGGGAGCCACTCCCAGTTCCACCACGACGCGGCGGACGCGGGCATCGCCACTCGCCTCGCCGCGCTCGATCTGCACCCATCCGGCCCGCTGCCGGGGCGTGTGGGTCGCGCGCTCACAGCGCGATCCGCGAGTGCGGAACTCGAGGCCGTGGTACTCCTGCCCTGGACACACTGGGTCGAGGGCCTCGCCAGACTGGGCGTGGATGCGGAGCGGCGGGCCCTGCGGGTGGTGGTCCGCGATCTGCACTGGACGTGGGGTGAGACCGATTTGACCCTGGCCTTCAACCTCACGGGCGGTTCCTACGCTACGGCCGTCCTGCGTGAGCTGGTCGACACCAACGCGCCGGACTGAGAGCCACACGCTGCGGGAAGTCGCTCGCTGCCCTCAGGGACGTTTGCGCCGGGGGACCGCCAGCACCAGGGTGCCGCCCTCGGCCACCGCCGGCGGGTCGCGCGTGTACTGCAGGGCCACGTCGCCGATCTCGATCCGGCAGCCATCGAAGAGGCGCGAGTGCGCGATGCGCTTGCCAGCCAGGTAAACCCCGTTCAGCGAGTCCAGATCGGTGATGCCGATGCCACCATCCGGGCGCAGGTCCACTTCGGCGTGATAGCGCGAGACCGAGGGGTCGGACAGGACGAGATCGTTGCCGATGGAGCGGCCGATACGGAAGGGCAGTTGCTCGATGGCGTGGTGTACCGGGGCCCCGTCGACGGCGATCAGCCAGCCGGCACAGGGTCGGGGCTCGGATGGCACTGGCGTGACAGCCTGTGCAGCATCTTTGGCCGTTGGTTCGGCGCTGGCGGCGGGTGGCTCATCCCGACGAGGTCTGCGGCGAAGCTGGCTGAGCACGAGCCCCAGCGACAGGCAGCCGAGCAGCACGAGCAGGATGGGGAGTTCGGGGCCGTCGAAAAGACCCAACGACAGTTCGCTGCCGGGCAGTGCCGAGGCACATTCCGGGTGGAGCGCCCACAGGCCAGCGGCCCCACTCAAGGACGGGGGGCTGCGTCTGTCCGTGGGGCTTGCCATCCTGCCGGTGTACTGCGGTGAGTTCACGCCCGACTGCCTCGTGCGGGATCCTTGAGCCGTGGCCCGGTCGGCCCGGCCCTTGCGCAGCCCGCGAGAGCCGAAGCTTACGCGCAGCCACACGTTGCCGCGATGGCGCCGCTTGGAGCCGCAGGCCGTCGGGGTAGGGCAACGCCAAGGCCCGCACCCGCGCTGCGCTATCTCCGGCCAGACGGGCGTACGATCATTTTTCCGGGAACAGCGGATCGGGCATGTCGAAGAATTCGATCTTCACGCTCTTCTGCCCGTAATGAGCGGCATCCTTGATCTCCTGATCCGGGCGCCCACCGGGCAGTGTCTCTGTCTCACCCAGTTGCGGGATGTTCTTGCGCAGCTTCGTTCCAGCCTCGGCCATCCGCTGGTGCAGCGCGGCCGAGTAGGGGACGTCGTAGCTCCGAGGCGGGCTGTCGGTCGGTGCGTTCATGTCCGTCGCCCACAGGTAGATCCGGCCCTCGGCGCCAGTCAGCTTGCTCGGCTCCTGGATGTGTATGGCCAGCAGGCGGAAACGCTCGGGCAGCGGGTCCCGCGTAGGCCAGCCGATGAGTGCCGGCCATGAAAGGTAGGTAACGATGTAGAGCCAGCTCGTCAGCAGGATCGCAGCGGCCTTCAACCACCAGGGCCAGCGCGAGTGGATGTTCAGCGTGAGCAGCAGCGCCGCGACGACCACGAATGCGACCGTCAGGCCGCCCCAACCAAGAATCATCATGCTGATCTCAAGCTCCTGTCGGTTTTGTCCGGGCAATGTCTGCCAGGATGCTTTGGTGGGGATGTGGGAGCGGTGGCTTCACCCCGTGCCTTTCCACGATGTGAGACGTCATTTGGCACCACGTACCGCCTCCAGCAGCGATTTCTGCAGAGTGGAGAAGTTGCTGGCCGAACCGTCTGCAGCGATCTGGAACCGGAAGGCAGTGCGTTCTTCGCCCTCCGCATAGAGGGTGATGGTCTCGTAGTACAGCACCTCGAGCCTGGGGTTCACGCGGTCGAGCCGGACCGTCACCGGCACTGGCTTGCCGGCATAAGTGGCGTAGTAGTGGATATTCAGCACGTACTCCCCGGTTACCACGCCGCGAATGGTGGTGATCTCCTGGTTCAGCGGATTCTCGATCTCGCGACCGTTCACGGAGATGACGTCATTCAGCATGCCGCGGTCGTCGCGGTCCAGGTGCACGAGTCCGGCCTGCGGGTTGCGAAACCACACGATCGAGCCGGCCGGATCCTCGAGGTAGGTGTCGATGTCGTTGCGGTCGTAATCCGGCCAGGTGACGGTAATGATGTACTCGGCCTTCGGGTCGATGATGCCTTGCCTGGCGACCGGATTCATGTACATCACGGCCACCACGAACAGGAAGGTGAAACCGAGCAGGGCGTTGAAGAGCAAATCCGTGACCGGGTCGAAACCCGGGCGGCCCCGAATACCACTCCCGTAGCGGACGCCCACCGGATCAGGCTCGCCGCGACCGACGGCGCTGAACCTGCGCCTGCGCCATGTCCACCGTGTCTTCCAGCAGTTCGTTCATCGACTGGCCAAGCAGATAGACCTTGCTCCCAAGCAGCATGCCGCCGACCAGGCCGGCCAGGGTCGTGTACAGCGCAGTGCCCATGCCATAACTCATTTGTCTCAAGACCCGTTGCATCACGGAGACGTCGATCTCGGCAGTGTCCGCGACGGAGCCCAGCATGGCGATGAAGCCGATCACGGTGCCGAGGAAACCCAGTTTGGCCATCAGATCCACCAGGAACCAGGCTACGTCGTGCGCGTCGCGGATGCGCTGTGCCCGCGTGTTGAGCAGCTCGGTGACGGTCTCACCACTAGGCCCCTCGCCGGAGCGAGGATCGATGAGCACATCGCGCAGATGTCGGGTTGCGAAGCCGTCCGGAAGTGTCTGGCCGCTGGCGCTATCTCGCACATCAAGCCCTACGACCTCGAGTTCCGCATCGGGATTGCGTGCCAGGGCAAGGCGCAGTTCTCCGAGCACGTTGTGCTGATGGGACAACCGCCAAGCCTCACGCAGACAATGCAGGAAGCCCACGACATAGATACCGATGATGGCAAGGCAGAGGCGGCTCTGGTCTGTTGCGATCATCTCGGCCAGGTAGCCGGAGTGCCAGGCCACATAGAGCACGAAAACCGACAGGCCGGCGATGACCAGAGACTGCAGCAGTAACTTGTGTTCTATATGGTCCATGTCGATGCCCTCATCCTGGGAAAGCAAGCCGAAGCGGGGTTTTCAGCTTGAAGAGCAGCAGGTTGTCTCGAGCGTCCCATCACTCGCGTGACACCGCATAGTCCTGTATGGCGCACAGTTCTGCATTCAGCGTCTGCGCGAAGTCGGCCACACGGGAGTCCGGATGCTGCACCGGCAGCAACAGCATGCTGACCACCACCGATCCACCCTCCGTGTGCACGGCCACGCGGCAGGGCATCTGCGCCACGAAGCCCGGATCCAGATCGAGCACGGTCCGGGCGTTCTCGAGGTTGCAGAAATGGATGATTTCGAACTCCGGATAGCCTGCGTATCCGCGCTCGCGCAGCCCCCGGCCCAGCGAATTGCGGCCCGTGATGCGGAAGTTGCGCTCGGTGATCGCGAGTTCGAGGTCCTCGAGGACCCAGTCGAAAGGCACACCCTGTAGCCGACGCACGCGCATCGGGATGGCAGTGCCGGGGTCGGGTTCGCAGGGGTGGGTGGCGGTCGCTGCCGGGTCCGGGCGCGCGACAGCGTCGGTGGCAGCGGATGCCCCGAGTCCGCCAAGCAGCGACAGGGCGCAGAACAAGGCACGCACCCTGGGGCCATGTGGTGCGGAATACCCGGATGGGTGCCGACATTCAGTCATGGATCTCCACACGTGTTCCGATCGATACGTACTGGCGCA
>DBNU01000154.1 GCA_002299125.1 Proteobacteria bacterium UBA664
CGGCCTCCAGCTCGAAGTCGAACTCACCCGTCCTGGGCGTGCGCAGGAGCCGCAGGCCGGGCGTGACGATACGCCGGTCCAGTGTCTGGTGATCGCCGTTGTCATTCTCCGAAAGGGCGTAGACGTAGGCCTCGCCGCTGATGTTGCCGGGCAGGCCGTGCTTGCCACGGAGCCCGGCGAAGACGGTGGAGAGCCGCTCGGCATCCAGCGCGAAGTCGTCCTCCCCGAGCAGATCGCGCTCGCGCGGCAGCCGATCCTTCGGCAGCACGAGGAAGAACTGCATCAGGCGCGTCTTCGAGTCCACCCACTGCCGGAAGTTGAACGGCACCTCGCCTTCGCCGGGATCGAACCATTCCGCGCTGATGCCGGTGAAGGAGTTCACCGTGTTGCGGAAGCGGTTGCGCGCGACCAGACGGCGACTGCCGGCGTTGATGGTCAGGCGCCCGGCCTTGAGTTCGAGTCGCCCCATGGGCGTGAGTACACCCGCGGCATCCCAGCCCAGATAGGCCTGCAGGGGCTCCAGGGCATTACTCAGGTGGGTGCCCACGCGGGTCTCCTCGGTATCGAGGAAGCCACGCGAGTCCTGCATTTCGCCCCGCAGGTGCAGACCCGGCCCGCCGACACGGAGGTTCAGAAACAGGCGGGAGGCGAGAATTTCCTCGTAGCGCTTGTCCGGCAACCCGATGGGCTGTGCGTAGCCCTCGTGACGGATGCGGTACTCGCCGAAGATCTCGAATGGGATCGTGCCCTGGCCCGGCCCCGTAGCCGCGACCTGGCCGGCAGTGCACAGACCGATGCAGGCGAGCGCCCTGGCCAAGCCCCGGGGGAAGCCGCCGCTACTCGCCCGGCGGGGTGCCAGGGCCAGCGCCTTGGACTCGCCTGCTGCGTGCCACGCGCCGGGGGCAAGCCGCCCGGCCATGTGAAGTGTGTTCCTGCTCATCTCCGCCCCTCCGGTCCCAGGTGGGGCGGCGGGTCGGTCACTCACCCGCTCGCCCATCACGGCGGCGGACGATATCCTTGCCAGAACATCAGGAAAACCTAGTTATTCTTGGCTTTGTCATCAGCTCTGCTTATGGATACTTCGCAATGCACCTCACCCTGCGCCAGCTCGCCCTCTTCGAGGCCGTCGCCCGCCATGGCTCGATCTCCCGCGCTGCGGAGGAAGTGCACCTCACCCAGCCCGCGGTATCGATGCAGGTAAAGCAGCTCGAAGAGCAGGTGGGACTGCCGCTCCTCGAACGCATCGGCAAGCACCTGCACCTCACGGAGGCGGGCCACGAGGTCCGCAGCCACGCCGCGCGCATCGCCGCCCAGGTGACCGACCTCGAGACAGCGATAGCGCGCCTGCGCGGGCTCGAACACGGGCAACTGCGGCTGGCCGTCGTGGCCACGGCCAACTACTTCATCTCGCGGTTGCTCGCACGCTTCAGCCAGAGTCATCCCGGTGTGCGCATCAGCCTGCAGGTCGGCAACAGCGCGCAGGTCCTCGCTGCCCTGATGGAGAACCGCGCGGACCTCATCATCACCGGCCAACCACCGGACGACGAGGACGTCATCGCCCAGCACTTCATGGACAACCCACTGGTGGTGATCGCGGCCACGACCCACCCGCTTGCTGCCGCGACGTCCATCCCGCTCGAGCGCCTCGGGGGTGAGGCGCTGGTGGTGCGTGAATCGGGTTCAGGCACCCGTGAGGCAGTGGAGCGGCATTTCGCCGAGCACCATGTCACCTACCACACCGGCTGCGAGCTGTCCTCGAACGAGGCGATCAAGCAGGCGGTGCAGGCCGGGCTTGGGTTGGGGGTCGTATCGGCCCAGACCCTCGAACTGGAACTCGCCACCAACCGCCTGGCGGTGCTGCCGGTCGAGAGTTTCCCCATTCTGCGTCACTGGTACGTGGTGCACCGGCGCCACACCCGGCTGGCCCCGGCCGCGGATGCCCTGCGCAGCCGCCTGCTCTCGCACGACCGCTCGGCGATCCGGCTGTCGGAAGGCTGAAGCGCGGATGCTCGCCTGCTCCGCAGGCCGATCGACAGCGGCCGGATCGACGCACTTGACGCGGATCCCTCGACCGCAGCGGCGGCCTGTGTGAACCTTCAGCCATACCGTTCGGCCCCAGGGTCAAACGGGTGTTTTGGTCCTGGCCGGGCAGCGCCGGGGAAGGCATCCTGTTCGCAGGGCGTCCCCGCCGCGATGCCAGCCACCCCGATGACCCCAGGAGGCGACATGGGCAAGGCCTTTGTGCTGGTAGCGGACAGCGCCTACGCGCGCATCTTCACGGCGGATTCCCCCCTCGGGCCACTCAGCGAACTGGAGGCACTCACGCATCCGGAGAGCCGCCTGCACGAGCGGGATCTGGTCTCCGATGCCCCCGGTCGCACCTTCGATTCGATGGGTGATGGGCGCCACGGCATGGAGGTGGCCGTCCGTCCCAAGCAGCAGGAGGCGATCGAGTTTGCGGGGGAGGTGGCACGACGCCTGGAGGCAGGTCACCAGCGCCAGGAGTTCGCCCACCTCGTGCTGGTGGCGGCCCCTGAGTTTCTGGGCCTGCTGCGTGGCAAGCTGGATGCGGGCGTGCGTGACCGGGTGACGCTGGAGATCGCCAAGAACCTCGTCAAGCACAGCCCGGAGGAGATCCGTCGCACCCTGCCCGAACGCCTCTACTCGACGCTTTGAGCGCGGTCAGCGCCGCCCCGACCGATCCCGTCGAGACGGCGCTCACCGCGGGCGTGTGTCTGGCGACTTCCACGCCCGCCACGCGCCGATGGCCGATCAGCGGTTCTTCTCGTTGCAGGCCACCGCACGCCGCAGAGTGTCGCGCGAGAAGAGTCGCTCTCCGCCGGGCGTGCGGCCGTCTTCATGCCACTCCTCACGGATCTCGAGACAGAAGGCACCCGCGTTCTCGATGATCGGCTCCGGGTTCGTGGGCTTGCGTCCGCCGATCTGGAGATATTCGCTGGTCGATGTTAAATCAGGGCGGATGGTGCCGGTTCCGCAGCCCGCCAGCAGGCCAGCGGTGATACCTAGAACGGCAAGGCGAATAATATGTCGGGTGTTCAATGGGTGTCCCTCGTGTTGACGATGCGCTGCTCCCGCGGTGGGCGGTTGCTGCATAGCGACAGCATAACCAGCGAGCACGCTACCGGGAAATGTGAACGGCATCCAACCGTTGCCTGCGTGGCAGCACGGCGCTCGCCGATCGCCCCCTTCGGTGCCTGCCTGTCGCCCAAGCCACACGCCGTCACCCCCGCACAGTGCACAACGCCGCGCCTGAGGCAGTAGCGGACCCCGTGTCCATCGCCCCCGCAGCGGGGCGAATCCCGTCCTGCACCCGCCGACCACCACCCGCCTCCCCAGCCCGCCAGAGGTTCCCCTGATGCTGCTCAACTGCGTGGTGTATCGCGACGGTCTCAAGCAGGCCGACATCCCGGTCGAGGACATCTCCGACTACCGTGCTGATCGCGGTTGTCTGTTGTGGGTGGCGCTGAAGGATCCAACTCCGGAGGAGATCGCGCTGATGCAGGAAGAGTTCGGCCTGCATCCACTGGCGGTGGAGGACGCGCGCCATGGACACCAGCGGCCGAAGATCGAGGAGTACGGCGATATCGTTTTCGTGGTGCTGCACCTGCTCGAAGGCAACGGCGAAGACGACCTGGGGCTCGGGGAACTCGCCATCTTCGTCGGACCCAACTTCGTGCTCTCGATACGTCTGCGCTCCAACGTCCCGCTGCTCGGCGTGCGCGAACGCTGTGAACGTGAACCCGAACTGCTGAAGAACGGCCCGGGCTTCGTGCTTTATGCGTTGATGGATGCAGTCGTGGACCGCTACTTCCCGGTGCTCGCGGCACTGGAGGAGGATCTCGAACAGGTGGAAGACCGCATGTTCGAGCGCAACGCAGGCCGCCGCAACGTGGCGAGTCTGTACGCGGTGAAGCGCCGGTTGATGGTCCTGCACCACGCCGTCCGACCCCTCATCGAGGTGGCGAGTCGGCTGGACGGCGGGCGCGTACCTCAGGTGTGCGTTGGCCTGCAGGCCTGGTATCGCGACGTCCACGATCACCTGCTGCGCATCAACGCCCATATCGACACCCAGCGGGAGACGCTCTGGACGGCCGTGCAGGCCAATCTCGCCATGGTCACCATCGAGCAGGCCGAGACCACCAAGCGTCTGGCGGCATGGGCCTCGCTCTTCGCCGTCTCCACCGCACTGGCCGGCATCTGGGGGATGAATTTCGACTACATGCCGGAGCTCAGGCAACCCTGGGGCTACCCGGCCGCCCTGGGGCTCATCGGCGGATCGCTGACCTTGCTCTGGTGGCGGTTCCGCCGGCTGGGCTGGCTGTGATCCATTCACCCGCGAGGTCATCATCGTGACCCGGATTTCGCGCACCCTGCTCACCTGTGCCATCGCGGCGGCCGCGCCTGTTGCGGGCGTTCGCGCGGATCCGATCGAAGACCTCCAGAACTGGAGTGCGATCTTTGCCACCGGCGGGCTCCCGGGCGTGCACGCGAAGGCACGCTACTGGCTCGAGGGGCAGGGCCGCTTCGGCGAGGAGATCTCCCGCTTCAACCAGGGGATCCTGCGCCCTGGGCTCGGCTGGGCACTCTCCGAGCGCGTGACCCTGTGGGCCGGTTACGCCTGGATCCCGACCGATCCCCCCGGTTCGAACAACGGCACCAGCGAGCATCGGCTGTGGCAGCAGGTCCAGTGGACCACACCCTTGCCGCTTGGAGAGTTCACCCTCGTCTCGCGCACACGCCTAGAGCAGCGTTTCTTCGAGCAGGCCGACGATACCGGCTGGCGCCTGCGCCAGTTCACCAAGGTCACGCACCCCCTGGCCCTCGAAGGGCGATTGTATGCGTCGATCTGGGACGAGGTGTTCCTCGCGCTCGACGACACGGACTGGGGCGCGCACGCTGGGCTCGATCAGAATCGCTCCTTCGGTGGCCTCGGACTGCGGCTTGCCCGCGGCGTGGCACTGGAGGCCGGCTACCTCAACCAGTACGTATTCCGTCGCACCCGCGACGACGCCAACAACCATATCCTGGCCTTCAATCTGTACCTGAACCTGTGAGCCTCAGCCTGCCCCCGCGTGTTCTCGTCGGGGGTGGGAATGACGGCACCGCCACCCCAGCAAACACCACGTCGTCATCCCTGCGCAGGCGGGGATCCAGTCCCTCCCTTGCGCCGGGCCCCGCCCGAGCCGGGAGCGTCTGCCTTCCTTAACGCCGTGAACACGAATCCCTATCATCGGTCTTGATCTCGTTCTTCCCCGAGCCCGAGCACCCGGGCAACCCCTCGTGCCGACCCCAATCCCGGACCCTTCATGACGCTTGCCGACCTGCCCCGCGGATCCTCCGCCATCGTCGTTTCCGTCCGCGCGCCGCCCGAGGCCCCGGAGTGGGTCGAGTGGCTCGAGGCCATCGGTTTCCTGCCTGGCGAGCAGGTTCGTGTCGTCACACAGGGGATGCCTGGCGGTGATCCTCTGGTCGTGCGGGTGGGCGACTCCACCTTCGCACTGCGTCGTGTCGAGGCTGCCTGCGTGACGGTGCAACTGTGAAGACCCCCGTCGCCCCGCTCAACTTTCAGCGCCGTGGCGCGTTGCTCGCACTGGTCGGCAACCCCAACGCCGGCAAGACAGCCCTGTTCAATCAGCTCACCGGTGCCCGCCAGAAGGTGGCGAACTACGCCGGCGTGACTGTGGAGCGGAAGGAGGGGACGATGGCATTGCCCTCCGGCCGCCCGATCCGGGTGCTGGATCTGCCCGGGGCCTATGCGCTCAACCCACGCTCGGAAGACGAGCGCATCACGGCGGATGTGCTGTTCGGTCGCGCCCAGGGTGAGAAGCGCCCTGATGTCGTGCTGTGTGTGGTGGATGCCTCCAACCTGCGCCGTCATCTGCGGCTCGTGCTGGCCGTGAAGCGGCTTGGCCTGCCCGTGGTAGTGGCACTCAACATGGTGGATCGCGCGGCCGCCCGTGGCCGCGCGGTCGACGCCACACGGCTGGCCGAGTTGCTCGGTGTGCCGGTGCTGCCCACGGTCGCCATTCGAGGCGAGGGCATGGCCGCGCTGCGCGAACAACTGGACGACAGCACCCTGTGGGATGGGCCGATGGTTGCCGCCCACGCCGATGTGCCTGTGGCACTGGATCTGCGCGCCGACCACGAAACCGTTCAGCGCATCCTCGAACAGTTGGGCCTCGACACCCTGATGCCGGAGACCCCGAGTGACCGGATCGATCGCGTCGTGCTGCATCCGCTGGCCGGGCCCGCCATCCTGGCGCTGGTGCTGTTCCTCGTCTTCCAGGCCGTGTTCGCCTGGGCCGAATGGCCGATGTCGGTCATCGAGGCCGGGACCGCGTGGCTGGCTGCTGGCGTGCGCAGCCTGGTGCCGGATGGACTGCTGCAGAGCCTGCTGGCAGACGGCGTGATTGCCGGCCTCGGCGGCGTGATCGTGTTCCTGCCACAGATCGTGATCCTGTTCTTCTTCATCCTCGTGCTCGAGGAATCCGGCTATCTGCCGCGCGGTGCCTTTCTGCTCGATCGCGTGATGGGCGGCGTCGGCTTGAGCGGGCGGGCCTTCATTCCGCTGCTGTCGAGCTTCGCCTGCGCCATCCCGGGCATCATGGCCGCCCGCACCATCCCCCAGAGCCGCGACCGCTGGGTCACCATCATGGTGGCCCCCCTCATGACCTGCTCGGCACGGCTACCGGTCTACACCCTGCTCATCGGTGCCTTCATACCCGCCCATGACTTTGGCCTCGGCATCGGTCTGCAGGGGCTGGTGCTGTTCGGCCTCTACCTCGCCGGGATCGTCGGTGGCGTGGCCGTCGCCTGGTTGTTGCACCGCTTCACCACCGTGCGTACACCACGGACCCTGATGATGGAACTGCCCGCCTATCACTGGCCCTCGGCGCAGGACATCCTGCTCGGCCTGTGGCAACGCGTGCAGATCTTCCTCGCGCGCGTCGGCGGCATCATCCTCACACTCACCATTCTGCTCTGGTTTCTGGCGACCTTCCCCGCCCCGCCGGAAGGTGCCGCGGGCCCGGCCATCGAACACTCCTTCGCCGGCATGCTGGGTCGCGCCCTCACCGTGGTGTTCGAGCCGATTGGCTTCAACTGGCAGATCTCGCTTGCCCTGGTTCCGGGCATGGCGGCGCGCGAAGTGACCGTGAGCGCACTCGCCACGGTCTATGCATTGCAGGTCACAGATGAGGCCGCTGCGGAAACCCTGCAACCCATCCTGGCGGCAGACTGGAGCCTGCCGACGGCACTGTCACTTCTTGCCTGGTTCGTCTTCGCTCCGCAATGCCTGTCCACCCTGGCGACGGTACGACGCGAAACGGGCGGCCTGACCGGGCCTGCCCTGATGGCAGCCTATCTCTTCGCGCTCGCCTATCTCGCATCGTTCATCACTTACCGAACGGCACTCGCGCTCGGCGCCTGACCAGACGGTCGGGGCTGGGCTTCATGATGCGCTTGGCGCGCGCCGTTCCGGCCTGCTGACGCAGCGCACTAGCAACCGTCAGCCACCGCGCCTTCGGTTTTCCCTTATGGCATACCGCGACACCTTGGGTGCGCCTTCTGACATGCTCGGGACTTGAGCAGCCACCGACCCTGATGCCGGGCACTGCATCGGCATCCGCGCGTCCGGGTCGGCAAGGCATGCCGTTCTCTCCCTCTCGATGCGCTGGAGGCGCTGGCCCGATGAAATTCGAAACCATCGCCGTGCATGGCGGCCAATCTCCTGACCCGACGACACGGGCTGTGGCCGTACCCATCTACCAGACGACCTCCTACGCCTTCGACGACACCCAGCACGGTGCCGATCTCTTCGATCTCAAGGTCGAGGGCAACATCTACACCCGCATCATGAACCCGACCACGGCCGTGCTCGAGCAGCGGCTGGCACAGCTCGAGGGCGGGATCGGCGCGCTGGTACTCGCTTCCGGTCAGGCCGCCACCACCTACGCCATCCAGACCATCGCCGAGGCCGGAGACAACATCGTTGCCTCCACCGCGCTCTACGGCGGCACCTTCAATCTCTTCGCCCACACCCTGCCGCAGTACGGCATCGAGGTACGCTTCGCTGATCATCGCGATCCGGCATCATTTCGCCCGCTCATCGACAATCGCACCAAGGCCCTCTACGTGGAATCGATGGGCAACCCGCTCGGCAACGTGACGGACATCGGAACGGTTGCAGACATCGCCCACGCGAACGGCGTGCCGCTCATCGTCGACAACACGGTGCCCACACCCTGGTTGCTGCGCCCCTTCGAGTACGGTGCCGACATCGTCGTGCATTCACTGACGAAATATCTGGGTGGCCATGGCAACTCCATCGGCGGGGTCATCGTCGATTCCGGACGCTTCCCGTGGGCGGCGCATCGGCAACGGTTCCGGCGTCTGAACGAGCCTGATGTCAGCTATCACGGTGTGGTCTACACCGAGGCGCTGGGGGCAGCGGCCTACATCGCCCGCGCGCGCGTCGTGCCGCTGCGTAACATGGGTGCCGCGATTTCGCCCTTCAACAGCTTCCTCATCCTGCAGGGGATCGAGACCCTGCCCTTGCGGATGGAGCGCATCTGCGAGAACGCGCTCGCGATCGCGCGCTATCTGCAGATGCACCCGCGCGTGGCCTGGGTTCGTTACGCGGCCTTGCCCGACCACCCCGACCACGAGCTCGCCCAGCGCTACCTCGGTGGTCGTGCCAGCGGGATCCTGACTTTCGGAATCAAGGGCGGCGCGGCGGCGGGCGCACGCTTCCAGGATGCGCTCAAGCTCATCACACGCCTGGTCAACATCGGCGACGTGCGCTCGCTTGCCTGCCATCCAGCCTCGACGACTCACCGACAACTGTCGCCCGAGGAGATGGCGAAGGCGGGTGTCTCCGAGGACACGGTGCGGTTGTCCATCGGCATCGAGCACGTCGATGATCTCATCGCCGACATCGAGAGTGCCCTGCGGGAATCCTGACGCCGCTGCACTCGCGGGGACGCTGAGACCACACGCCCCCCCGCCGAACCCATTCCGGACGCTCCGGAGCGCGATCCCCGAGTCGGCCTCGCCGCAGGGGCTACCGTATAGCCATTCGCTATGATGTGCATTTGCACAATCCATTTTACATATGACCCGCGCCGCCCTAGTCTGCGCCTGCGTTATCACCCTATCGAGGATCCTTGCATGTCTCTCATCAACACCCAGGTGAAGCCTTTCTCGGCTCAGGCCTATCACGCGGGCAAGTTCGTTCCCGTCTCCGACCAGACCATCCGCGGCAAGTGGAGTGTGTTCGTGTTCTACCCGGCAGACTTCACCTTCGTCTGCCCGACCGAGCTCGAGGACGTTGCCGACCATTACGCCGAACTGCAGCGCCTCGGTGTCGAGGTCTATGGCGTATCCACCGACACGCACTTCGTGCACAAGGCATGGGCTGATGTCTCGCCCGCCATCAAGAAGGTGCGCTTCCCGCTGATCGGCGATCCGGCCCACGTTCTGTCGCGCAACTTCGACGTGCTGATTGAGGCGGACGGCGTCGCCCTGCGTGGGACCTTCATCGTCAATCCCGCAGGCGTCATCAAGGCGGCGGAGGTGAACGACCTCGGCATTGGTCGTGAGGCCGCAGAGTTGGTGCGCAAGGTGAAGGCCGC
>DBNU01000072.1 GCA_002299125.1 Proteobacteria bacterium UBA664
GGGGTTGCGGCTCGGTCAGGATCGCCTTGCCCGTGCCCTCCAGGAAGCCCGCCAGACGCTCACGGTCCGACTGCGAGATATTCTGCTGACCCTGGAGCAGCGTATGGGCCGACGCCACCGCCTCGCTGTCACCCTGCTCCTGGAAGCGTTTGCGCAGATCGAAGTAGCGCTTCGCGTTCTGCTTGCCCATCTTCGTGGCTGCGGCTCGCGCCTTCTCTTCGAAATCCGGCTCGCGCCCATAGAGGTGATTGAAGCGCCGCACCACCTCGCGGGCGAGTTCGATGTGGGCGACCTGATCCTCGCCCACCGGTACCAGACCGGCCCGATAGATGAGGATGTCCGCTGACTGCAGCAGCGGGTAGCCCAGGAAACCGTAGGTCGAGAGGTCGCGGCCCGTGAGCTTCGCCTGCTGATCCTTGTAGGAGGGCACGCGTTCGAGCCAGCCGAGCGGCGTCATCATGCCGAGCAACAGCGCGAGTTCGGCATGGCCCGGGACCATGGACTGCATGAACAGGGTGGCCTTGTCCGGGTCCACTCCAACCGCCAGCCAGTCGATGAGCATCTCGCGGCCAAGCAGGGCGATCTCGCCAGGAGTCTCGTAGTGCGTGGTCAGCGCGTGCCAGTCGGCCACGAAGAACAGGCACTCGTACTCCTGCTGCAGGGCGAGCCAGTTCTTCAGCACCCCGTGGTAGTGACCCAGGTGCAAGGCGCCGGTGGGGCGCATGCCGGAGAGCACGCGCCGGCTGGTGGACTGACTCAAGACCCCTCCTGAAGGCGAATCGCGAAAGGGCGCATGGTATCGCAGGCCGGGCTCCGGCGAGGGACTCCCGCACGCGGGGCGGTTCCCGCCCTTGCAGCTCAGCGCGGGGCGGCAAGGTTCAGGGCAGGGGTCGCAGGCTCAGGCGCAGCGTCGTCGCCCTGGCACCGCTCAACTGGATGAGCACCTCGCGCTCGAGCGGCACATGGAAATCCACCAACTTGTGCATCCGCTCGCAGGCACCATCGCCGCCGTGCTTGAAGCTCGGCACGATCACACCGCCATCCACGAGATCGACCCAGGAGCCATCCGACAGCGCCACCCGCCAGCGCCCGCGGTCGGGCACCGGAAAGCGCAGCAGGCCGGCGTGGGTGGCCACGGCGGCCTCGCGCCCCGGTGGCCGGGCGAAGTTCACCGCGTCGAGCGGGCGCAGCGTCACTTCCCACAGCACGCCCGCGCCGACTGCGGGCGCCCGAGCCGCATCCACTCCGGCCGCGACCGCCTTCGGCACCGTGGCATGCAGGGCGAGATCGGACTCGGCATCCAGACCGGTGAAGTCGCAGGCCAGGACCGGGAGTGTCGTCCACGCGAGCAGGGCGGCGCAGAGGCTGGCGCAGGTGCGGGCGCGAGCCCGGGGGTAGGTTGAGGGCTTTTGCATGCTGCGCTCCGTGGCCAGGGGCCGTTGTCCTGCCATCGCCAGCCGGATCCTCGGGACGACGATGGGGCGCTTGCATTGCGCCCGGTCAATCGGGACCCGACCAGCGCGCCGGCCTCAACGCCGGTAGTGGAAGCCGACGAGGATGGTACGCCCAGCCTCCTGGAAGCCTTCGATGAACTCATAGCGGGTATCGGCCAGGTTGAGCACGCTGAACTCGAGATTGGTGTCCTTGAGCACATGCCAGATCCCCTTCAAGTGGCCGAGCATGAAGCCATCGGCAATCCTGAGCCCATCGGGCCGGCTCAGGCGCGAGCTTTCGGCCTGGACCGACGTGATGACATCGACGCGCTCGCCGCTCCACTCCAGTGAGGCGAGGCCGGAGTGGGCCGGTACGTTGAGGGGCTGTACATCCGGACGGGTGCGATTCTCGCGATCGAGAAAAGCGTAGTTGGCGTCCAGTGCCCATCCGGGTGCGATGTCCCAGCGCCCGGAAAGCTCCACACCGCGGTGGGTAGCCCGGCCGATGTTCCGCAACTGGAAGCAGTCGCGAACGCGCGGGTCCGGGGGGCAGAGGGCGCGGGCCACGATCACTTGCTGGATGGCATCATCCAGCCCGGCGACGTGAGCGGCCACCCGCCAACTGACCGGCCCATCGGTTCCGTCCACGCCCAATTCGAAGGCCAGGCTGGACTCCGGCTCCAAGCCCGGATTGGGGATGGCGCTGCCGAGGCGGAAGGAAAAACGCTCCTGCATGGTGGCAAAACGCGTGCGGCGCGAGATGACGGCGTGCATGTTGTGGCTTGCGTCGATGGCGTGGAAGGCGCCGAACTGCACGTTGAAGGCGTCGTTGGTGGTGGTGGGGAAGCCCTCGATGCGCTGGCCGACGACACGCCCCGCGCGCCGGGTCTCGATGCGGTTGTCGGCGCGGAGCGCCCGTTGCCGCTGCCAGCCGGCACTCGCGGCGACGGTCCAGGCTTGCACGAGCTGATAGCGGTCCTCCACCGCCACGCCCCAGGTCTCGTCCTGCATGCGCTCGCGCAGCGCGCCGTCGTTGTCGATCTCGTGGTGGATGTCGGTTTTGTAGTTGGCCGAGGCCCTGAGCGTATGACCGGCGATGCGCGTGCTGCCGAGATCTGCCGAGGCACCCAGCGTGTAGTCATCGAAGAGGGAGT
>DBNU01000151.1 GCA_002299125.1 Proteobacteria bacterium UBA664
ATCGAGCGTACCGTCCACGCGCCCACCATCGAGCGCTATCGCAATGAGCTGCGCGCACTCTACCGACTCGGTCTGATGCCGCTGGAACGCTTCGAAGCGCGTCTGGCCCGGCCGCACGATGGTTTCCGCGCGCTCGTGAACGAGGTGCTCCTCGCCGCCGAGACCCGGCTCGTGCCGGTCGGTGTGCTGCTCTACCGGGATGACATCCTGCCACGGGAGAAGCAGCAACTCATCCGGCGCGGCCTGCTGCCAGCGGGCCTGTTGCAGCAGCGAGTGGAGTCTGCGGACATCGCTCCGGCAGAGCGGGAGCTGCTGCTGCGTGAACTGCGCCTGATGCAACCTGACTGAGCGCCTGTGAGGCGACCGCCCGTGTCATCGCGCCGACCACACGTCATCCCCGCACAAACCACATCGTCATCCCCGGTACAAACCACACCGTCATCCCTGCCCCGAGTGTCCTCGCCGGGTGCGAGATGACGGATCCTCTCAGGGGCTCGCTGGTGGACGCAGGGGACCGGGCACCCGCCTTGCCTCGAATTCGATACGACCGAGCGGTCCGAATTCCGCGACGTAGCGACCGGGCAACATCGGCACGACCCGGCCCAGCGCCCCGGTGAAGAAGATGTGCTCCTGCCGCAGGGGCTCACGTTCGGCATGCAGGGCGTTCAACAGGGCGGCGAGTGCCACCAGCGGCGGGCCTCCCGCATCCTCCACCCGTCCCCAGGCCACCTGCCGACCGGCCAGCGCGAGGTGTGGACGCAGGCTCGCCAGATCCAGCGCCGGATCGCGGATGAGCGGCCCGGTCATGAACTCCCCCCCGCCGGCGTTGATCGCGACGAAGTCCACGAGAGCTGGTGGACGCCCCGAGACGAAACCCAGATCCGGGACCACGACCATGGCCATCCAACCCAGCACCCGGGGCTTGAGTTCCTCGGGACGGACCGGGAAGCGCAGCGGCAGCGACGACAAGCGCGCTGCGAGCCCAAGCTCGACCGCAGGCCGCTGCCAGACAGCGTGGCGCAGGATGTGTGGTGGTCTGACGAGGTGCCGGGCGTGCCCCAGTCGCGCGAAGGCCGAACCCGTAATGCCGAATTGCTGACGCACAACCTGGCTGGTGAAGATCGCACGCCAGCCGCTCAAGGGTTTCTCCCCGCGTGCAAAGGCGCGCTGCACGGCGTAGGCATATCCGGGTCTGGTCAGTGCCGGTTCAAAGAGCGAGAGCACCGGCCAGGGACGCCGGGCGGCGCGGTCCTCCTGCAGGACCTGACCCCAATCCTCGGGCGCAGCCAGACAGGCAACCGATGCCAGAGCCAGAACGAGGGCACCCAGGCCATACCATCCGCGCGACCTGATGCGTGAGACGGCGCCCGGCTCAGGCACGCCGGCACGCATGCCACCCGCCAGGTGTGTCAGAAGGGCAGCTCGGCATCCGGCCGGGCGCCGAGGAGCACGCGCCGGAAGTCTTCCTGGATCCGGATGAGAGCGGCCTCGCTGTCGGCCTCGAAGCGCAGCACCACCACCGGCGTGGTGTTGGACGCGCGGGCGAGGCCGAAACCATCCGCGTATTCCACACGCATGCCATCGATGGTGATGATCTCCCGTGGCTCGGTGAAGCTTGCCGTCGCCTGCAATTCCGCGATCAACCGGTGTTGTTCACCCTCGGCCGGCATGCGGATCTGCAATTCCGGTGTGCTGAAGGCATCCGGCAGGCCCTCCAGCGTCGCATCGATATCTGTCTGTCGACTCAGGAACTCGAGCAGGCGAGCCCCCGCGTAGAGGCCGTCGTCGAAGCCATACCAGCGCTCCTTGAAGAAGACATGGCCGCTCATCTCGCCCGCTAGGAGTGCGCCCGTCTCACGCATCTTCGCCTTGATGAGCGAGTGCCCGGTCTTCCACAAGGTGGGTCTTCCCCCCCGCTCCCGGATCCAGGAGAACAGATTGCGCGTGCACTTGACGTCGAAAATGATCTCGGCACCCGGATTGCGGCTCAGGACATCGTCCGCGAAGAGCATGAGCTGGCGATCCGGATAGATGATTTGTCCACCGCGAGTCACCACACCCAGACGATCACCGTCACCGTCGAAGGCCAGGCCGAGTTCATCGTCGCTCGCGGCGAGGTGGCGGATGAGGTCCTGCAGATTCTTCGGCTGCGAAGGATCAGGATGATGGTTGGGGAAGGTGCCATCCACCTCACAGAACAGAGGCGTGACCCGGCAACCCAAGCGTTCGTAGAGGCGCGGTGCAAAGGCCCCCGGCACACCATTGCCCGCATCGACCGCGATCCGCATGGGCCGCGCCAGTTGTACGTCCGCGGCGATGCGCTCGATGTAGTCGTCGGCGATGTCGCGTTCGACGAGCGCCCCCTCACCCACGAGGAGATCGTCCGTCTCAATGCGGCGGCGCAGGGCCTGGATGAGATCGCCCGCGAGTGTCTCGCCAGCCACCACCATCTTGAGCCCATTGTACTCTGGCGGATTGTGACTGCCGGTGACCATTACGCCCGAGCCGGTGCCGAGGTGCGCGGCAGCGAAGTACACCATGGGCGTGGCGACCAGGCCCACATCGATGACATCCGTACCGGTGGCGCGGATCCCGCGGATGAGCGCGGCGGCGAGCGCAGGACCGGACAGGCGCCCGTCGCGACCGACCACCACGGCCCGCCCCGTGCGCTCGCGGGCGAGACTGCCGATGGCGCGACCGATGGCCTCGACCACCGGCTCAGTCAGCGTACGATCAACGACGCCGCGGATATCGTAGGCCTTGAAGATCTCGTGAGGCACGCTCTGCACGGGGACTCTCCCGAAGGGATGGCTGACGGGGGCGCGCACAGCAGGCTTCGCTGCGCGCGGCGCACGGTAGCCGATCACGGCGGGAGGTGCCAAGTCGCGACGAGCAGTCGGAGCAACGATCCGTTGCATCGCGCCCAGCCTGCACCTCAGCCCGGAACACCACCCTTGCGGATGAGGAATTCCAGCTCCGCATCACCCGACCAGCCGAGCAACTCGTGCCCGGTCTTCGCGCAGTAGGCACGCAGATCGACGACTGCCATCGGATCCGTGGCCAGCACCCGGAGCACCTCGCCGGTGGCGAGTGCTCGCAGCGCCAGCTTGGTCTTCAGCACCGGCATCGGACAATCGAAGCCGCGTACGTCGAGTGTGATGCTCACCCGGAGTGACTCGGTCGATTCCTGCATAATGCCTCATGGCCCTTGGCCCATCGACGGCGCAACAGGCAGCGCGTCCCGGGATTCGATTCGATGTCCCTCATCCTCGACAGCATACTGCCGCTTTTCATCATAATCGCCTGCGGCTGGACGGCCATCCGCACGCGCTTCCTCGATGTGACCGTCACCCACGCGCTGGTCGCCTACGTTTTCTACGTGGCCACGCCCGCCCTGCTCATCCGCGCCCTGGCCCACACCGAGTTGCCGGCCGAGCCGCCGTTCGCGCTCTGGTTGTCGTACTTCCTGCCCGCCGTGACGATGCTCGCGCTCGGCACCATCATCAGCCGGGGCCTGTATTCCCGGCCGCTGCCGGACGCCATCGTCGCGGGCTTTGCCAGCGCCTTCTCCAACGGCGTGCTCATCGGTGCTCCCGTCATCCTCGGCAGCTACGGCGAAGCGGCGGCACTGCCCTACTTCCTGATCATCGCCCTGCACAGCCCGCTGCTGTTCCCGCTCGGCACCCTGGCAATGGAGTTCAGTCGCGGCCATACAGGCGGCGCGGGGCTGGCGCTCAGGGAAGGTCTGCAACAGTGTCTGCGCAACCCCATCATCATCTCGCTGGCGGTGGGTCTGGCGCTGAACCTCTCCGGCATGGCACCAGCGGGTCCACCGGGCCGGGCGCTGGAACTGCTGGCCGAATCTGCCGCACCCTGTGCCCTGTTCGCGACCGGGGCCCAGCTCGCGCAGTATCACGTATCGCGTGCGGTGTCCGAATCGCTGTGCGTGACGGCGCTGAAGCTCATCGTCATGCCACTCTGTGTCGCCTTCCTCGGCGGCCGGGTCTTCATGCTGCCGCCGGAATGGCTGGCCGTGGCCTGCACCGTCGCGGCATTGCCGAGTGGCGTCAACGCCTATCTGCTGGGCAATCGCTACCATCAGGGCATCGAAGTGGCGACCACTTCGATCGTGCTCTCCACCCTGTTCTCAGTGCTCACGCTCCCGCTCTGGCTGTGGTGGTTCGGGCGCGCCACCGCTTGACGGACGCGCGCTGGCCCGAACACGCTCGAGCCACAACGAAGGACCCTCGCGACGGGACAGGAAGAAGCGGCAGTCGGCGCGGTTGATGGCCGCCGCGGGTCCCTCCTCCTCCAGGGCAAGCAGGACACCCTCCAACCGATGCCGCTCGCGTCGCGTGAGCGGGGCCGCGATGGGCGTGAGTGCCAGATGCAGGCTGGTGGCGCGTGGATCGGCGAGCACGCGCCGGAAGCCCGCCTCGCTGACCACCGGCCCACTGGCCAACGCCGAGTCCAGGTAGCGCAGGCAACGCGGCCGATCGCTCTCTTCCGGAGCGCGGAACAGTCCCCGACGGGCCATCCACGTCCCGAGATCCACCCGACTCGTGAGCATGGAGAAGGGCACGGCGAGCAGCAGACCCGCCAGCACGGGGGTGAACCACCAGAAGAAGTGGGGCACATACCACCAGGCCCACAGCCCGACCGCAGCACCCAGGAACGACTGACCGAGGTGCGCACCGACCGCTTCAGCGAAACGCGTGGCGTGGTCGTCGCGCTGCTGGGCAGGCCAGCCCACATTGCGGCGCGCGAGCGTCGCAAACACGAACTTCGACTGGAACAGCATCATCACCGGGGCCAGCAGCACTGCGAAGAGGATCTCGATCAGGACCGAGCCAGCAGCCCCGAGCAGGCCGCCATGTCCACGACGCGCCCGGCCGTCCAGCAGCAACAGCAGCAAGGCAAGGAGCTTCGGCAGGAACAGCATCGCGAGGGTGGCCAACATCACACTGGTGAGCTCGAAGGTGTAGGTGTCCGGCCAGATGGGCACGGTCGTATCACCGAAGAAGTACACCGGCACGGCACGACTCTGGACCCAGGCCTCGACCGCCGTGAGCGCGAGGAACAGCAGCCAGAGGGGTGACGCCACGTAGGACATCACGCCCATCGCCAGATGGACCCGCGAGGACAACCTGAGCCCGTGCGCACCGACGATGCGAGCATGTTGCAGATTGCCCTGACACCAGCGTCGGTCGCGCTTCGCGTAGTCGATGAGGGTGGGCGGGATCTCTTCGTAGCTGCCATCGAGATCCCACGCGAGTACGACCGACCAGCCCTTGCGGGCAAGCAGGGCGGCCTCCACGAAATCATGCGAGAGGATCTCGCCACCGAAGGGCTCACGGCCTGGCAACCGGGGCAGCCCGCAGCAGGCGGCAAAGGCCTGCGTGCGCAGGATCGCGTTGTGGCCCCAGAAGTTGCTCTCGCCCCGCTGCCAGAAGGCAAGCCCCGCACAATACATGCGCCCGTACAGAGCGCCCGAGAACTGCAGCACGCGGGCGAACAGCGAGGCCCGGTTCACCGAAACCGGGGGCACCTGGATGAGCCCCAGCCGCGGCTCTGCCTCCATCCGGGCCAGCAGTTCGACCAGTGTGCTGCCGGACATTACGCTGTCTGCGTCGAGAATGACGAAATAGGGATAGCCGGCACCACAGCGCCGCACGAACTCGGCGAGGTTGCCGCTCTTGCGCTCGGTATTCTCCGGGCGATTGCGATAGAAGATGCGCCCGTGGGCCTGCAAGCGCGTACACAGCGCATACCAGGCGGATTCCTCGTCCATCCACAGATCGGGGTCGCGGGTATCGCTCAGCACGTGGAAGTCGAAGCGCGCCGCCTCGCCCGTGTCCTCGAGGTCGCGCCAGATGGCCTCGATGCCGGCGAAGATGCGTCGCGGATCTTCGTTGTAGATCGGCATCACAAGCGCCACGCGGGCTGTGCTGCTGGCAGGCAGCGCGGTGCGCCGGGCACGTCGGCCCAGGGCCAGCATGACGAAGAAGCCAGCCACCGCCGTCCAGAAGGCAAGCGCGATCCAGCCCGACAGCAGGGCGTAGAGCAGGAGCAGCGAGAGCTCCAGCGGGGTGATGCCATCTGCCCGCACGGCACCGGCCAGGAGACTCACCGTGAACGCCACGGTGGCGAACACCAGGAGGGCATGCGCGATGCGGCGGGCAGGAGACGGTGGTTCTGGGCTCTGCGTCCCGCTGTGATCGGTTGCCGCCGGGGCGTCCGTCCTCTGGACACGCTCGCGAACCGACTGGGTATTGGGTGCGCGCATGTGCCTTATCCGCGCCGGATCCAGCGGCGCAGCAGCCAGGCCAGCGGCCGGAAGCGGCGCAGACGCAACTCGGCGGTCGGCATCGCGAGCGGTGCCGCCGCAGGCAGGGGCCGTGGTGCCGCGGCCAGCAGGCGTTCGCAGATCCCGGGCGGCGGCGGCGACAACAAGGCCTGAGGCCAGTCGGGCAAGGCCCCGTGAACAAGAGCCGCCCGTAGCGGCATGAGATCCGAGCACTCGGCACCGGCCATGGCGCGTGCGATCCAGTCATCGATGAAGGCGAAGGTCTCGCGCACGGCGTGCTCAGCAAGCGCAAGCCCTGAGGGCCGGTCGCGCTCCACTTGCGACTGCAGACGGCGCAACACCCGCTGGACCAGACGCTGGCGCAGGTCTTCCGTCTGCACACCGAGGTCCAAGAACAGCCGGTCAATCTGCGGTGTGACCGCGCGTACCTCAGCGCTCAGGTGAAGCCCCGCAGGCCAGAAACCCTGCGCCACAGATCTGCGCGTCAGCTCCTCGTCCACTGGAACACCCAGGTTTCGCTCAGCACATCGGCACCGTGCTTCAGGAAGCAACGCAGATCCACCGCCTGATCACCCTCGGGGGTCAGTTCGAAGAACAGCCGACGACCACCAGTCTCGGGGTTGTGCTGAACCACCGGCCGCGTGAGTTCACCAGCGGAAGTGGAACACAGCGCCTCCACGGCGGCCTCGGATCCGACGCTCCGCAAGCTGGGGCCGACGAAATCGAGCACGAACTTCCGCCGCGTGGAGTCGAGTTCGTCCGTGCCGGCACCGCCGATCCGGGTGGCGATCACGCGCGCGCCACGCAGTCGGGCCTCGGGATCGAGCGCGAAGCGCAGTCGATAGGCGAACTCGAGCTCATCGCCCCGCGCGGGCGGGGTTGCTGGCGTCCAGAAGGCAACGATGTTGTCGTAGCGCTCAGCCAGCGAGGGGATCTCCACCAGTTCCACGATCCCCTTGCCCCACTGACCCTGCGGCTCCACCCACAGGCTCGGCCGGCGATGGTAATGCGCCTCGAGGTCCTGATAGGCCGCGAAATCGCGCTCTCGTTGCAACAAGCCGAAGCCTCGCGGGTTCTCCACAGAGAAGGTGCTGATCCGGAGCGTGCGGGGATTGTTCAGTGGCCGCCAGATCCGTTCGCCCTGACCGGTCTCGATAACCAGCCCGTCGGAGTCATGCACCTCGGGTCGGAAGTCGTCGACGAAGCGATCCGTGCTCTTGCCGTGCATGAACATGCTGGTGAGCGGCGCGATGCCGAGCTTCGCCACCGTGTCACGGAAGTAGAGTCTCATCTTGACGTCGATGAGTGTGTGCAGGCCCGGCTCGATGCGGAAGCGGTAGGCCCCGGCGACCCGATCGCTGTCCAGCAGCGCGTAGACGTAGATGGCATCGGAACCGGCGTCGGCCGGCCGCTCCATCCAGAATTCCCGGAACACCGGGAACTCCTCGCGGGTAGACAGTCCCGTGTCGATCGCCAACCCACGGGCGGTGATGCCGTAGCTCTGACCCTGACCCACGGCGCGGAAGTAGCTTGCGCCAAGGAACACGGCGATCTCGTCGAAACGGGTGTCGGCGTTGATGGGGCCCAGGAGTCGCAGCCCGGCAAAACCCGTTTCCGGCGGGATGTTGCCCGTCACCTCGTTGCGACCGAAATCGAAGAGCTCCTGCGCGTAGGCCACCGGTTTGACCAGGCCATCCTCGATGAGGTTGACGCGTACGCGGTCCTTGAACAGGAAGCCCCGGCTGAAAAGCTCCACCCAGAAGGGCAGTGCGGTCTCGGCCCAGATCGCCCGATCACGGCGGAAGCGGATGTCGCGGAAGCGGTCGTAGTCCAAACCTTCCAACGCGGGTGGCAATTCGGGTCGATCAGGCACGAAAGGCGCTGACGCCAGCCGCGCCGCCGCGCGCATGACGGCCGAAAAATCAAAGGCCTCGCCTGCAGCGATGGCCGGCTCGTCAGCGACGCGTGGAGCCGGGGCAGCCTCGGGCAGCACCGGCGCCGCCTCGGTAGCGACCGGCTCCGCAGTGACCGGGGCGGTGCCCACCGCCGCGGTAGCGTCCGCAGCCGAGGGCGCGGACTCCTCCGCGACGGGCGCCACCACGGGAAGCATGAGCAACAGCAGGGAACAAGCGCGGGAAAGCAGCGTCACGGGTTGCTGGACACGCAATGGCGCGGGATGCAAGTTTGAACCTCGGGCGAGAAAGGTGCACGGGCGCCGTGCACTATCGGCCAACAAAGCCGGGCTGGCCGTGATCGAGCAGCCAAGCAGAGCTGGCTTGAATGTTCCACACAGTGTAAATCCTGCCGCGTCGCAGGTGAATCGGGGCTGAATGGCTTCCCGCCGCCAACGGCCGTCCCGGAGGACCCATGGCCGGCTGCGCGGCCAATCTCTACGGCAACTCAGAAACCGCAGATAACCTGCTCTGAAATAGGGACAAAAAAAAGGACGGGCAAGCCGTCCTTAAGGGGAGGTCAACCATCTCGCTGCAGAGGTTGGGCCACCGGCCCGGCGCCTCTACAATGGCGCATTGGGTGCTGGAGCCACCCACCGCGCCGCGAACGAGGAAGAATTTATTGCGCTGCGGCATACTCTTCAAGGCAAAAGGCGGCGACGCTTTGTTGCCCGTTCGACTACAAACGCATTTGCCTGGGGAGTACCCCCTCCGTGACCGAACGCCCAGCTCCTGTCTTCAGCCTGATCGGCACCCTGCCTCCTGGGTCCCTGCTTCATTACCTCGAAGCGCCGCTCAACCGGTTGCTCGGCCTCGATCGGTTGGAGCAGGTCTACCAGAACGTCAGCGGCACCGATGGCCCGGACGCCTTCTTTGATCGCCTGATTCGTCTATTGGGTGTCGAGGTCTTCAGCAACGACCCCGAACTCAGTCGGGTGCCAACGCGTGGCCCCACGCTCGTGGTGGCGAACCACCCCTTCGGCGGCCTCGAGGGCGTGGTGTTGCCGGCCCTGCTCCGCCGCCT
>DBNU01000188.1 GCA_002299125.1 Proteobacteria bacterium UBA664
CGCCGCGCGGAAGCCTCGGGCCGCGCGCTTGGACAGCTGCAGCAGTCCGTTCATGGCCTCGACGTAGGCGTTGCTGCGGTGATCGAGCATGCCCCTTACGACCGCGTGGAAGCGCCCTTTGAGCGCGCTGGCGAGCTTCTTGAAGGGCTCGAGCCGACAGCGTCGCGCCCAACTCAACCACGCCTGCAGTCCGCTGCTCGCCAGCTCGACGTCGTTGTGCCGCCGCGCTTGCGCGTACACCTCGCGCAGCGCCATCTTCAGCCGCCAGGCCCGGGCACTTTTCAGCCGCGCACGCTGCAACCAGTACATAGTCTCGATCTGGCCGGTGCTCCAACTCGTGGGGTTGCGCCGCATGGCCCAGCACAGGTGCCGCAGCGCCGAGGTCCCGCCCGCGCCCAGCGCTTCGTTGCCCGACCGAACAGCAGCATGCCTTCGATGCTGGCGACCCGCTGCCCAGCGTTCTCCGTCATCAACTCGACATTCGCCATATCGTCGCGCTTGAACTCGAGAGTCGAGTCCTGGCCGCTCTGCAGCAATTCAGCCAGTTCGCCAGGCGTCATCGCCCTCTCCTCATTGATCCGCGAGCAGGTCGGTGCCGTTCGAACCCTCAGCCGGGCCGGGTTGCCGTGCGCCGACCCCACGCTCGCGGTGGCGCGCGTTCCGGCATGAGTCCCTCCACCGCCTGCTGGGCGGCATCGTGGAAGGGCAGCAGCACGCGATCAGCACCGGCCGCCGTCAGCGCCGGGGCCTCTTCTGATCGATGGGTGGCCACTGCCACCAGACCGGGGAAATCCCCGCGGGCCAGGGTGTCGAGCAGCAGAAAGCGGGGGTCGTCCTGTTGGATGGTGCCGCGCGGCTGCCCGGAGAGCGTGCAGACCACCCAGGTGGCGCGGGCGAGTGGCAGTGCGTTGACGAAGGCCGGATCGCTCGCATCGCCATAGACGGCATCCATCCCCATCTGCCGCGCCTGCCCCACCGCCTCGGGGCTGAAATCGACCACCAGCACGCAGACACCGGCCCGGCGCAGCCCCGCCGCGATGGCGCGCCCGTAGCGCCCATGGCCGAAGACGATCACCTCGACATCCCGTTGCCGGCGACGCCGGCGGGCCAATGATTCCTCGCGGTAGGGCACCCGACGTTCGAAGGGAAGCAGGGCCGGTTCCAGCGCGTGATAGAGGCCTTGCGAGCCATTGATGGCGTACACCGACACGGCAATCGAGGCGATGGCGACCAGCGTCACCACCCCGGAGACGGTGGCGTCGATGTGGCCGAGATCCCGCCCGAGGGCGACGAGGATCAGGGAAAACTCCGAGATTTGGGCCAGTGCGACCCCGGTCAGGAAACTGGTGCGCCGGCGAAAGCCCAGCAGGCCAAGTAGTGCCGTGACGATGAGCGGTTTGCCGAAAAGCACCAGGGCACAGAAGGCGATGGCGGGCCAGACGGCCGTGCCGAGCGCAGCCGGGTCGAGATCCGTGCCCAGGTCCACGAAGAAGAACAGCAGCAGGAAGTCGCGCACCGGGGCGAGGCGTGCACCCAGGGCGTCACGGAAGGGCGTGGACGCCAGGGTCACGCCCGCGAGCAGCCCACCGAGTTCCTTGCTGAGGCCGAGCGCCATGGCGATGGCCGCGAAACCCGCCGCCCAGGCGAGGGCGAAGGCCACCAGCAGCTCGGGTGCGCCAGCGAGCCGCCGCACCAGGGGCGCGGCACCGCGCCGCATGAAGAACACCAGCAGCGCGAGCAGCAGGGCACCGACACCGATGCCCTCGAGCAGGGCCAGGCCCAGTTGGCCGGCATCCAATTGCTCGAGTTCCCAGTCGAGGCTCGCGAGGGCCAGCATGGCCAGCACCACCACCAGGTCCTGCACGATGAGGATGCCGAGCGCCATGCGGCCATGCAGGGATTCCGCCTCGTGGCGATCAGAGAGCAGTTTCACCACGATGATGGTGCTGGAGCAGGTCATCGCGAAGGCGAGGTAGAGCGAGGCCATGGCGTCGAAGCCGAGCAACTGAGCGAGCGCAAAGCCTGCGAGCGCCGTGACCGCCACCTGCAGCACACCCAGCAGGCCCGCGATGGCACCCATGCTGAGGATGAGTTCGAGGTCGAGCTTCAAGCCCACCAGGAAGAGCAGCAGGGCGATACCGAGCTGGGCCAGCAGCGCGGTGTGCTCGTTCACCTGCACCAGACCGAGCACGTCGGGTCCGGCCAGGACGCCGACGGCGATGAAGCTCACGATCACCGGCTGGCGCAGGAACAGGCCGACGAAGCCCGCGAGGGCGGCGGCGAAGGGCACCGCGGTGAGCTGGAGAAAGGGACTTTCGAGCCGCACGGGTCCGGATCACTCCTGCCCGGGGCGGGTCCGGCGGGATGGTCAGTCTGCGATGGCCCGCACGGCGGCCTCGGCGATGGCGTCGTCCTCATCCGGACTGCCCCCGCCGACACCGATGCCGCCGATCACGCGTCCACCCCGCGTGAGTGGATAGCCACCCGGTGAGGGCAGGGCGCGCCCGCCGGTGACGGCCGGCAGCGAGAACCAGAGCAGCGGGTTGGAATCGCGTGCAGCGGCCACCTCCGAGGTGGCACGACGGAAGGAGGCGGCGGCCACCGCCTTGGCCTGGGAGGTCTCGACCGTGAGGAAGCCGGCACCGTCCTGGCGTTGCAGCGCCACCAGCCGCCCCGCCTCGTCCACCACCGCGACACTGAAGGGCTTGCCGAAGCTGCGGGCATGGGCAAGCGCCGCATCGACGGCACGGCAGGCGAGTTCGAGGGTGAGATCGATCATGGCGGGTCTCCGGCGCAGGACTTCAGGGGGCAAGGGTGCGATTCTTCGAGGCCGTGCCGGGCGCTGTCAATTGCAGCGCGGCTGCGCGTTCGGCCCCGGGCCCTCACTCAGTCCGCAAGCATCCCGAGCAGGGCCGCACGCGAGGTCACCGGTGCACTGCAGGCCGTGCCGCGACAGACCCACGCGGTGGTGTGCCCGGCTGATGGGTAGGCGGCCAGCGCGCCGGGCTGAGGTGCCCAGTCGGAAGGCAGCGCAAGGATGTCGCGCCCGGCGAGGTGCCGACCCTGGGCGGCGGCACGCCAGTCGGCGAGTTCGGCCGCGTCGGGCCCGCGCAGCACGATGACCTCGGGTGGTTCCAGGCAGAGCGCGAGGGCCGGCAGCAGCGCCGCGTGGGCACCTGGCATCTGCAGCAGGCCCTGACCCGCGGCACGGACGGCGCGCTCCCCGGCGGTGATGAGGCGTGCTTCGCCGAGCCAGTGACCGAGCCGCAACAAGGCCTCCGCGGCCACGCCGTTGCCGCTCGGCAGGGCATCGTCGGTGAAGCTTCGCGGGCGCTGGATGAGTCGCTCGTGATCGTGGGCCGTGAACAGGAAACCGCCAGCCGCGCGGTCCTCGAAGTGTTCGAGCAGCGCCTCGGCCAACTGGAGCGCGAGGGGGATGTCGCCCGGCACCGGGGCGAGGGTCGCCAGATCCAGCACGGCCGCGAGCAGGAAGGCGTGATCGTCGAGGTACCCCGGCCCTGCGGGTCGGCCATCCTTGCAGCCCGCAAGCAGCCGCCCGTCCCGCCAGACCTGCTGCTGCAGGAAGTCGAGACCGGCACGAGCGGCGGCGAGCGACTCGGCCCCCGGTTGCGGGCGCCAGCGTGCATGGCTGGTCAAGCCGCGGATCATGAGCGCGTTCCAGGCGGTCAGGATCTTGTCATCTCGGCCGGGCGGGACGCGCTCTGCGCGGGCCGTGAGCAGGCTCTGGCGACAGATCGCCAGGCGTTCCTCCACGCGCGCGAGCGGCAGACCGGTCTCCTCGGCGAGCTGGGTCGCCGGCGTGGCCAAGACCAGATGCCAGGCACCTTCGAAGTTGGGCGGGCGGTCGAGGCCCCAATGACGGGCGCAGAGGGAGAAGTCTTGCGCAGCGAGCAGGCCAGCCATTTCCGCCCGGTCCCAGACGTAGTAGCGCCCCTCGTGGCCCTCGCTGTCAGCGTCGAGACTCGAGGCAAGGCCACCACCTGGCAGACGCATGGCGTCCAGTACCCAGGCGGCGCAGGCATCCGCGGTCTCTGCGTAGAGCGGATCGCCGGTCAGCGCCCAGGCCTCGGCATACAGACCGAGGAGGGGGCCGTTGTCGTAGAGCATCTTCTCGAAGTGCGGGATGGCCCAGCCCGCGTCCACGGCGTAGCGCGCGAAGCCGCCGCCCAGTTGATCGCGGATGCCGCCCTCGGCCATGCGGGTGAGCGTGGTGAGCGCCATCGCCAGTGGTTCATCCGCGGGCAGGGCGCGCTGTGCGCGGCGCTGGTGCTCACGCAGCAGAAAGCCGAGGTTGGCCGGGTGGGGGAACTTCGGTGCGCCGCCGAAGCCGCCATGGACCGGGTCGAAGCTGGCCGCGAGTTCGCGCGTGGCGGCCTCGAGCGGGGCCTCCGTGAGTGCGCCCGCCAGGGGCGGCTCTGCGTGCGCCAGATCCTCCAGTGCCGCGCGCAGGCGTTCGTTCTGGTTGCGCAGTTCGGGCAGACGCTCACGATAGAGCCGATCCACGTGCAGCAGCAGTTGCTGGAAACCGGGCAGCCCGTAGCGCGACTCGCGCGGAAAATAGGTGCCGCCGAAGAAGGGCACCTGATCGTCATGCGTGAGGAACAGTGTGAGCGGCCAGCCGCCGGGACGACGCATGAGCAACTGGTGCGCGAGCTGGTGCACGCGATCCAGATCCGGACGCTCCTCGCGATCCACCTTCACGTTCACGAACAGACGGTTCATCAGCGCGGCGGTCTCGGGGTCCTCGAAGGACTCGTGCGCCATCACGTGACACCAATGACAGGCGGAATAGCCGATGGACAGCAGGATCGGGCGGCCGCTCGTGCGCGCCCGGGTCAGTGCCTCCGGCCCCCACGGCAGCCAGTCCACCGGATTGTCGGCGTGTTGCAGCAGATAGGGACTGAGGGCGTCGGCGAGGGCGTTCGGCATGACTGGGGCCGCCTGGAGAGACGAGATGCCCGGCAGTGTGAACCCCGGGGCGCAGGCGAGCCAGAGGGGCTGGAGTCCCGCCCGCACCCGGGCGGCAGATCCGGCACTACCTATGGGATCCCGGCCCGCGCCGGAATGATGACCTGCATCGGGGCACGCGGATCGTAGCCCAGACGCTCCGCGATCACCTGACCGTACAGCTCGAAGACCTGCCGCTGCCACGGGGCCCAGTTGCGAGGATCGGGATAGGATACGTTCAGCACGCCGAGCACCCTCGGACCGGCGATCAGGGGTACGCACACGAGTGCACGCGGCGGACGGGGACACGAGTCGACGGCGAGATAGCGTGGTTCGCCCCGCACATCCCGCACGCACAACGTGACCCGCTCGAGCGCGGCATGACCCATGATCCCCTCGCCCAGGCGGAAGACCCGCGGCGGGCCGATGGGGCCGGTGTCATCGCGCAGACCGGCCCCCGCGTCACCCAGGCTGGCACCGGCGGCGCAGGTCAGAAGGCCGGCACGAAGCACGAAGACCGAGCAGCGCGTGACCTCGTGACTGCGCAGCAGCACACGCATGCTCTGGCCGAGCAGGTCCTGGGCTTCGAGGTCGCGCGGGATGCTCAACAGGAGCCGCAGGCTGGCAAGCGAATCGATGAGGCCCAGGCAGTTGCGCGCCAGATCGCGTTCCAGGGCACTTCGCGGGGCATGGGCATGGTGCCCATCGAAGGCCCCTGGAGACTCGATCGGCTGGTGGTGTGGGTCGTCGAAGTGCATCGGTGCTTCTCCGCTGCCTCGAGGCTTTGCCAAGGTTCATCCTGGTCATGCGCACACTGCTTGTTGCTGCCGATCCCGTCATCGTCCTGGCATCGAGCCTACCTGCCCCGGACCAGCATCGATCCGCGCCGTGGGCGCAATCCGGGCTACCCGCACTGGAGAAGCGTCAATGCACGGGGACGCAGCACTCGACCAGCCGGAAGCAACGCTCGGCCACGGCGGCAGGGACAGCCCCGGCACCGGTCCGGGCTGAGGTGCCCTGCGGTGGTCGCGCTGCGTCGCCGTTGCCGGTGTCGGGTGCTGTCGTGGCAGAGTTTTCGAGTCCCGGTCGTGCGGTTTCCCACCACTGGCAGGCACGCTCGTGCGCCTGCTCGACGATGGGCCGTAGCTGTACTCCATCCACGCTGCAGGTTGGTGTCCTCCCGCCGACCTCGGCGATGAGTCCAGGCAGCTTCCAGCGCCCCACGATCACCTCCAGGGCCTGCCGGTGATCGATGCCGATCTCCATGCGCAAGGCGGCCGACAATGGCAGGTCCTCCGTGCGGCGGCATAAAGCGACCCCGGTCGGCTGCGGTGCCACGTGCACGAGCGTCAGCAGCCCCAGATTCCGCAGCAGGCCACAGATCTCGAGCCCTCCCGGCGGTGCTTCGTAGCCGGTAGGCAGGTACGCGCGGTCGGTGGCCAGATGGGCAGTGAGCAGGGCCGTGGTCCAGTAGCGCCGCAGATCGAAGGGGTGGCAGCGGCGTACATCGAAGCAATCGCTCATGGCCATGGACAGGGCCAGATTTCGTGCAAGGTCGAAGCCCAGTACGTTCATGACCGCACTGCGCACCTCGAACACGGGCCGCGGCAGGGCGAAAAAGGCCGAGTTCGCGACGCCGAGCAGGCGTGCAGTCAACGGCGGATCGCTCGCGATCACCTTGCAGAGTCGCTCCGCCGCTGCCGCCGGGTCCTGGGCACTGACGGTCTCGAGGCAGCGCAGCGCGGTCTGCGGCAGGGCCAGGTACTGGAGCCGGGAGATGAGTGCGTGCGCATCACCCGCCGTGGGTTGCGGCAAGACGGTCGCTGACATGTGAACTCCGTATCGCGCCGAATGGATGTCGCCGTGCCACCGTCCGCATGGCGCGTTACCATCGGCCGCCATGGCATTCACGCACGCAATCGACCCGATCGCCTTCGAGGTGGGCCCGCTCGCCGTGCGCTGGTACGGACTCTCGTACCTCGCCGGTATCGGCAGCGCCTGGTGGTTATTGAGTCGTCGGGCGCGCGCGATCGGCGGTGCGGCCGCCGCGGCCTGGGTCGGGGACCTCATCTTCTACGCCGCCATCGGTGGCGTGATCGGTGGGCGACTGGGCTACATCCTCTTCTACGATCTGCCGGCCTATCTCGCCGCGCCCTGGAAGATACTGGCCGTGTGGGAGGGTGGGATGTCCTTCCACGGAGGGGCCATCGGGCTCGCGCTCGCTCTGGTCTGGCTTGCACGCCAGA
>DBNU01000187.1 GCA_002299125.1 Proteobacteria bacterium UBA664
TCCTCACCACGCACTATCTGGAAGAGGCCGAAAGCATGTGTCGAAACATCGCCATCATCGACCGCGGCCGCATCGTCGAAAACACGCGCATGCGCGAACTGCTCGCCCGCCTCACCCACGAGACGCTCATCCTGGACCTGGTCGAGCCATTCTCCGCCGCACTGCCCACCATCGCCGGCGTCGAGTTGCGACTCATCGAGCCACTCTGCCTCGAGCTGCAGTTCGAGCGCGGGCTCTCACTCGCGGCCACCTTCACCCAGCTCGCCGCCTCCGGGGTCACTATCGCCAGTCTACGCAACAAGACCAATCGACTGGAGGAGCTGTACATGCAACTCGTCACTCGCAGGGAGGCCTGTCACGAATGAGTACGCTCGACCGGCGCATCATCGAGCGGATACGGCCCCGGCAGCCGGACTGGCTTGGCACCTTCTACCGTTACCGGGTGGCACTCTTCACCCTGCTGCGTAGGGAGATCGTCCGCTTCACACGCATCTGGGTGCAGACCCTGCTGCCACCCGTCATCACGATGAGCCTGTACTTCCTCATCTTTGGAAATCTTATCGGGCAGCGCGTCGGAGAGATGCACGGCGTGCCCTACGTCGTCTATATCGCGCCTGGCCTCATCATGATGGCCATCATCACCAATTCCTACGCGAACGTGGTTTCGAGTTTCTTCGGGGCCAAATTCCAAAGGAGCATCGAAGAGATCCTCGTGGCACCCGTGCCCAACTCGATACTCCTCGCCGGATTCATCGGTGGCGGCATGGCACGCGGGCTGGCAGTCGGAGTGCTGGTGACGATCATGGCCACGTTCTTCGCCGGGCTATCCATGCACTCGCTGGGCGTGACTGTGGCGATCGTGATTCTCACCGCTGCGCTGTTTTCTCTGGGCGGCTTCATCAACGGCATCTACGCGAAGAGCTTTGACGACACATCCATCATCCCGACCTTCGTGCTGACACCGCTCACCTACCTGGGCGGCGTGTTCTATTCGGTAGACATGCTGCCGGAGATCCCGCGCGCCATCTCCTACCTCAACCCCATCCTCTATATGGTCAACGCCTTCCGCTACGGTCTCATCGGCCAAAGCGACATCCATCCGGCATTGGCACTGGCCGTCACGGCGCTACTGGTGGTGGTGATGACCTGGTTCTGTCTGTGGCTGCTGGAGCGGGGCGTCGGCATCCGCAGCTGAGGCCACTGGCCGGTCGCCAGATCGAAGCCTCGCCGTGGCCACTCTCCCACCGGGAGAGTGGCTGGGGTGAGAGTCAGGACTTGCGACAGCAGCAGGCGTTTCTTGCAGCGGGGGAGAGACCTGAGGGCAGTCAAGGATCGGTTGCCGAGCCCTGGCCTGCGGCGAGCTGCGCCTTCATTTCCCGCCTCCTCGCATAGAGGATGAATTCGGTGTATCCGTTCGGCTGGGTGCGGCCTTGCAGCGCGAGATCGAGCGCCGCCCGGAAAGGGATGCTCTGGGCCAGATTTTCGGCCATCGGCAGATATCCCTCCACTCCGGCATTCTGCCGATCGACGAATACCGCCATGCGCCGCATGACACGCTCGACCTGCTCACGGGTCACAAGCTCATGATGTAGCCAGTTGGCAATGTACTGGCTCGAGATGCGCAAGGTCGCGCAGTCCTCCATCAGGGCGACGTTATTGATGTCCGGCACCTTGGAGCAACCAACGCCCTGCCCCACCCAACGCGCTACATAGCCGAGGATGCCCTGCGCGTTGTTCTCGAGTTCGCGCTCGATCTCGGCTGCCGTCAGGGAGGTCTCGGGCGCAAGCAGGGGCAGCTGCAGGATATCGTCTACTGATGCCGGGGCACGCTGATGGAGTTCCTCCTGGCGGCTGTGCACGTTGAAGCGGAAATAATGAATTGCATGCAGCGAGGCCGCTGTGGGCGACGGCACCCACGCTGTATTCGCACCAGCCTTCAGATGCTGGATCTTGGTCTCCAGCATGGCGGTCATCTCGTCGGGAGCAGCCCACATCCCCTTGCCGATCTGCCCATGACCAATCAGCCCACACGCGAGTCCGATATCGACGTTGGATGCCTCATAGGCCGTCAACCAGCGGGCCACCTTCATTTGCGCACGCGGCAGGACTGGCCCCGCCTCCATGCAGGTGTGGATCTCGTCTCCGGTGCGGTCGAGGAATCCGGTGTTGATGAATACCACCCGTTCACTTGCCTCACGAATGCACGCCATGAGGTTCACCGATGTACGGCGCTCCTCGTCCATGATCCCCATCTTGAGCGTGTTGCGCAGCAAACCGAGCGCCTTCTCGACGCGCCCGAAAAGCTCAGTGGCCAGCGCCACCTCCTCTGGCCCGTGCATCTTGGGCTTCACCACGTAGATGGACCCGAGACGGGAGTTCCTCAGGTTGCCGGTCCCGAGCAAGTCGTGCTTCGCTGCGAGTACGGTAACCATGGCGTCGAGTAAGCTTTCCGGGATCGGCTGCCCATCGACGAGTACTGCATCGGTGTCGAGATGCATGCCGACATTCCGTACCAGCAGGACGCTACGGCCAGGGAGGCTGAACGGTTTGCCCTTCGGATCGAGGTACTCCCGATCAGGAGCCATCGCGCGCTCCACACGATCGCCGTCCCGGTTGAATTCGAGACGGAGATCGCCGCGCATCAGCCCCAGCCAGTTGCGGTAGACGCGCAGTTTGTCCTCGGTATCGACGGATGCGACCGAATCTTCGCAATCCATGATGGCTGTGATGGCGGACTCGATCTGCACATCGAAGAGATGGGCATGATCCCTGCGGCCGATGTATAGCCCCTCGCCAAAGTGCAGCTCGATGTGCAGGCCGTGCTTCTCCAGCAGTACGAGTTCCGGACGATCCATCCCACCGTGGTAGCCGACGAAGCCTTCTGGCCGTAACAGTGGTGTGGTATTGCCATCACCCATCTCCACCATGAGTTCGCCGTCACGCACGAAATAGCGCACAGCATGGAAATGCGTGTACTTCTCCAGAGGGAAGTTGCGATCCAGAAAGCGACGCACGAAGGTGATGACCTTCTCGCCGCGAATGGGGTTGTAGCGTTTGATTCGCCGGCAGCCGTCAGACTCCGGAATGGCATCGGTGCCATAGAGCGCGCCGTAGAGACTGCCCCAGCGCGCATTCACCGCATTCAGTACGTAGCGGGTGTTATCCAGCGGGACCACCAACTGCGGGCCGGCGATCTCGGCGATCTCACGATCCACATTGGCGCTGGTGACTGCAAAGGCGGCTGGTTCGGGCACCAGATAGCCGATCTCCTGCAGGAAGCGCTTGTACTCGGCCGCATCGAAGGGGCGCCCGCGACGCTCGACATGCCAGGTATCAATCCGTGACTGCCGCTCGTCCCGCTGGGCGAGGAGTGCGCGATTCCTTGGTGCCAGGTCACGCACCAGGGCCGCCAGCGCGGGCCAGAAGCTATCGACGGAGACCCCAGTACCCGGGATGGCCTCGTCTCGGACGAAGTCGTGCAGGGACTGGGCCACTGCCAGCCCACCAATCTGGACGTATTCCTCTGCAGACACGTGAATCCCCCTTGAATAGGACGAAGGATGGCGTTTCCGACTACCCCAGCGCAGACGAAGAGCGGCGGCAGACGCCCACCGGCCAACCCCGATGGCGCGGAACGATCCCCGGCAGCCCATGGATGCCGCCTTGCAGCATAAAGAGGCGCGGGGGCGGGGGGCAAATGCGGTCGGATGCTTTTGCCGTCTGGCCGGTTCAGCGCCGCGGTCGTGCCAGTCAGCCGGTGTAGCGGCATCCTGAAGTACAGGTCTCACGTATCACCACGGCCGACAGCAGAGGCAGGCCGGGTTGCAGTCGGTCCCACACCCAACGCGCAAGGTTTTCGCTGGTGGGGTTCTCGAGGCCTTCGATCTCGTTCAGATAGTAGTGGTCCAGCCGCTCGAAGATCGGCCTGAAGGCTGCGGATAACTCGGCGAAGTCGATAACCCAGCCGGATACCGGGTCTACCTCCCCCTCGACATGCACCTCGATCTCGAAGGAGTGTCCATGCAGGCGGGCACACTTGTGGCCCGCGGGCACGTGGGGCAGGCGGTGGGCCGCCTCGATGCGAAAGCTGCGGAAAAGCGACTGGCGCATGGACGCGGTGGCCCTCGATGTCAGGGGGGACGTCACGTGGAGGTGGTCGATGGCGCAGTAGCCGCGTTGTGTGAGCTCGCTGCCGTACGGAAGGCAGCGTAACGCGTGAGCGCCTCCCGCCACACGGGGCCCGGCTTGCCATCACCGACAGGCAGCCCGTCGAGTTCGATGATGGGGACGATGTCCCGCGTCGTGCTGGTGACCCAGATCTCCGAGGCGAGCCGCAGGCGAGCCTCACTGACCGGGGTCTCGATGACCGGGGTGGCGCTATTGGCCATGAGTTCGATGACGAGGTCCCGAGTGACCCCCGGCAGCACATCGGTCGACAAGGGTGGGGTAATCGGCCGCCCATCGAGCACGACGAAGACGCTGGTGACCGAGCCCTCGGTCAGATAGCCGTCGCGCACGAGAAGGGTCTCGGCCACTCCGGCGTCTACCGCTTCCTGCCGCAGCAGGCAGTTCGCGAGCAGTGACGTGCTCTTGATGTCACAACGTGACCAGCGGATGTCCTCCCGAGTGATGGCCGCGCTCGGCGTCGGTGTATTCACCTCGAGCGGCATGAGCAGCGCCAGGATGGTCGGCAGTACCGCCGGTCGGGGGAAGGCGTGATCACGCGGCGCAACCCCACGAGTCACCTGCACATACAGCGAACAGTCCCGACCCTCGGGCCAGGTACTGAGCAATTCGTCCAGATTTCGCCAGAGGCGCTCTAGCTGGCGCACGCCATCGATTCGGGCCGCAGCCAGGCTCGCCGTCAATCGCTGCTGGTGCTGCTCA
>DBNU01000217.1 GCA_002299125.1 Proteobacteria bacterium UBA664
GTCATCAGCGGCAGGAACACGAGGCAAATGATGCCAATGCCGAACAGCACCGGCGTCGCCACCTCGGTGGTCGCGCGCAGCACGATCTGGCTGCGGCTCTCGCCGGTTTCCTTGGCCTCGCCGAGATGTCGGTAGGCGTTCTCCACCACCACCACCGAACCATCCACCATGATGCCGATGGCAATGGCGAGCCCCCCGAGCGTCATCAGGTTGGCGGAGATGCCGTAGTGGTTCATCACCATGAAGGTGGCGAGCGGCGTCACGATCAGCGTTGCCACCACGATGAGGCTCGAGCGGAGGTCACCCAGGAAGAGGACGAGCACGATGATTACCAGGGCGATCCCTTCGAGCAGCACCTTGACCACGGTGAGGATCGCCGCGTCCACCAGATCGGTGCGATCGTAGAACGGCACGATCCGCAGATCGTCCGGCAGCATGCCCTGCTCATTGATCTCCTTGACCTTGGCCTGGATGCGGCTGACCACCTCCTTGGCGTTACCACCCCGGATCATGAGCGCGATGCCACCCACGGCCTCTGTCACACCGTTCTTGATCACGGCGCCAAAGCGCACGGCACGGTCGACGCGGACTTCGGCGACGTCGCGGATGAACAGCGGCGTGCCCTTGACCTCCCTGAGGACGATGTTGCGGATGTCTTCCAGATCCTGGATGAGACCGACACCACGGATGACATATTGCTCGTCGTAGCGGGGCAGGATGCCGCCACCGCTGTTGGCGTTGTTGAGGGCGAGCGCCGTGTAGACGTCCGTGAGCGTCAAGCCGTAGTGGCGCAGGCGATCCGGGTCCGGAAGCACCTGGTACTGCCGCTCGTGGCCGCCGATGGAATTGATCTCGGCGACTCCCGGGATGCTCCTCAGCAGGGGCCGCACGACCCAATCCTGGATGGTCCTGCGGTCGGTGAGCTCCTTGTCGCTGAGGGCACGATCCCCATCGTCCGGCCGTTCCAGGGTGTACTGGTACACCTCGCCCAAGCCTGTGGACACAGGCCCGAGGACCGGCGTCACATCATCCGGGAGACGGTCGCCGGCCTCGATCAATCGCTCGAGCACCAGTTGCCGGGCGAAGTAGACGTCCGTCTGGTCGGTGAAGACGAGCACGATCTGCGAGAGTGCATTGCGGTTTACCGAGCGCATCTCGATGAGGCCAGGCAAGCCGGTCATGGCGATCTCGAGCGGGACGGTAACGAAGCGCTCCACCTCCTCGGCGGAGCGGCCCGGGACCTTGGCGGCGACCTGCACCTGCACGTTGGTCACATCGGGGAAGGCATCGATGGACAGCCGCTGCATGGCGTTTATGCCGAAGGCGGTCAGACACAGGGCCATGACCACCACAACCACCCGCTGCTCGAAGGCGGCGCGAATCAGGCTCTCCATTCGTGACTACTCCAGAGCCGTGCGCAGGCGTTCGTTGTTGAGATGGAAGGCACCATCGACGACGAGTGGCTCACCGCGCTTGAGCCCCTGCAGCACCCGTACCCGTTCATCACCACCCGGCGCAAGTTCAACGGGCCTGAGTTCGAAGCGCTGCGGCTCGATCTGCACGAAGACGTGGTCACGGTCGTTGTCTCGCACCACCGCCTCGGCCGGCACCACGAGATGCTGTGAGCCCTCCTGGTGGATCAGCATCGTCGCGAGCATGGCGGGCTTGATTCTCCGGTCCGGGTTGGCCACATCCATGCGCACCGTGACCGTGCGCGTCTCGGGATTGACCACATCGGCCACGTAGATGAGCGGCCCACGGACCGGCGCGCCCGGCAGGGCCGGGATCTCGACCTCCACCTCTTCCCCCTTACGCACCAGCCAAGCCTCCTTCTCGGGCACCTCGGCGACCACCCACACATGCGAGAGATCGGCGACGGTAAACAGCGTGTCCGCCGGCTGGACCACCTGCCCCAAGGTCACCGCACGCGCGATGACGGTGCCCGCCAGGGTCGCCGAGATGGGTGAGACCGAGTGGATGTTGTGCGTGCGGTCGAGGTTCTGGATATCGGTGTTGCTCATGCCGAGAACGCGCAACCGGTCAGCGGCGGCGTTCATGCCGATCTGGACCTCGACGAGTTCGCTCTCCCGCACCAGGACTTCAGCGGTACCGATCACGTCCGCCTCCAACAGGCGACGGCCCCGCTCGACGGCGAGCCGGTGCAGATTGACCTGGGAGAGGGCCTTCAGGTAATCCGCCTTGGCCTCGCCCAACTCGGTACTGTGCAGCGTCGCCAGTAGCGCGCCCTTCTCTACCGACTGGCCCAACACCGCGTTGATGGCCGAGATGCGCCCGGTCACGGTGGCACCGATTCGCGCCACCTGATGGTCATTGAGCTCGACCCGCGCGGGGAATCGCAAGGTTTCGCTCACCTCGCCCTCGCGCACTGGCTCGATGCGGAGCTGGCGAAGCAAGGCCGGCGCAATTTCGACTGTCACGGCCTCAGAGCCCGGAGTCGCGAGCGGATCCGTCTCCGCCGCCCAGACAGGCAGGCACAGGCATGACGTCATCAGCACTACCCGGATGTTCAGCATGCGGTCACGGCTCCATCTCCATTGCGCGCAGGCGCTCGATGTCAATCAGAGCGGCCTGCCGTTCGAAAAGTGCATCGTTGTAATCATTACGGACCCGCTGAAAGATGCGCTGGGCGTCGAGGAAATCCAGGATGCCCCGCGCCCCGAGCTTGTAGGCGGTCTCGGCCACCTTCATGCCCAGCTCTGCCTCCTGCAGCAGCCCGCCCTCCAGGGCCTCGACCTGCTGGGTCGCGATTCGGTAGAGCGTGACAGCGCTCTCGAGCTCGCGCAGGAGCTGCAGCCGCTGTTGGTCGGTGTTCGCCTCACTCAACTGCACACCGGCTGCGGCCTCGGCGATCGGGCCCTGCCGCTGATTCCAGATCGGCAACGGGATGGAGACACCGACACGCCACTGGTCGAGGTCTGGGTCGCGCTCGAAGCCCGCCAGAACGGTCGGCTGCGGGGTGCGCAGACGTTGTTCGAGCTGCAACCTGGCCTTGGCACTCTTGACTTCGGCCTCGGCCTGGGCCAGAGCCGGATAGCGGGCCAGCATCTCCTCGCGCAGCGAATCGAGTGACGGCGGCACGATCGGGGGCGGCAGTGCGCCCACCACCTCGAAGCCTTCGGGCAGCGCTGAGCCGACCATGGCGCGCAGGACGGATTTCGCCTGGTTCACCTGCAACTCGGCGCTCTCGCGAATCTTGCTCGCGGACAGTGCCTCGGCCTCGGCACGAACGAGGTCGTAGCGTGGCGCCTCACCCGTATTGACTCGCACCCGTACACGATTGCGGATGTCTTCCAGCAAGCGCTGGTTCTCCGCCGCGATGCCCGCCGCATTCCGGAGCCTCAGGATCTCGTAGAAGGTCTGCTTGACCTGCGCGCGCACGAGCAGCACGGCAGTACTGAAGAAGTGCCCGGCGGCATCGAGTCGAGCCTCGCCGCGACTCGCCCGGGAACTGCGGACCCCGGGCGATTCGACGAGCTGGGAGAAAAGGCTTTGCAGGTTGCCCCCGTCGATGGCACCGAGCCGACGGCCCATCGAGCGGCCAGCCAGAAACTCCAGCGAGGGGTTCGGATAGGCGCGATCCGTGCGCAGCGCCCCGGCCGCGATTTCTCGCTGGGCCTCGGCGGTGGCGAGCATCGGGCTGTGCGTCTCGGCTATGGCGAGCAGCTCAGGGAGGGTGAAATCCTGACCCGCCGCCCGCGACATCGGAATGAGCGCGAGGGCGAGCAGAAGACCACCGAGGAACACTTTTGTGGGCATGGACATGCTCAAGGCGCTGCCCGCACGCTTGAGTCGTGCGGGATTGAGGAACAAGGCGGGAGAATTGCTCGGCTGCGGCCAGCAGACTGTCGGCCCAGGAAGATTCGGGTTAGGGCGGGGCGTTGGGCGGGTCTGGCTCCGGGAGGAGATTGGAGTCGAACCCTGCCATCGGTTTCAGCAATTCTCACGGAAATTTTTAGAATACGAAAACGGACGCATTCCCTTTACAGGATCACAGCGCCCACGACGGTGACGAAGTGCTGAAGATACTGGGTTACCGCAGCCGAAGTTCAGGCATGCGCCGGGACTGCCAGGCTCGGCGAAGGTTCCCTATCCTGACCAACGTTTCCGACTCCACCCCAGGACAGACGGAGTTGCACCGCCACGCGGTCCGGAGTCGAGTTGGATCCGATAGCGCGTAGGGTGCCCGACGTAGGTCACCACGGCCAGAGGCGGCGGCGACGTTCCCAGCGGGCATCGTCTCCGTCGTAGTTCCAGGTCATCGGCTCGCCCCCACCGTCGATCGGTCGCGCACTGAAGGTGAGGGTCTCGCCATCGAGACGGAAGCGACCCTCCCCGAGCGGCTTGCGCGACTCGATGGAAGGCAGATCCAGACGCCGAAAGGCATGGCGCCGAGCCTGCCACTCCCAGGCCTCGACCAGGGCCGGCCGGCCAGCGGCATCGGCGTAGATGAGCAGCAACTCGGTGGCCCGGTCCCGATCGAGATCCGTCAGATGACTCTCGAGCAGTGGACCCGGACGCCGCGTCGAGAGGCGGACGACCGGGAGTTCTCCCTCCATCAGCACGATATCGACCGTCCCCGCGACCTTCGGCTCATCCGCCGGTATGCTGATCTCCAGTCGCCCTCCGGGCCACGGGTGTGCGGTCGCCCCCGGATGGTCACCCGTTGCGCCGACAGCGGCCAGCGCGCGCGCGCCGGTCAGGCAGAGGGTCGCGAACAACGCGACCCAGCCGCAAGGCACCGCCACTGTCATTTTCCTCTCCCTCTCGGTTACTCTGCGAGTCATCCTGTTCAATCTGCTGGCGGCGCTGCGGCGCGCGCGTGGCCTCGTTGCTTTCCAAAACACGATCGGGCAGGTCGGCCAGACCCCCATCTACCGGTGTCCGCTCCCGACCCGTTGCGCCCCAGTCCGCGCCAGAGCTGCGGCTGCTTACCAAACATCTGCACCTCCAAGCCCTACAGGAGTCCTCCCCACGGTGACCCAGTTCCAGCAGCACGTCCAGTTCGCCGGCCGCATTGTCATCCTCGGCTTCGGCAGCATCGGGCAGGGCTCCCTGCCGCTCATCCTGCGCCATATCAAGGTCGACCCGGCACGCATTTCCGTACTGACGGCCGATGATCGCGGGACGAAGGTCGCGGCGGAGTTCGGCGTGCAGCACGAGATCATCCCGCTCACCCGGGAGAACCATCGGGCCGTGCTGGCGGAGCGCATCGGAGCCGGGGATTTCCTCGTCAACCTCTCGGTGAATGTCTCGAGCGTTGCCCTGATGGAATACTGCCAGTCAGTGGGGGCGCTGTACCTCGACACCTGCATCGAGCCCTGGGCGGGCGGTTATACGGACCCAAGCCTCACACCCTCCGAACGCAGCAACTATGCACTGCGCGAGTCCGCGCTGGCGCTGCGCCGAAAGTACCCCCAAGGGCACACGGCGGTCGTCGGTCACGGGGCCAATCCCGGCCTCGTATCGCACTTCGTGAAGCAGGCACTGCTGGCCATGGCAACTGACCTCGGCCTGGGCAGCTCGGTGCCGCAGGATCGGGAGGGCTGGGCGCGGCTCGCGCAGCAGCTCGGGATCAAGGTCATCCATATCGCCGAACGCGACACCCAGGTTTCCGCGCAACTGAAACAACCCGGGGAGTTCGTCAACACCTGGTCGGTGGAAGGTTTCGTCGGAGAGGGCTGTCAGCCGGCGGAACTCGGCTGGGGCAGCCACGAGAAGGCCCTGCCTCCCGACGGGCGACGCCACGACTTCGGTCCCGACTGTGCCATCTACCTGATGCGTCCCGGCGCGAGCACGCGGGTACGCACCTGGACGCCGCTCGCTGGCCCGTTCCACGGCTTTCTCATCACGCACAACGAAGCCATCTCGCTCGCGGATTTCCTCACCCTGCGCGAAGGCGACACACTCCACTACCGGCCGACGGTGCACTACGCCTATCATCCCTGTGACGCCGCCGTGCTTTCGCTGCACGAGTTCGCCGGCCGCACCTGGCAGGTCCAGGAGCGCATGCGGCTGCTGCGTGCCGGCGACATCTCGTCCGGCCACGACGAACTCGGGGTGCTGCTCATGGGCAACGAGCGCGGTGTGTTCTGGTACGGCTCGCGTCTTTCCAACGAAGAGGCCCGCGTGCTGGCACCTCACAACAATGCCACCAGCCTGCAGGTGACGTCGCCCGTCGTCGGTGGCATGGTGTGGGCCATCGAGAATCCTCGATCGGGTATCGTCGAGGCGGACGATGTCTGCTACC
>DBNU01000174.1 GCA_002299125.1 Proteobacteria bacterium UBA664
GGGCGGCGAAGAAGGTCACCAGGAGATACGGTGCCAGCCGCATGAGGCACTGTTCCAGGGCGCGGGTGATGGCCGGCAGTCCGCGGAGCCTGCCGCTCAGATGGCCGTAGACGAGCGCGGGCAGGCCGAAGCACAGGGCGAGCAGTGGCACGCTCGCCTCGATCAGCCGGGCATGGCGTGCACCCGTTCCGGCCAACATCCCGCCGGGGCTGAGAGCCGACCAGGTGATGAGCGCGAGCAGGCCGAGGAGCACGCCAAGGGCGATGGGCAGGGCCCGGTCCGCGCCCGGCGACTGCCCGGACAGTCCGGTCGCGACTGTGCCGCTTGCCTCCGGGTTACGGTCATCGCCGCAGGCTGCCCCTGGCGGTGGTCGACGCACCAGCGAGGCCTCGAGCCAGGCGAGGGCAGGGATGCTGCAGAGCGTGAGCCAGAGTGCGGAGGCCGCCATGAACCACCAGTTGCAGGTGGGTGCGACTCGATAGCCGGGTGCGATGATCTGCGCGGCGGCCTCGGTGTAGCCGGCCAGCAGCGGATCGACGGCGGTGAGCGCAAAGTTGGCCGAGTAGCCACCGGCCACCCCGGCGTAGGCCGTGGCAAGCCCCGCAAGCGGTGAGCGGCCGGCGGCCTGGAAGAGGGCTGCCGCGAGCGGCGGGACGACCACATAGCCCGCATCCAACGCGATGCTGCTGTTGACCCCGACGAGCAGCACCAGGGGGCCGAGCCAGGCCCCGGAGAGGCCCCGAAGCGCGCGTCGCAACAGGGCCGCGAGCAGTCCACTCTGCTCGGCCAGACTGATCCCGAGCATGGCGACCACGACGATCCCGAGCGGAGGGAAACGGGTGAAGTTCTCGACCAGATGGGCGAGCAGCCACCAACCGCCCTCGGCATCGAGCAGCGGCCGCACGGAGCGCTCGCTGCCATCGGGTAGATCAACACGCCATCCGAGGGCCCCGCCCAGCGTGGAGAAGAACGCCACCAGCGCGAGGGCCAGCAGGAACAGGACGGCCGGTTCGCGCAGTCCACTGCGGCCGGGTGACGGGGTATCCGCCGGGTCGAACTCCGACGCTGCCGGGGTCGCGAGCCGGCGTGATTCGAGGGCATGCGGATCGGCATCATTTCCCGGTCGGGCGGCCTGTCCGCCGGCATCCCCGGTGCTGTCGCGATCCCTGGCGCTGTCGCGTCTCCTGGTCATGTCGTTCCTCGCGGGGAGTGTGTCGGCCGGCCAGGGCACGGCGCAGGTCCTCGCTGCGCTTGCCGGGCGTCGCGTGAGCCGCCCCGGGGGGCGCCGCAGGTCGCAGCCCGTACGCTGACCTGTTAGGCTTCGCGCTCAGGATTAGTGATTCTCCAATAATGCCTTAGCAGCGATTTCTGGAACCATTCTCGGGAATATGCCACACGCCGTCCGTCGTCGCCCCGTCCGTCCGATGCCAGAGCTGCACGTTGGCCAACGCCTGCGCGAGAGTCTTCTCATCGTGCACGTTCTGGTGGCCGTGTTCATGCTCCTGGCGCTCATCGGCTTCGATGCGGCCGATCCGGCCTGGTCTCACACCACCCCGGATGGCGGTCAGGTACGTAATGCGGCCGGGCTGGCCGGGGCCTGGCTTGCCGACGTGCTGCTCTACCTTTTCGGGGCCCTGGCCTGGGCATTGCCGCCCCTGCTCCTGCACACCGGGGTCTCCACTTACCGGATGACAAGGGTCGGTGCCGTGCGTCCGACCCTCACTCACGCCCTGCGTGCCCTCGGTGTGCTGACCTTCCTGGTGGTGGGGTCTGCCATCGGCTGGTCCTTCTTCGAGGGGCCTGCCGCGTGGCCCGCTGGCGCCGGCGGGGTACTGGGTGCGGCCGTCGGGCATCTGCTGCTCGAGGGACTGGGGCCCTTGGGCGGTACACTTACCATGATCGCGCTGGTGTTGGTCGGCTGGACGCTCTACACCGGGCTGTCGTGGCTGTGGGTGATGGACACCATCGGCTTCCACACCCTGCGGCTCAGCGGGTGGTTGCACGCCGCCGTCCTGGCCTGGTGGGGGCGCCGACAACAGGAGACGGTGCGGCGCGATCGGGCCGAGGTCATTCGCCGAGAGCGTGTGCGGCAGGAGGAAAAACCCCGCCCACAGGTGGCCCCACCCGCGCTTCCGCCGGCCCCCAGCGAGCGGGGACAGAAGGAACGCCAGGGCTCGTTGCTGCCGCCGGTGGTCGATACCGCCCTGCCGCCCCTGGCCCTGCTCGACCCCGTCCCCCCGGTCCGCGCCCCGGGGCAGTCGCTGGAGGCGCTGGAGGCGCTGTCCCGACTGGTCGAGCTGAAGCTGCGTGAGTTCGGTGTGGAGGTGACCGTCGTCGGTGTCAACCCCGGCCCGGTGGTGACACGCTTCGAACTCGAGCCGGCAGCGGGTGTGAAGGCCGCCCGCATCGTCGGTCTGGCCAAGGACCTCGCCCGCTCGCTGCTGGTGGTGAGCGTACGCGTGGTCGAGGTCATACCCGGAAAGTCCGTCATCGGTCTGGAGATCCCGAACGAGCGCCGCGAACTCGTCGCACTCGGGGAGATCCTCGCCGCCGAGGCCTTCGAGGCCACGGGTTCGGCGCTCACCCTCGCCCTTGGCAAGGACATCTCCGGTCAGCCGGTGGTGGTGGACCTCGCGCGCATGCCGCATCTGCTGGTGGCGGGCACCACCGGATCGGGCAAGTCAGTGGCCCTGAACGCCATGATCCTGAGCCTGTTGTTCAAGTCCACGCCGCGTGACGTGCGGCTCATCATGATCGACCCGAAGATGCTGGAGCTGTCGGTCTACGACCGCATCCCCGCGCTCCTCGCGCCAGTCGTCACCGACATGAAAGAGGCGGCCAACGCCCTGCGCTGGTCGGTGGCGGAGATGGAGCGTCGCTATCGCGTCATGGCCGCGGTCGGGGTGCGTAACCTTGCGGGCTTCAACCGCAAGGTGGCCGATGCCGAGGCGGCTGGCACACCCATCCCGGATCCCATCGCGGTGAAGCGCGGTGAGACCGACCCGGCCGCGCTCGAACACCTGCCCCAGATCGTGGTGGTCGTCGATGAACTCGCCGACATGATGATGACGGTGGGCAAGAAGGTGGAAGAACTCATCGCCCGTCTCGCCCAGAAGGCGCGTGCAGCCGGCATACATCTCATTCTTGCCACTCAGCGCCCCTCGGTGGACGTCATCACCGGGCTCATCAAGGCCAACATCCCCTCGCGCATCGCCTTCCAGGTGTCCTCGCGCATCGACTCCCGTACCATCCTTGATCAGTCGGGTGCCGAGGCCCTGCTCGGTCACGGCGACATGCTCTACCTGCCCCCGGGTACGGGCCTGCCTTCGCGTGTGCATGGGGCCTTCGTCTCCGACGCCGAAGTGCACCGGGTGGCCGATTACCTGCGCAGTCTCGGCACACCGGAATACGTCGCTGCGATCCTGTCGGGCAGCGACGAGTCCGATGAGGTCGGCGGGGTCGGCGGACCTGGCGTGGATGGCGGCGCCGCCGCAGATGCCGAGGCCGATCCGCTTTACGACGAGGCCGTGCGCATCGTCACCGAATCCCGTCGCGCCTCGGTCTCGGGTGTCCAGCGCAGGCTCAAGATCGGTTACAACCGCGCGGCGCGCCTGGTGGAACAGATGGAGCGTGCCGGTCTGGTTGGCCCCTTGCAGTCCAACGGCTCGCGCGAGGTCTACGCCGGGCCGCCGCCGGACGACCGCGACGCCTGATCTGGCGGGGGCCGACCGTCCTTCGCCCGGGCCGCGGTTCGCTCGCTGCAGGGCACCGATCAGCGCACCCGTCATGCCCGCGCAGGCGGGCATCCAGTGCCTGGGGGAAAGTGGGCTCACGCCGCAGCCTGCACTTGGGTGTTCTTGTCGGGTGCGGGAGCGACGTGCCGCTTCGTCGGCACAGGAGAACTGATCTCCGGCAGCTTTCCTGCGCGCGGAACCGGCTGAGGCAGCGAACCGAATGCATCCACCCCGAGTCCCTGTCCGCATGAAGTCAACCCCGCAGCCCTCGTTGTCTACCCTGACGCCTGTCGCCGGATACGGAGATCTGGAGGCTCGATCATGAGCTGGATCTGGTCCCGAACACTGCTCGCTGTCATCGTCGCGATTGTCATGGTTCCGATCGTCGCCGGCGGCTGGCAACTGCTTCTGCCCGGGCTGCGCGACCAACCCACCACGCAAGCCCCGACACCGGAGCAGCGGATCGTGCTGCCAGATCCACGTGAACGGGGCGATGTCGCGCTGGAGGAGGTGCTCGCCCGGCGCCGATCGGTGCGCAACTTCACGGCAGAACCCCTGACGCTCGACCGGGTCGGGCAACTGCTCTGGGCCGCCCAGGGCATCACCGCCCCGTGGCGCGGACTGCGCACCGCCCCGTCGGCCGGTGCCACCTTTCCGCTCGAGGTAGACGTGGTCGTGGGCGAGGGGGCGGTCGCGGGGATTGCGGCCGGTGTCTATCGCTACGTCCCCGCCGGCCATCGGCTGGAGGCGCGGGCCACAGGCGATCGGCGCGAGGCCCTGGCCGCTGCCGCCCTGGGGCAGCCGTGGATCAGTGACGCGCCCATCACGGTCGTCATCAGTGCGGACACGGCACGCACCACCGCGCGCTACGGTGAGCGTGGCCACCGTTACGTGTTCATGGAGGCCGGTCATGCGGGCCAGAACCTGCTGCTCCAGGCCGAGGCGCTTGGGCTCGGCTCGGTCCCCATAGGCGCCTTTCGCGATACGCAAGTCGCGGCGATCCTGGAACTGCCCCGCGAGGAGGTTCCCCTGTATCTGCTGCCGGTCGGGCAGCCCGCGAGGTGACGCGTGTTTGAGTTGCATCTCATTCTTGCCGACATCGGTCTCTTCCTGCTGGTGCTCGCCGTGCTGAGCGGGGTGCTCCTCACGGCGGCCAGGCGTGTACCCTTGCTCGCCCGACGTTACCCACTGCTCGTCTGGACGCACCTCGTGAGCGGTGTGCTGGCGCTCGTGATCTATCTGCTCACCTATTTCCTTGCCCCAACCCTGTGAAGGCGGACGATCGATGTGGAATTCATGCGGCGTGCGGCCGCCAGAACGGCCTGGCCCCCGCGGAGGATGCTTCGTGCAACTGCGGCGCTCCTGGTGGTTGTCCCTTGTGCTCGCAGTGTTTGCCGTGCTTCCCGCGAACAGCCAGGCGGAGGATGGCCCCGCCCGTCTGCGTGCCTTTCTGAGCGATCTGCGCACCCTCGAGGCCCGCTTCGTGCAGCAGCGCTTCGATGAAGCCGGGGTGGCCGTCGAGCGTTCGGAGGGCACCTTCAAGCTGGCGCGTCCCGCGCGCTTCCTGTGGGATTACACAGCGCCGTTACGCCAGCAGGTACTGTCCGATGGCCGTGAGGTCTACATCCACGACATCGAACTGGAACAGGTGACGGTGCGATCGCTGGATGCGGCGCTGGCCGGGAGCCCGGCCGCATTGCTCGGTGCCGAGGAAGACATCGATGCACTCTACGAGCTCTCTGAACTCCCGCCTGAGGAGGGACTGACCTGGGTCGCCCTCGCGAGCCGCGATGCGGAGGGCGACTTCGCCGGCGTGCGGCTGGCCTTCGATGCGCGCAGCCTCCGGGTGATGGAGCTCGATGACAACTTCGGCCAGCGTACCCGTATCGAGTTCTCCGACGTGCGGGTGAACGGACCCATCCAACAGGGTATCTTCGAGTTCCGGCCGGCTCCCGGCGTGGACGTCGTTCGCGGGGACTGAGTCGGTCAGGAGTCCCGCGTTGCGCCAGCAGCGTGGCGCGGAACGGTTCAACCCGTCGTCCCCGCGAGGCCAGCCGTCGTCCGTCGTGCCTTTCCGTCGTCCCCGCCCCCGACAAGGACACTCGCGGGCAGGCGGCGGCGGGGCCCCAGTGTCGGTGCCGTCCAAGGACTGGATCCCCGCCTGCGCGGGGATGACGAGGGGCGC
>DBNU01000089.1 GCA_002299125.1 Proteobacteria bacterium UBA664
GCTCACCACCTGCACCCCGGCCCTGGCTGCGCCGATGATGATGTCGGCTGCAGCCACCAGCGCGGCCACCTTGGCGGGCGAGCTGCCGTCGGCACCGGCCATCCGGGTGCCGAAGCGGGCGTTGTACTCGTTGGCGAGGTCCTGCCCGAGTTCGATACCACGATGGCTCACCAGGAACACCTCGGCACCGGCCTCGGCGGCGAGCAGACCGGAACAGATGCCCACCGGCCCGGTGCCGCCAAAGATGTATACGCGTTGACCGTCAAGGCGTTCAGCCGAGTGATGCTGGAGCTGCCGCTCGACCACGGCGACCAGCGCCGCCGCCGTCGTGATGGCCCCGCTCGGATCGGCGAACACCGAGACCTCGAAGGGCGGCACCATGGCGCGGCGTGCGGCGTCGAGCATATCGAGCGCGAGCCCGAACTCACGCCCGCCGATGAAGATCCCCGTGCGCTTCACGCCCTTGGGACCACGGGAAAAGATGGTGTCCTGGGTGAGCGACTGGATGTCCTCCAGGCCCACTTCGCTGTAGGGGATGACGGCGTCGTAGTTGGCCTCGTAGGCCATGTTGATGTCGAAAGGGCTCACGTTCTTCGTGGGCGTGAAGATGTGCAGCAGGTAAGGGTCGCGCATGAATCGATCTCCGGCTTGGGACCTGGACTGGGTAAGGGCGGGTCGGCCCGGTTCACTGCGCCAACGGGCTTACCATCGATAGCGGCATCAGACGTCCAACAGTGCTGCCCCGCGGGGGGCAGGCTGGGGCTCCGCGGGCTGGGCCGCCGTTGTTTCGATCTGCGCACCGGCGTTGCGGCCGCGGGCGATGGTGAAGGCGAGACCCTGCTCGGCTGCAAATTCAAGCACCAGTCGGTCAACGAGCACATCGGCAGACTCGGCGTCGGGCAGGAAGGCAAAGCCGGTCGGCCCCCAGGAGCTCTGACCATGCCCGCGGGCACCGAGCGTCACCGCCCGCGCGAGGGCGGCCGCCACGCGCGGGCTCGTGTAATGACCGCGCTGTACGGCGGCGAAGTGTTCACCGAGCAGGCGTTGAATCGTTTCGATGCCGGCGGTGAAGGCATCAAAGCGCCGCTCGACCAGGCCCGGGAGTACCTGCATCAGCACGTGGCGGCACAAGGTGGCACTGCAGGCTGCCTGCATCGGCGGCAGATTACGGAAGGCGGCCAGTTCCTCCTGACCGGCGAGCCCGCGCTCCACCGTGTCGTGGACCAAGAGGATGCGCCAGTCCTCCGGAAAGCTGAGCCGCAACAACTGCGGCGGGGGGGCGTCATCCGGACCACGCCCACCGTCGAGCAGGAATCCGCCCTCTTCGAAGGCCGCGATACCGATCCCGGAGCGTTGTCCGCGCTGGGTGGCGCGAGCGAGGGCCCGGGCAGCCGGTTCACCGCAATGGAGCCGGGCGATCGCGGCCGCGACGGCCAGCGACAGTTGTGTCCCTGACCCCAACCCCGCATGCGGAGGAATGTGCTGGTGCACCGTGAGGCGTACGCGCGCCTCCAGACCGAGCGCACGGGCGGCCGCCTCGGCCGCTGCGGCGACTCGCCCCTGCTCGGCACCCGTGCTGACCTCGAGCCGATCATTCGGCTCGGCGCTGAGCGCGGTTACCGGTTCATCGATGGCAAGCCCGATGCCGCCGAAGCGCCGGCCCAGCCCCCCATGCAGGTCGAGAAACCCGAGATGCAGGCGCGCCGGGGCGGTGACGCGGACACATCGCGGAGACTCCCCGTCCGGGGCGGCGGCTATCGAAGAAAGCATCATGGCGGGTGGAGTATACCGCGTGCGGGCCATCCGCCCTGCCCCACCCAGGCTGGTCTGACCGCACGGGTGATCGCCGCACGCCGGCAGCGCGCGTTCCGGCTGCGCTTGGGAGCGCCCTGTGCTAACGTCCTTCGTCCGTGCAGGGCAACGCGGGTCCGCCTCCCATGATCGACAGCACTCACCAGCCTGTATCGCGCAATGCCGTCTGTCCCTTCTGCAGTCTCTTGTGCGACGACTTGCGCGTTGCAGTGGATGGGCAAGCCCTGACCCTCACCGGCCCCTCCTGTGGCCGGGCCCGCGCCGGCTTCGCCGACGGCTCGATCGAAGACGTCCCGCTCGTGGCTGGCGTCCAGGCCTCGGCACAACAGGCCATCGAGCGGGCCGCTGCCCTGCTCGCAGGCAGCCGGCATCCGGTCTTCGGCGGCCTCGCCACCGACATCGACGGCATGCGCACCGTCATGATGCTCGCTGACCGCTGCGGGGGCTCGGTGGACCACATGGACGGCGATACCCTGGCGCGCAAGAACGGTCTCCTCGCCACGCGCGGGGGCATCAGCACCACCCTCGCCGAAGTGGCCAATCGGGCCGATCTCATCGTGCTCTTCGGCGAGGATGCCCTGGGCGAGGGCTCGCGCTTCGTCGAACGCTGTGTCACGCCGGGGGATTCCCTGCACCCCGAGCGGCTCGCTGCGCGCGAACTCGTGGTGCTGGCACCGCAGAGCGCCACCCGCGCCTTGAAGGGCATCAGCGTCCCCACCCGGCACCTACCGATGGCAATGAGCGGTGCGGCGGAGGTCGCCTCGGCGCTCCGTGCCCTGCTTGCGGGTCGCACCCTCGCGGCACGGGCCGTCGCCGGCATCCGTACCACCGATCTGGCCGAAGTCGCTGCCCGGCTCGCGGCCGCCCGCTACGCAGTCGTCGTCTGGGGCAAGGACCTCAGCAGCGCGCCTCACTCGGAGGTGGCCATGGAACTGCTGAACGAACTGCTGAAGGACCTCAACCGCAGCACGCGCGCAGCCGGTCTCGTGCTGGGAGGTGGCGACGGTGCCGCGAGTGCCAACGCCGTGTGCGCGTGGCAGGCCGGCTATGGCCTGCGCACCTCCTTCGCCTCCGGTGGCCCGGAGCACGACCCGACCCGCTTCAGCGCGCGCCAGCTCATCGAGGACGGCACGGCCGATCTCCTCGTCTGGATCTCGGCGTACGCCACCCGGCAAACGCCACCGGCCGACCTCGACTGCCCGACGATCGTGCTCGGGCGCAGTGGCATGCGCTTCGACGTGGTACCGGATATCTACATTCCGGTCGGCACGCCGGGCATCGACCATCCGGGGCGACTAATCCGCGCCGACAGTTCCGTCAGCCTGCCCCTGCCTGCCCTGCGTGAGAGCGGTCTGTCCAGTGTGCGGCAGGTGCTGGGACAGATCGCCGCGCTCGTCCTTCCCTGAAGCCGCAAGGCCCATTCCAAACGTGATCATCAAACTCGCCAACGCCAAGGTATACGACCCCGTCCATGGAGCGAGCGGCGATGTGCGCGACCTCTACATCCGTGATGGTCGTCTCATTGCCACCCCCGGTCCCGACGAGCGGATCGATACGACCCACGACCTCAGCGGTTGCATCGTCATGGCCGGTGCCATCGACATCCACACCCACATCGGGGGTGGCAAGGTCAATCTGGGGCGCCTGCTGCTCGGCGAGGACCATCGCCATGACATGGCGGCGCGTACCGCCCTGAAGCGCTCGGGCGGCGGTCTCGCCACACCGTCCACCTTCACCGCAGGCTACCGTTACGCGGAGATGGGTTACACCGCCTGTTTCGAGCCCGCCATGATGCTGGCGAACGCGCGGCAGACCCATCTCGAAATGGCCGACACGCCCATGGTGGACAAGGGCGCGTACGTGCTGCTCGGCAACGACGACTTCCTGCTGCAGCTCATGGCCAAAGGGGCGGACCCGCGTGTCATTCGCGACTACGTGGCCTGGACCCTGCACTCGGCCCAGGCGCTCGCCGTCAAGGTGGTGAATCCGGGCGGCATCAACGCCTTCAAGTTCAATCAGCGCCGGCTCGATCTGGACGAGCCCAACGCGCATTACGGCGTGACCCCACGGCAGATCCTGCACACGCTTTCGCGAGCGCTGGTGGAACTCGGCGTTCCGCATCCGCTGCATGTGCACGGTTGCAATCTGGGGGTGCCCGGCAACATCGAGACCACCCTCGCCACCATCGCCGGTGCAGAAGGTCTGCCGATGCACCTCACGCACGTGCAGTTCCACTCCTACGGCACCGAGGGTGATCGCCGCTTCTCCTCGGGTGCCGCTCGCCTCGCGGAGGCGGTCAACGCCAACCCCAACATCTCGGTGGATGTCGGGCAGATCCTGTTCGGCCAGACGCTGACCATCTCCGGCGACACCATGCGTCAATACGCCGGCTGCGATCACGCCCACCCGAAGAAGTGGGCGCTGATGGACATCGAATGCGACGCGGGCTGTGGTGCCGTGCCCTTCCGCTATCGCGACAAGAGTTTCGTCAACGCCCTGCAGTGGGCGATCGGGCTCGAGATCTTCCTGCAGGTGGATGACCCCTGGCGCATCTTCCTCACCACCGACCACCCGAACGGGGCGCCCTTCACCAGCTACCCGCACCTGATCCGGCTCTTGATGGACCGCAACTACCGCAACGAGGCCCTCTCCCTCATCAACCCGGAGGCGGCGGCCTACAGCAACCTCGCCAGCATCGACCGTGAGTATTCGCTGGACGAGATTGCCATCATGACTCGTGCCGCACCGGCCAGGAGTCTCGGGCTGCACGACCGTGGACACCTCGGGCCCGGTGCCGCGGCCGACATCACGGTCTACCGCGAACAGGGCAACCCCGAGGCGATGTTCGGTCGGCCTGCCCTGGTGTTCAAGGACGGGCAGCTCATCGTTCGCGATGGCGAGATCGTCCAGGTGGTCCATGGCAGTACCCATGTCGTGCGGCCGGAGTTCGACCCCGGCATCGAACGCGACCTCTCCGACTGGTACCAGCGCTATGCGAGCTACGCGATGGAAAACATCCGGGTGACCGACGAGGAAATCGAGGACGAGGGACGCGGGGGGATCCACGTTCAGGCCTGCCGTGATGGGGAAGCCACATGAAACGCAATGGCGTCCTGATCGAGGACACCTTCGCCGAGGCCTTCCCGATGCGGGCCGCGCGCCTCGTCATCACGGCCATCGACGAGACCTGGGCGATGCATGCGGCGCGGGCCCTGACCGGCTTCGCCACCTCGGTCATCGCCTGTGGTTGCGAGGCCGGGATCGAACGCACGCTCAGGCCCACGGAGACACCCGACGGCCGTCCCGGGGTCGCCGTGCTGGTCTTTGCAATGTCGCTCAAGGCGCTGGCGGATCAGGTCCTGAAGCGCGTCGGCCAATGCGTCATGACTACCCCGACCGCGGCCTGTTACTCGGGCCTGCAGGGTGCGGAGCGGGCCCCCATGGGCAAGAGCCTGCGCTTCTTCGGCGATGGCTGGCAGCTTTCGAAGAAGCTTGGCGGCGAACGCTTCTGGCGCGTCCCCGTGATGCACGGGGAGTTCATCTGTCAGGACTACGCCGGTGTCCAGAAGGCGGTGGGCGGCGGTAATTTCCTCGTGCTCGCGCGTACGCCGCGCGAAGGCCTGGATGCCTGTGAGCGCGCCATCAAGGCCATGTCCCGGGTACGCGACGTCATCATGCCTTTCCCGGGCGGCGTGGTCGGATCGGGTTCCAAGGTCGGCTCGAAATACAAGTTCCTGCCCGCCTCGACCAATCAACGTTTCTGTCCGACGCTCAAGGGCGCGGTCGCGAACGACCTGACCCCGGAGGTCGGCTCGGTGCTCGAGATCGTGATCGACGGCCTGACGCCAGAGGCGATCCGCGAGGCCACCCGGGTCGGCATCGACGCCTGCTGCCGGCTCGGTCCGCGCAAGGGGATCCTGGCCATCTCGGCGGGCAACTATGGCGGCAAGCTCGGCCCCTTCCACTTCCACCTTCGCGAGTTGATGCAATGAGCGCTCTCACGCTGACGCTCAGTCAGCTTCCGTCGCATCCCCTGGACTGTTCCGGCCTGCTGCCCGCAAGCCTCTCCGGCCTGTCAGCGCGGGCCTTGAAAGGGCTCTTGCTCGGGGGCGGCCCGGAGCCGGTCAAGCTTGGCGAGTTCTTCGACATCGACGGCAAGTGCGACGGCAGCAGTCTGACGATCATCAACCGCGGTGCTCGCCTGGACTATCTGGGTGCCGCGCTGACCGCGGGCGAGATCCACGTGCGCGGTGGGGCCGGCCGTTTTGCGGCGCGCGGCATGCGGGGAGGGCTGCTCAGCGTCCGTGGCGGGGCACTGGATTACCTGGCCAGCGGCATGCGCGGCGGTGTGGTCGAGGTCATCGGTAACGTGGGCGACTTCTGTGCCGCGGCCCTGCCCAATGAGCCCTTCGGACTCAACGGCGGACTGGTGGTGGTCAACGGCGATACGGGTGACCGTCTGGCAGACCGCCAGCGCCGCGGTGTGGTCTTCGTCTCTGGCTCGACCGGTGCGCTTGCAGGGTCACGCATGTTCGCGGGCACTGTTGTCGTCCTCGGGGACAGCGGCCCCGGTGCCGGCATCGCTCTGCGTCGCGGCACGTTGCTGCTGTGCGGCAAAACCGCTGAGTTGCCTGCTACTTTCGCTTCCAGCGGCGTGATTGAACTCCCCTTCATCGGTCTGCTGGCGCGGAAGCTCGCCCAGGCGCACAAGCGCTGTCGCCCGCTGCTGACCCTGGGGCCGCGCTTTGAACGCCTCTGCGGGGATCTCGGGCACGGCGGTGCAGGCGAGATCCTGCTGCCCGCCGCCACCGGCCGGGGGCGCTGAGAGCACCGCATGCCCGTTCGTGAGGGAGTGCGGTTTCCGTGCCTCACGCTCTGAGCTTGAATCTGGTGGCAGCCTGATTCCGGTCACCTCAGCCCGAAGCCAGAAACAGCCCGAAGCCAGAAACAGCCCGGAGCCAGAAACAGCCCGGAGCCAGAAGCAGTCCGGAGCCGGAATCGATTCTGCCGCCTTGAGTGAACCGCCAACGATCCAATGATTACGGCTGGCTGGTGGCGGAAACCTCACGCCCCTTGACTACATCGAGCCGAAGCCGTGTCTCGTGGAGCGGTGGGGAGCCCTCTTCCCGACCCGGAACGAGGGTATGGATCTCGTAGAGCGAACCGGGGATCTGATCCGAGACGACGATGGAATAACGCTTGTCGGCCAGGTCCTCGAAGCGATCACGCAGCTCGTCGTACTGAAAGGGCTGGAAGCTCACACGACGCGCAGGCACCTTGCGGCCCTCGAATTCCACCTCGATGTCCTCGATCGTCGCATCATGAGCCAGCGCCTTTTTCACCTTGCGGTGGAAGTAACGCCAGCTACCGCCCGCGCGTTCCTCGAGGCGGTAGACATCATCCTGTAGATAGATCCCCAGCACGGGATTACCGCGAGACCGCTCGAAGGGCTCTACGTTGCGGTTGCGATCACCAGTAAAGAAGTAAACCGTTGCGCCGCGACTTCCATCCTCGTTGACAGCGATGATCTCAAGGTCCACCTCGTCTTCAATGGGATCTTCATCAATCGACCTGGCGTCGTAGCGGTAGCGCAGCAGAGTACCAACTGGCAGGGTCGTCACTTGATCGGTCAACCAGAGGAGGCGTTCTGCCTCAGAGACCGGCTCTTCCGACACAACAGCTGCCTCCGCAGCCGAACTCCCTGCCTCGCCGTTTCCCGGAGACGCAGTCCCGGCACTGGCCGGATGCAGCAGGCCAAGCATGGCGAGACAGAGGAGGAAGACAGAGCAGAAGGCACGTGCTGACGCCGGGATGGCGGGGAGCGCGGCAGCAACAAACCCAAGAAGGCTTGCGCATCCGGGGTTCCCTCCCCTACTCAAGCCCACTCCCCACGGGGAAAGGGGCTTCAATGCCCCCATACATCTGCTGACGACCCTGTCGACAAGACGGTCTGAGTTGGGCGACAGCATGTCAGTCGGCGTCCTGAGTCGACGCCGCTTCCCTGAGCGGCAACAAGGGCACACCGAACTCCGTCAGGATGGCGTCAATCTCGGGCTGATGCTTACGGATAAGGCCGTTGATGGTCTCGCGCCACTCGTCCTCACCATGGCGCACGGCCATGTGCATCTGAAAGTCGAACTTGAAGCCCGTGTCTTCAGGCATCGGCAGGAGGACGAGTTCGAGATCCTTGACGCGCTTGGCGGCGTAGCCGGCGATGGGCCCCCAGACCACGGCGGCATCGATGGTGCCCTCGACCATTTCCCTTTCGATAATCTTTCCGGGGTATTCGGCGAGATCGCCCGTCATGGACTGGAACGAAACCATGCTGCGGTAGAGACCCTGCGACATCAACCAACGGGCAGCGGGGCTGCGATCGAAAACCCCGATCCGCAGTGCCTCCTTCTTCTCCTTGGGCAAGGCCTTCAATTGCTCTATGGTCTCCACGCCATCGATCCCACGCCCCTTGGCATAGACGAAGACCCAGGTAGAGCGAAAGTACGGGATGGTAGTGGCCGCGAGTTCAAAGCGCTCGGGGGCTTCCATGACGAGATCACAGGGATACTGATCCGTCGCGTTGTCAAAATTCTTGAGCGTTTTGCGGATGAAGCCCATGCGCTGCGGGAACCAGGTGTACTCGACCGGGAGGCCCAGGGACTTGCCAAAAAGCTCTGCGATGCGGTTCTCGAAACCGGTGAGGTCCTTGGTGGATGCAGGAGGTTGTGAAGGGTCGGCACAGACCCGCAGAGCAGTTCGCTCGCCCTGCGCCGCAGTCACCGGGTTCAGGACACCAGCCGCCAACAACATCACAGTACAAAGCGACTGCCGAAACACCCTCGTATGCATCGTTCCTCCTCTGCGGGCCCGCAGCAATGGCGTGACCCAATCGTTGTTTTAGTTATTCCTTCGCACGCCGTCACCCGTGCCGCTGCAGGCAACAGCGCCTGACTCGGCAGAAGCGGGGCTCGTATCAGGAACCGTGACCCGCGGGTGAATGCAACAACCATTTGCGCCGGGAAGGAACGGTGCCACCCACGATGACACCGTCCAACCCGTACCACCCTTACTGCATGCCCTTGGCTTCCAGATCTTTCAGAAGTTTCCGGATGGTCCGGGCGATCATGCCCTTGTTGTCCGGATGATCCTTGATGGCATCGAGATTGGCCGGGCGGCCATCACCGACGATCACCACACCCACCATGCCGGTGGAGTAATGCGGCGCACATTTGTAGATGTAGGCACCTGGCTCCTTGAAGGTGTGGGCCGCTGCCTCACCCAGGACCGACACCCACTTTTCCGCACCCTCGGGGATCATTCCATCGATCGATTCCGAGTTGTGGCCAGCCATGTTCTCCCACTTGACCGTGTCGCCCGACTGTACGTAGACGATCATCGGGTCCC
>DBNU01000171.1 GCA_002299125.1 Proteobacteria bacterium UBA664
CTGCCCACCACCAGCGCCAGACCCGCCGCGCGTGCCGCCACATGCGCCCGCACGATCCCGGCCAGGGAACATTCGTCCGTGAGGGCGAGGGCACGGTAGCCGAGTGCCGCTGCCCGGGTCACCAGCTCTGCCGGATGCGAAGCGGCACTGAGGAAGCTGAAATTGCTGCGACAGAGGAGTTCGGCACAGGCGATGGGCGCGGCAGTCATGTATGGGTACGAAGCAGTCTTGTGGTGCTGGGACGGGGGCAACCGGCCGTCATGGCAAACACGAAACATGGGCTGTTTTTTTGTACAGTAGCCGAGGCCGACACACGGGGCCACATGGCGGCCTGACCGTGATACCCCGGAGCCCTTCGGGGCCGGGTCGCGCCGTACTGGTCAAGCGTGCGGACGTCACCTATAACGCAGGGGCTCGAAACCATCCCACACACACCAAGAATCAACTGCGCCGTCCGCTCTGCCTCCCGCTGCGCCGCCGCCCCCCACCGCCTTCCTGGAGATCCCCCATGCAACTGAACGGCAAGAAGGCCTTCGTGACCGGTTCGACCAGCGGCATCGGCCTTGGCATCGCCCGCGCCCTCGCTCAGGCGGGCTGTGATGTCGCCCTGAATGCCCGCCAGGCAAGCGTGGAGACCGATCTCCTTGCCACCGAGTTGGCCCAGGAGACCAATCGCCGGATCATCTACGTGCCCGCCGACATGAGCATCCCGGAGGAGATCCGCGCCGGCTTCGCCGCCTGTGAGGCGGCCTTCGGTGCGGTGGACATCCTCGTCAACAATGCCGGCATCCAGCACGTGGAGCCCATCGACACCTTCCCCGAAGACAAATGGGAGCTCGTGCTCGCCACCAACCTGAGCTCTGCCTTCCACACCACCAAGGCTGCCCTGCCCGGCATGAAGGTGCGTCGCTGGGGCCGCATCGTCAACATCGCCTCGGCGCACGCGCTCGTGGCTTCGCCCTACAAATCCGCTTACGTCGCCGCCAAACACGGACTCATCGGGCTCACCAAGGTGACGGCCATGGAGGTGGCCGAGGCGGGTATCACGGCGAACGCCATCTGCCCGGGTTATGTGTGGACCCCGCTGGTCGAGAAGCAGATCCCCGACCAGATGAAGGCCCACGGCATGAGCGAGGAAGAGGTCATCCGCAAGGTCCTGCTCGCCAACCAACCAAACAAGCGCTTCGCCTCGGTCGAGGAGATCGGGGCCCTGACCGTATTCCTGTGCAGCGATCTGGCGGCGTCCATGACCGGGGATGCGATCCCGGTGGACGGCGGCTGGGTCGCGCACTGAGCGCGTGCTGTGAGCACCCCGAACCCCAACCCGCGCAAGCGGATCAACATCGCCCTGCAGGGTGGCGGTGCCCATGGCGCCTTCGCCTGGGGGGTGCTCGATCGTCTGCTGGAAGACGACCGACTCGAGGTCGAGGGCCTGGTCGGCACCTCCGCCGGCGCGATGAACGCAGCGGTGGTGGCTTACGGCCTCTCGCGCGGTGGGCCGGCGGCAGCGCGGGAGAGCCTCGAGAGTTTCTGGCGGCGCATATCAGGCGCCGCCTGTTTCAGCCCCTTGCAGCCCTCGTTTCTGGATCTGATGCTGCCGACCGGCAGTATCGACATGTCGCCCGGATGGGTGTTCTACGATGCGATCTCGCGCATCTTCTCGCCCTACCAGTTGAACCCGTTCAACATCAATCCGCTCCGTGACGTGCTCGCTGCCTCGATGGACTGCGAGACCATCCACACGGCACAGCGGGTGAAGCTTTTCGTGTGCGCGTCCAATGTCATGACCGGCCGCATCAAGGTCTTCAACGAGCGGGACATCTCGATCGACGCCATCATGGCATCAGCCTGCCTGCCCTTCCTGTTCCAGGCCGTGGAGGTGGACGGCGAGTACTACTGGGATGGTGGCTACATGGGCAATCCGCCGCTCTACCCGCTCATCTATAGCTGCGAGAGCCGCGACGTCCTCATCATCCAGATCAATCCCATCCGCATCAACGAACTGCCCACCAGCACTCAGGCCATCCTCGATCGCATCAACACCTTGTCCTTCAATTCCAGCCTGATGCGCGAGATGCGTGCGATCAATTTCGTCACCAAGCTCGTCGAGAGCGGTTACGACGACGGCGGGCGCCTGAAGCAAATGCTGATCCACAGCATCGACGCCGAGGAGACCTTCAACCAGTTGGGGGTCTCCTCGAAGCTCAATGCCGACTGGGCCTTCCTGATGCAGCTTTTCGACCTGGGGCGTGAACGCGCCAGCACCTTCCTCGATCGACACTTCGACGACCTCGGCCAGCGCTCATCCACAGCGATCGAGGAGAAGTTTCTGTAACGTCTGGCGACCGAACCTCGTCTGCCCCCCCTCCAGCCTTCGCGCCCGCATTGCCTACCCTGCGCTCACCCTCGGTGCGCGGTGCGGGCCGAGCGCGCGCCCGGCCCGACTCTCAACGCGGAGACCCGCATGAACAAACAGGAAATCCTCGCCCTTCCGGGCATGCCCGCCGCCAGTCCCAGTTTTCCGCGGGGACCCTACCGCTTCATCGATCGTGAATATTTCATCGTCGCCTACGAAAGCTGTCCCGAGGCCATCCGCCAGGCCGTGCCGGAGCCGCTCGTGCCCGATGGCTCGAACAGCGTGCACTACGAGTGGATCCGCATGCCCGATTCCTCAGGCTTCGGCGACTACACCGAATCCGGCGTGGTGATCCCCTGCAGCTTTGCCGGCGAGGCCGTGAACTTCGTCGCGCAGATGTATCTGGATTGCGATCCGCCCATCGTCGGCGGCCGCGAGATCTGGGGCTTCCCGAAGAAGTACGCCAACCCGAAGCTCGAGGTGGTCCAAGACACCGTGACCGGCACCCTGCACTACGCCGGTCAGCTCGTGGCCATGGGCACCATGGGCTACAAGTTCGTGGCCAGCGACATGGCAGCCACGGCGCGTGCCATGACCAAGACCCAGATGAATCTCAAGCTCATCCCGGGCTGCGACGGCGAACCCGCCATCGCTCAACTCGTCGCCTACAACCTCAGTGAGGTCAGCGTCAAGGGTTCGTGGACCGGGCCTGCGCGTCTGCACCTTGTCCCGCACGTCCACGCGCCCGTGGCCGATCTGCCGGTGAAACGCTACCTCGGTGGCCAGCACTTCGTCGCCGACCTCACCCTGCCCTTCGGGCGCGTCGCCTTCGATTACCTGAAGTAGCGATAAGGCCCGGCAGCGGCTTCTCGCTCAGCCCGCCTCGGCCCCGTCGATCCTGTTCAAGCGACAAGCGACGGGGCAGTGAGATCCTCAGCGATGCGGCGGTACCCTGCGTCCCACGTGCGGCGCGTATGCTTCTCCGGTCATGAAGGTCTACTCCGTCTGCGCCGCGCCTCAGGCCCCCATCGCCCTCACCCACGGCCTGCCCCGCAGGGACGGCCGCCAGCACGTCTTCGAGCACTGGAATGACGTCCAGGCCGTGCTGGAAAGCCTCGCTGCCGGCGCCGAGACCGCGACGGACGCAGCGCAGTCGCGGGAGGACCTGAGCGCCGGCTCCGCGTACGTGGTGCTGGTCCTCGAGGTGGACGAGGACATGCTCGTGCGCGGCCCCTTGCCGCGGCGCCGTGCCGGACCGGGCATGCCGGAAGAGCGGCTCGCGGCGCTGCAGTCGCAAAGCCGCTTCCTAGAGATAGACCTGGCCGCGCAACGGGTCGTTGGGGTCAAGGACGCCGCCGGCAATGACGTCACCGCCCGTTTTCGCACCCGCCGCCCGCCACGGGTGCCGCTGCTGCGCTTCCTCGCCTTCGTGCGGCCCTACCTCGGCTACGTGGTGGGTGCCACCACGGTCGGCATCCTGAAGTTCCTTGCACCACTCGCCTTCCCCTGGATGCTGCGCGTGCTGCTGGATGAGGTGGTACTCGATCCCACCCTCAGCGCAGCGGAAAAGGAGGCCCGCACCGGCACGCTCGTGCTGGCGCTGCTCGGCGTGAACGTGCTGTGGATGGTCAGCACCTACTACCGCAGCGTGTGGGCCGCCATCGCCGGCCAGCGCATGATCCGCGACCTGCGCATTGCCTTATTCGAGCACGTGCAACGCCTCTCGCATGGCTTCTTCGCCCGTAATCAATCGGGCGGGATCGTCTCGCGGGTCGTGCACGACATCAATCTTGCGCAGAATTTCGTCGGCTCCGCCCTCACCAACGTCTGGATGGACATCTTCCTCATCGGGGCGCTGATCATCATCCTGATGTCGATCCACTTCGAACTCGCGCTGGTGTCGCTGGCGCTCATGCCGATCTACGTGCTGTCGGTGCGCTACCACGGGCCACGCATCCAGCAGGTAAGTCGCGAGGCCCAGCAACGGCTGGAGATCCTGTCCGGCAATCTGCAGGAGCGTGTCGCCGGGGTGGCCGTGGTGAAGGGCTTCACGCAGGAAGAGGCGGAATCCCGCCGCTTCGCCGTGCAGGCCGACAAACTCCTCACCCGCATCCTGCATTCTGTGCGTTTCACCGCCCTGAACGAGACCCTGGTCGGGCTCGTGGTCCACACCTCACCAGTACTGGTCGCGTGGTATGGCATCCACCTCATCATCGATGGCCGACTCACGGTCGGCCAGCTCACGCAGTTCCTGCTCTACCTGGCGATGTTCTATTTCCCGCTGCAACGGCTCGCCGATCTCTCGGTGGTGCTCGCCAACAGCCTGGCCGCCATCGAGCGCATCTTCGAGTACTTCGACACCCAGCCGCAGGTGGCCGAGCGCCCCGACGCACGCGAGCTGACGCGCGTACGCGGGAGTCTCGCCTTTGAACAGGTGTCCTTCGGCTACGAGGCCGATCTGCCTGTGCTGCACGGTATCAATCTGACCATCGAGGCCGGCGCGACCATCGCCTTCGTGGGCCCGAGCGGCTCCGGGAAATCCACGCTCGCCAATCTGGTGCCACGCTTCCACGACCCGGATCAGGGACGCATCACCCTGGACGGCATCGACCTGCGTGACTGCACCCTCGCCTCGCTCCGGCGCCAGATCGGGATCGTCAACCAGGAGACGGTGCTCTTCTCCGGGACGGTGGAGGAAAACCTGCGCATTGCGCGCCCCGGGGCCAGCCAGG
>DBNU01000178.1:0-303 GCA_002299125.1 Proteobacteria bacterium UBA664
ACGGCGCGCTGGAACTCACACCCGAGGGCATATTTGCCGCGGTCGCGCGCACCATGCGCCGGGCCCATGGTGGTTACGCCGTAGTGGCGATGATCCCCGGCTTCGGTGTGGTGGCCTTCCGTGATCCAAACGGCATCCGCCCGCTGGTGTTCGGTCGCCGCGACGGTGAGGCGGGCGAAGCCTGGATGGTCGCCTCGGAGAGCGTCGCGCTGGATGTGCTCGGTTTCCGGATCGAGCGCGACATCGGTCCGGGCGAGGCGATCCTGCTGCCGGCCAGCGGCGGCATGCTCGCGCGCCAGTGCA
>DBNU01000178.1:734-41560 GCA_002299125.1 Proteobacteria bacterium UBA664
AGGCGCGTCTGCGCATGGGCGAACATCTGGCCGAGCGCATTCGCCGCGACTGGCCCGATCACGATATCGATGTGGTCGTACCGATCCCGGATACCTCGCGAACGGCAGCACTGGAACTCGCCAATGCCCTCAAGCTCACCTATCGCGAGGGCTTCATCAAGAACCGCTACATCCCGCGTACCTTCATCATGCCCGGCCAGCAGCTCAGGCAGCGCTCCGTGCGCCAGAAGCTGAACGCCATCCCGCTGGAGTTCGGCGGCCGGAACGTGCTGCTGGTGGATGATTCCATCGTCCGTGGCACGACCTCCCGGCAGATCGTGCAGATGGCGCGCGAGGCCGGTGCGCGGCGTGTTTACTTCGCCTCGGCGGCACCGCCGGTCCGCTACCCGAACGTCTATGGCATCGATATGCCGACCACCGAGGAGCTGGTGGCCAATGGCCGCACGGAGGCCGAGGTCGGCGCCTGCATCGGTGCTGATCGCATCATCTACCAGGCGCTGCCCGATCTCGTGGCGGCCTGCCGCCGCGGCAATCCCGCGATCGAGGATTTCGATACCTCCTGCTTCACCGGCGAGTACGTGACTGCCGATGTCACGCCGGATTACCTTTCGGCCCTGCGTGAACGACGCGGCGAGTTCGCGAGGGAGCGCGGCAACGGTGCCCGCAACACCCTCACCGACCTCAGCGCCAACACCGATCCCTACGCCTGATGGCCCTTGGGCAGCGGCCGAGGCCCAACAAGCTCAGCTCCTTTCGCTGAGGAGACCGAGGGCGATGGCCGTGGCTGCGGTGCGGGTTTCCACTCCGAGCTTGATGAAGATGTGCTCCAGATGCTTCTCGATGGTCCGCGGAGATAACCCGAGGATCTCGGCGACGTCACGGTTGGTCTTGCCACGGGCCACCCACACGAGGACCTCGGTCTCTCTGACGGTGAGACCGAAGGCCTCCTCGAGGCGGCCACGCGCCTCCGTTGGCTGGGACTCCAGGACAAGCAGCCATTCGTTCTCGAATGCCCGGCCCGCATGGTGCACATGCAGCGTGCCTGCTGGCGTCTCGACGCGCAGGCAAGGCAGCCCGCAGTGCGCATCCGCGATGTGCTCGCCGTCCCGGATCATCCATTGCACGATGCCCGTGGGAAGGTGTCGTTCAGAGCCGAGCGGAGGCCCAAGCCAGTGGTCGATGAGCGCGAGGGCCCGGCCCGTGGCCCAGGTGATGGTGCCGTCGCTCCGGCACATCACGGCACGACTCCCCAGTGCGCGCATCGATGCCTCGGCACGACGGGAGAGTCGGGATTTGGCGATGTGGGCCGAGAGCCGGGCCAGCAGTTCACGCTCGTTGATGGGCTTGACGATGTAATCGACTGCCCCTTCACCAAAGGCGCGTTCGATGTCCACGGCCGCAGCCAGGGCAGTGATGAACAGGATCGGCACATCGGCCGTCCTGATGGAAGTCTGCAGTCGATGGCAGACCTCGAATCCGTCGAGGCCCGGCATGAGGACATCGAGCAGGATGGCATCCGGCCTCAGGGTCTCGACCAGCGCAAGCGCACTGCTGCCGTCACGGGCGTCGAGTACGGCATAGCCGGCATCGGAGAGCAAATCTCGCAGGAGATCGACGCTGGCCGCGGCGTCATCCACAACCAGCACCGTTCCCTTTGCTGGGGGCGAGACGTGACTCATGTGGTCGTGCGGGTTTGAACCACTGTGGCAGCTCCCGCAGAGGAGGCCGGTCGCAACATGGACTCGCTGCCACGATAGCTCCAGTCGAGATCGAGCAACCTTCCGACCACCTGCAGCAGCAGCAACTCGTCTACCGGCTTGCGCACGTAACTTCTATAGTGCTCCCCGCTCGATCCCAGGTCCGGGGGCGGGCTGGCGGTGACCAGGATCACGGGGATGGTGAGGCCGCTGGCGTCGAGCGCCTCCAGGGTGGACAGACCGTCCCGGCCAGGCATGGTGAGATCGAGCAGTATCAGATCGGGACGCTGACGGGCTACGGAGGCGAGGCAATTGTCGCCGTCACCGGCCTCCTCGACCAGAAAGCCGACTCCCTCGAGCAGACTCTTGAGGATCTGGCGCTGCGGTGCCTCGTCGTCGACGACAAGTAAGCGACGGCGCAGTCCCAGGTACTCATCCGGGAGCCGGGCGAGATATCCGGGGGGGCGCCCACCGAATCCCCGCACCTCAGGCAGGAACAGTCGGAACTGAAAGACCGAGCCGCCATCCGGGTTGCTGCGTATTTCCAGTGCGCCGCCCATCAGTTGCACGAGCATCCGGCTGATGGTCAGGCCGAGCCCGACGCCGTTGCCGCCATCCGCCGGGGTGTTTCGTCCGCGCTGGAAGGCATCGAAGATGCGCTCCGCATCCTCAATGGGAATGCCTGGACCGGAGTCGATGACCTGGAACAGCGTGAGCTCCCGGGCACAATCGAGCCGCAGGATCACGGCACCGATCGCGGTGAACTTGACCGCATTGGATATGAGATTGATCAGCACCTGCCGCAATCTCAACTCATCCACCCGTACCCGCCCCGGCATGCGTCCGTGCACGATCAATGACAGCTGGATGCCGCGACTGTCGGCATCCGGCTGGAACATCTGCACCACCTGATTGCAGAGCTGGAGCAGGTCGACCTCCTCCGGGTGCAACTGGAACTTGCCGGCCTCGATGCGCGCAAGATCGAGGATGTCGTCGAAGAGACTCACGACGTGCTCACCGGACTGAAGGATCACCGCCAGCTCGCGTCGGCGCTCCTCCGGCAATTCCTGGTCCCGCAGCCCACGGCGGGCGTAGCCGATGATGCTGTTGAGAGGATTGCGGACCTCATGGCTCATGTCGGAGAGGAAGCGGCTCTTCGCTTGCGAGGCCGTCTCGGCCATCTTCTTGGCTACCTGAAGGGCGGCATCCGCCTTGCGCCGCTCCTCGATCTCGTTCAGCAGCAGGGCTGTCTGTCGCCTTGATTCCTCCTGCGCAACGATCCGCGTCTCCCGGTTGAGCACAGCCCACCACCCCGAGATCGCGACGAAGAGCAACAACAGGAGCAACAGTTGCCTGAGGATCTCACTGGTAACGACTTGGGAATGACTGAGTTCGACCAGTGAAGGCTCGTAGGCAGCAAACAGGAGGCTGACGGCACCGCCGCAGAGCAGGAGCACCAGCAGATAATGCCGCAGCACCACCGGGCCGCGACGTGGCCGCTCCCACGGCGCAGGCTCATCCAGCTCCTGCTCCGGGCGAGAGCGGCAAGGACGTTTGCAGAGGTCCTCACAGCGCGCATCGAGCGTGCAGCAGAGAGAGCAGATGGGCCCAGCATAGGCCGGGCACATCGCCATGTCCTCGCGCTCGAAGCGATTGTTGCAAATACAGCAGGCGAGACTGGCGGCGCTGGTCCCGGCCAGTGCATCCGGGCGCGCCAGATAGTAGCGGCCGCCGGTCATCCAGGCGATCGACGGGACGAGGAGAACGGCGGCTGTCAGGGCGACCAGCGAGGCAAAGGCCTGAGGCCAGATCCCGAACCAGCCCGCGTGGGCGGCGATCCCGAGGAGCGAGCCTACCAAGGTGGCGAGGGTGCCGACCGGATTGATGTCATGCAGGTAGGCGCGACGGAACTCGATTGATGGCGGACTGAGGCCGAGCGGCTTGTTGATCACGAGATCGGAGACCAGGGCGCCGAACCAGGCGATCGCCACGCAGGAGAACAGGCTCAGCACCTCTTCGAGCGCCTTGAACACCCCCATATTCATGAGTAGCAGCGCGAGTGCCACATTGAAGGTGAGCCAAACGACGCGTCCCGGGTGGCTGTGCGTCAGTCTGGAGAAGAAGTTCGACCATGCCAGCGAGCCAGCGTAGGCATTGGTTACGTTGATCTTCACCTGCGAGAGCACCACGAAGACCAGGGTGGCGAGCAGCGCCAGGTCCGGGCTCGGGAACAGATAGCCGAAGGCCACGAGGTACATACGGGTCGGCTCCATGGCGGGGCCTGATCCGAACTCATGCTGAATCACGACGAAGGCGAGGAAGGCGCCCGCAAGCTGCTTGAGCACGCCGGGTACCACCCAGCCAGGTCCCCCGGCGATGGTGGCGCTCCACCAGATGAATGAGCGGCCGGCACGTCGTTCGGGCATGAAGCGTAAAAAATCCACCTGCTCGCCAATCTGGGCGATGAGGGAGAAGCAGATCGTCATCGCCGCGCCAAAGGCCAGGGGATCGAAGGCGAGGCCACTCGGTCCCTCACCCTGGAAGCTCGCCCATTGAGTGAAGAGCTCAGGTCGCTCAGCCCAGATCGCCACAAAGGGCAGGATTGCGAGCGGGAGCCAGACCGGGAAGGTCCAGAGCTGGAAGCGGCTGATGAAGGTGACGCCGTAGGCCACCATCGGAACGATGGCGATTGAAGAGACCAGGTAACCCCAGGCAACAGGCAGCCCGAAGTAGAGCTCGAGCATCAACGCCATGATCGCCGCCTCGATGGCGAAGAAGATGAAGGTGAACGAGGCGTAGATGAGCGAGGTGATGGTGGATCCGATGTAACCGAAGCCTGCCCCACGGGCGAGCAGATCGATATCCACGTTGAAGCGTGCCGCGTAGTAGCAGATCGGCAGGCCCGCAAGAAAGACAACCAGTGCGGTCACCAGGATGGCAGCGACGGCATTGGTGAAGCCGTAGCGCACGAAGACAGTGCCGCCGATGGCCTCGAGGGCCAGGAAGGAGACGGACCCAAGTGCGGTCCCCGCGACTTGCCACTCGCTCAGGGTACGGAAGGAGCGTGGCGCGAAGCGGAGCGCGTAGTCCTCGAGGGTCTCAGTCGCGACCCAACTGTTGTAGTCGCGCCGGATCCGGAAGATTCGCTGAGACGGGGCGTTCATCGCCATGCGAGATCTCCTGGGTCGGCCGACGGACACCGGCAGGCATGCTTGGGCCGCTGCGCCGCTGGCAGACCGGAGCAAGCGGGTTGCCAACCCGGGCATGCGCGGATGGTGCCATCGTGCTCCGCCGAGGCAGCGCGGTTCAGACAGCTTCACTGCACAGCCATGGGGCGAAGACTCCCTGCTATGCACCAGTCCGGTGCCTACAGCCGAAGGGATGCGTAGGCCTGCGTATTGCCGCAGCGCACCAGAAGGCCCGAGTCTGAGGCCGTATCAGGACGCCCCGCGGGGCGCTGATATCGGCCCGCAGGAAGAGACATGGGAGATGAACATGACACGCAACAACCGACCCCGGGGCCTGTACACGGCCCTCGGCACAGCGCTCCTTACATTGGCCGCCGCGCATGCAGCGGATCATCCGACCGCTGCAGTGAACACCACTGGACTTGCAGTCACTGACACCACCGTAGTGGTCGGTCAGCTGCACTCGGCAACCGGGACGATGGCGATCAGCGAGACCGGATCCATTCAGGCCGAGCAACTCGCCATCGCTCAGATCAATGCGATGGGCGGCGTCCTTGGGCGCAAGATCGAGGTCATCCAGGAGGATGGGGGAAGCGACTGGCCGACCTTTGCCGAAAAGGCGCGCAAGCTGCTCGTGAACGACAAGGTAGCAGCGGTCTTCGGCTGCTGGACCTCAGCCTCGCGGAAGGCAGTGCTGCCGGTCTTCGAGCGGGAGAACTCGATGCTCTATTACCCGACCTTCTATGAGGGGCTGGAGCAATCGAAGAACGTCATCTACACGGGGCAGGAAGCCACCCAGCAGATCCTCGCTGGCCTGGACTGGATCGCCAAGGAGAAGGGTGCGAAGACCTTCTTCCTCGTCGGGTCAGACTACATCTGGCCGCGCACGTCCAACAAGATCGCGCGCAAGCACATCGAGAACGTGCTCAAGGGGACCGTGGTGGGCGAGGAGTACTACCCACTCGGGCACACCAACTTCGGTTCGCTCATCAACAAGATCAAGCTGAAAAAGCCCGACGTCATCTACTCCATCGTCGTAGGCGGATCGAACGTGGCCTGGTGGAAGCAGCTCAAGGCCGCTGGTGTCACACCGGACAAGCAGACGATCCTGACCATCTCCGTTACCGAGGACGAGGTACTCGGCATCGGTGGCGAGAATGTCGAGGGACACTACTCCGCGATGAAGTACTTCCAGAGCCTGGACAACGACAACAACAAGGCCTTCGTCAAGGCATTCAAGGAGAAGTATGGCGCGGACTCGGTGATCGGAGATGTCACCCAGGCAGCCTACCTCGGTCCCTGGCTGTGGAAGGCCGCGGTCGAAAGGGCCGGGAGCTTCGACGTCGACAAAGTTGCCGCGGCATCTCCTGGCATCGAACTGACAACCGCGCCGGAAGGCTACGTCAAGATCCACGAGAACCATCACCTGTGGAGCCGCCTGCGCATCGGCCAATGGCAGCGAGACGGGCAGGCGAAGGTTCTGCACGAAAGCGAACTCCTCGAACCCAATCCCTTCCCGGAGGGTTACCAGTAGCGATACCCGCCAGCGACCACCCATGCCTGAGTCCGCGAACGGACAAGTGGTACATGGCGCAGGGCGTGGCAGGGAGTCGGTGCAGCGAGTGGCATTGCCGCCCGCCCGTGAAGCAGGAGTTCGCGCGGGGCTCTGTGGGGGGCGGCAACGCCGAGGAACATCGACGTGATCAAGGCAGTTGTTCGTTCAAGAACCTGACAAGAGGAGAAGCGAGAATGGAAGGACTCACACTGGAGGAATTCGGGGCGATCCTCGTGATGCAGGGCTTCAATGGTCTGTCCTACTTCTGCGTTCTCCTGCTCATGGCGCTCGGGCTTGCGATCATCTTCGGGCAGATGGGGGTCATCAACATGGCGCACGGAGAATTTCTCACAATCGGTGCCTATGCAACGTTCCTGCTCTCCTGGCTGTCGGAACACTATGCCCCATGGTTCATGCCCTACTACTTCCTGCTCGCGGTCCTTCTTGGATTCGCGGCTGCCTTCGCCGTTGGACACCTGACGGAACTCGCCCTGATACGACACCTGTACCGCCGACCTCTCGACTCCCTGCTCGCGACCTGGGGTCTCGCTCTCATCATGCAGCAGGGATTTCGTTCACTGTTCGGCGCGCGTGAGGTCAGTGCCACCTTGCCGGACTGGCTGCTCGGCTCGTGGCAGCCGGTGAGCGGAATTGATATCCCCCTGAATGGCCTCTTCGTCATGGCACTGACCATGCTGCTGACAGCAGGCGTTCTGATTCTGACCTACCGGTCCAGGTGGGGTCTGCAGATGCGCGCAACCACGCAGAACCGGGTGATGGCCGGTGCCGTGGGCATCGATACACAGCAGGTAGATCGCTTCACCTTCGCGCTTGGTTGCGGAATAGCGGGGGTTGCCGGTGCAGCCTTCACGACCATCGGCTCGACCGGGCCGACCAGTGGGTCCCTGTACATCGTCGACACCTTCCTGGTCGTGGTCTTCGGTGGCGCCCAGAGCATGCTGGGGACGGTGGCCTCCGCATTCTCCATCGCACAAGCGTCATCGATTCTTGAATTCTTCATGACGGGATCCATGGCAAAAGTGAGCGTTCTTCTGACCATCATCGTCATTCTGATGATGCGTCCGGAGGGGCTTTTCCGAGCGAATGTACGCAGATAGGCGCGTACATGACCCAAGCACCAAGGCACGAGGACACGCCAATGGACCGAGCCACCGGAATCACACTACGCATTCTTCGCGGTCATGCCGATCTCATCATCCTGGCCGTGCTCATCCTGATCGTGCTGCCACTGATGCTGGATATCTTCCGGCTGAATCTGGTTGGCAAGTATCTCACCTACGCCTTCGTGGCCGTAGGCATCGTGCTCTGCTGGGGTTACGGTGGGATTCTGAGCCTCGGCCAAGGGGTGTTCTTCGGCCTTGGTGGTTACTGTATGGCCATGTTCCTCAAGCTCGAGGCATCGGATCCCGCGAGCACGTCCATCCAGTCGACTCCCGGGATCCCGGATTTCATGGACTGGAATCAGCTTACGGAACTGCCCTGGTTCTGGGAGCCTTTCCATAGTTTCGCCTTCACGCTGTTCGCAGTCCTTGCGGTGCCAGGCATTCTCGCCTTTGTGGTTGGACTCGCGATGTTCAAGCGCAGGGTAGGGGGGGTGTACTTCGCGATCATCACGCAGGCCGTTGCCGCGATCCTCAGCATTCTCATCATCGGTCAGCAGGGGTACACCGGTGGCGTCAATGGGATAACGGATCTAAAAACGCTGTTGGGATGGGACATCCGGACCGACTCGGCAAGATACGCCTTGTACTTTCTGAACGGTGCCTTGCTGCTTACGGTACTGGTAGTGGCGCGACTCATCATCGGCAGCAAGTTCGGGAAGCTCCTCGTGGCACTACGGGACCGCGAGGATCGTGTGCGCTTCTCGGGCTATGACGTCTCCAACTTCAAGATCTTCATCTTCGTCGTTGCCGCGATGATGGCGGCAGTCGGCGGCGCCATGTTCACGCTGCAGGTCGGCTTCATGTCGCCCTCCTTCGTGGGCGTGGGGCCCTCGATCGACATGGTGGTCTTTGCCGCCGTCGGGGGCCGCATGTCACCCGTCGGTGCCGTCTACGGCAGCCTCCTGGTGAATTGGGCGAGGACGGCCTTCTCGGAGAGCTTCCCGGAGCTATGGCTGCTGGCGATGGGTGCAATCTTCATCGGAGTAGTGATGCTGTTCCCGAACGGACTGGCCGGGATGGTCGATGGTATGAAAGGGGGCTTCATCCGCTCGACCGCGCGGCTAGGCGGTCCAACTGGTGCATCCAGGGGTGCCCCTGTACCCGATCAGTGGCCGGTTGGTAGGCCAAGGGCACCGACGGCATGCGAGAGGGGCGCCCTTGAGCCCGGCGGATCAGTCAGCGTCACGGGACCGAGCGATCATGACCTGGCGGATCGTCAAGGCTCGTTGGCTCATTGATCGAGGGGAGGAGGCGATCATGGACAAGCGGATCGTGCTCGCGGTTGAGGATCTTGGAGTCACCTTCGATGGGTTCAAGGCGGTGGATGGTGTGAACCTCTACGTCGAACAGGACGAGATGCGAGTCGTCATCGGACCGAACGGGGCTGGGAAGACCACGCTCCTCGACCTGATCTGCGGTCGCACCAGGGCGAGTTCCGGAAGTATCCGCTTCCTGGATCGAGAGCTGACGCAGATCCCCGAATACAGAAGGGTGCGGCTCGGTGTCGGGAGGAAGTTCCAGAACCCGTCGATCTACGAATCGCTGACCGTTCTGGAGAATCTCGAAGTGAGCTATCCCCGCGGCAGGACGGTCTTCGGCAGCCTCGCATTCAAGCGCACGCCGGAAGTGCTGCAGCGGATCGAGGAGGTGGCTGCAATGGTCTACCTCGGCGATCTGCTCCAGGTTGCCGCGGAGACCTTGTCTCACGGCCAAATGCAGTGGCTGGAGATCGGCATGCTGCTGATGCAGGAGCCGCAACTGCTGATGCTCGATGAGCCGGTCGCCGGCATGAGCGTCAGCGAACGCCAGGCAACGGCTGAGCTGCTGCAACGGATCTGCAAGGGACGTTCGGTGGTGGTCATCGAACATGACATGGATTTCGTGAGGAGCATCGCCCATCGCGTGACGGTGCTGCATCAAGGCAAGGTCCTCGCGGAGGGAAGTATGGCCAAGGTGCAGGCGGACCCGAGGGTCGTCGAGGTCTATCTGGGCCACTGACGGAGGTGCATGGATGATGCTCGAGGTCAATGGACTCAGCGTGGCGTATGGGCAGAGCGAGGTGGTGCACGATCTGAGCTTCGCGGTCGGGACGGGCGAGATTGTGGCGCTCATGGGGCGCAACGGCATGGGCAAGACGACGACCTTCAAGGCGCTCATGGGCATCCTGGGCATCCGGTCAGGGTCGGTGAGGGTGAATGGGCAGGAGCTCTCGGCGAGTGCCCCACATCAGCGAGTACGCAGTGGTCTGGCATACGTGCCTCAGGGCCGGATGATCTTCCCGAATCTGACTGTGAGGGAGAACATCATGACGGGGCTGCAGACGCGCGCCTGCGCCATCCCGCAGGACGTCTTCACCCTGTTTCCGGTGTTGCTGGAGATGAGTCAGAGACGAGGTGGCAATCTTTCGGGGGGGCAGCAGCAGCAGCTCGCGATCGCCCGGGCACTCACGACGAATCCCAGCGTCCTGCTGCTGGACGAACCGACTGAGGGCATCCAGCCCTCGATCATCAAGGACCTCGCGCGGGTGCTCAAGGAGATCCGCACTCTGCGTGGGCTGACGATTGTCGTTTCTGAGCAGGTCCTTTCCTTTGCCCTGGCCGTCGCGGACCGCCTGCTTGTCATAGAACGCGGACAGATCGTCGATGAGGTCACGGCCATGAGCGGTGCTGCGGAAAGAGTGAGTCGCTACCTGTCGGTCTGACCAGTTGCGAGAAGCGGCATGCGCTGGCGAGGGGCATCCAGCGCGGTGGCCGAAACCGTGTCGCCCCACATCATGAGGAGATGCGCAGATGGCCGAGACACTCATTCGGGTCGACCTGAACGAATCGCCCTACAAGAACGACATGGTGCACAATCGCTGGCACCCGGACATACCCATCGTCGCGTGGGTGAAGGCGGGCGATGAGTTCATCCTCGAGACCTACGACTGGACTGGAGGGTACATCCAGAACAACGACAGCGCCGACGATGTGCGCGATGTCGACCTCACTACAGTGCACTTCCTTTCCGGGCCGATTGGCGTGCAGGGCTGCGAGCCGGGCGATCTGCTGGTGGTCGATTTGCTCGACGTGGGTGCCAAGCCCGAGAGCCTCTGGGGCTTCAATGGATTTTTTTCCAAGAAGAACGGGGGTGGCTTTCTCACTGACCACTTTCCCCTCGCCCAGAAGAGCATCTGGGACATCAGCGGGATGTTCACACACTCTCGCCATGTCCCCGGGGTGCGCTTTGCAGGGCTCATCCACCCGGGACTCATCGGCTGCCTCCCGGACAAGGCCCTGCTCGATACCTGGAATCAGCGCGAGCGGGCCCTGATTGCGACCGCGCCGGACCGTGTGCCACCGCTAGCCTGTCCGCCCTTCGCAGCGACCGCGCACATGGGCCGCCTCACGGGCGACGCTGCGGCAAATGCGGCATCCGAGGCTGCGCGTACCGTGCCGCCTCGTGAGCATGGCGGTAATTGTGACATCAAGGACCTCTCGCGTGGCTCACGGATCTACTTCCCGGTGTACGTGCCGGGTGGTGGACTGTCCATGGGCGATCTGCACTTCAGTCAGGGCGATGGTGAGATCACCTTCTGCGGTGCCATCGAGATGGCCGGATGGCTACATCTTCGCTGCTCCGTGATCAAGGGCGGCATGGCGAAGTACGGGATCCGCAATCCCATCTTCAAGCCGAGTCCGATCACCCCTAGGTACGATGACTACCTGATTTTCGAGGGTATCTCGGTAGACGAGGGCGGAAGGCAGCATTACCTCGACGTCCACGTCGCCTACCGGCAGGCATGTCTCAACGCCATCGCCTATCTGACGAAGTTCGGCTACAGCCCGGCGCAGGCCTATGCGATCCTCGGTACCGCTCCCTGTCAGGGTCACATCAGCGGAGTGGTCGACATTCCGAACGCCTGTGCCACGCTTTGGCTCCCGACCGACATCTTCGACTTTGATGTGATGCCGGGAAGTGCAGGGCCGTCAAGGCAGGTCTTTGGTGGAGTCGACATCCCGATGTCGCCCGATCGTGCCTGAGGATCCGTGACATGCCAGTTTACGAGTACCTGTGTGCGGGATGCGGGGGCTTCGAGGAGGCCCGCCCCATGAGCGAGAGTGCCCTGCCTGCCACCTGCCCCAAGTGTGGCAACCTGGCGCAGCGGGCGGTGCTGACGCCAGTCGGTGCGGCATTGATGGATCCGGGCAAGCGACGCGCGCACACCACGAACGAGCGCAGTCGCTCGGTGCCGCAGCTTGCAAGTCAGCGACACGGGGCAGGCTGCAGTTGCTGCCGGTCAGCGAATGCTCCTCCAGCATCCGAGGCGCGCGCCACAGTACCCACCAAGTCCTTCCCGCTGGCCCGCCCCTGGATGATCAGTCACTGACGATTCGGTGTCCTGATCTCACTCGACCAGAAGGCTGGCGGGCAGTCAACCTGTGATTGCTCGCCAGCAGCTTCTGATCTGGCAGCGGTCCCCGGGAGCCAACGGCGGCCTGCTGTCGGTAGCGTGGTGCTCACGCCCCGAATGGCAGGTCGCACTCCCGTTGACCACCGGGACAGCGCATGTCGGTCTGCCCAGCCTGCATGGCGCTTTGCACAGGAACGTCGACGCGTGAGCCTCCCCGTGGATGCGTCGGAGGTCCGGTGCCGATTCCCTGGTCGTCAATCTCGAATCCAGCGGAACATCAATGCCGATGGGCGTCCCCTAATGTACTGACGGCCGCAAGGCGCAGCGCATCGCAACCCTTGATCATGCACTGCGCAGCACAAGGTGGCCCGAGAGGGGTGCGCTGAGTGCAGGCCGCTTCGGGTCGCAAATGGGAATTGTGGAGCGCATCCGCGTGCGGGACCCATCTGCAAGGGCGTCATGCATCTGCTTGCGTGCGCCGTGCATCGGGCGACTGAACCTGGGTGTACGACGATGGCGCGCACCGATAAAGGGCGTTATCTGACCTCTTAAGCGCACTAATGGTGCGTCGATGAATGCGGCCTTCTCGCAGCGGGCCCGCGTATCCATTGCAAGGGATTCGAGATCATCACAAGCAGACCATGGCACGTATCTCGCAGCGCACAGGATGAGGACGGGGTGTTTCCCGCCCGCGGCTGCCGCCGCGTCTTCAGGAACGCAGGAGATATCAACCATGAGAACGTCGAGAATGGCATCAGCAATGAATGCGCTGATGCTCATGCTGCCCGTGGCACTGGCCAGCAGCGGTGCGCAGGCCGCCGCGAAAATCGAGGTCGACGAGGACACCTGGGTGTCGGTAGGGGCGGGTGCACGGCCGGTCTTCCGCAGTATCGAGAACCGGGCACCATCTGGGGATGGCCGATCGGCGGACTTTGGGATCCAGAGTGCACGTATCTACGTCAACGGGCAACTGAACAAGTTTCTGAAGTTCGAGTTCAACACGGAGTGCATCTTCTGCGAGGCAGGCGAAGCCTTCGCGGCCTATGAGCCACTGCATCTCCTCGACGCCATCGCCAAGTTCGAGTTTACGCCGGCCTTCAACCTGTGGGCGGGGCGAATGCTCACGCCATCGAATCGCGCAGAGCTCGCCGGCCCCTACTTCATGGTCGCCTTCGACTTCCAGAGGACACCGTTCTACCCATCGGACTTCAGTCTTCAGTTCGGTACGGGAGGGGCCGGGGTCTATGCGCGTGACGACGGCGCGACGGCATGGGGCGGCTTGGGACCTGAGGGACGCTTCCGCTACGTGGTTGGTATGTACAACGGCCTGGAGAGTGCCGCCACCTTTGGCCCCAACCAAGAGGAGAGCGTTCTGCTCGGTGGACGCTTCGAGTACCAGTTCCTCGGCATCGAGGACAACCCCGGTTACTACAAGAGCGGAACCTACTATGGCAACGCCGGTGATGTCTTCACCGTGGGTTACGTGGTTCAGCACCAGGCGGATGGTGTCGGATCCTTCCGCAATCCCGGTGACTTCCTCGGCATGAACGTGGACGTGCTCTTCGAAAAAGTACTGCCGGCCGGCGTGCTCACCATGGAGGGCGAGTACAAGTGGTTTGACTCCAACTTCAACGTGGCCGCATTCGCTGATCCGGATTGCTTCTGCATGTTCGATGGCGACAGCTACCATGCGACTGCTGCGTGGTTGTTCGCGCAGCCGGTCGGATGGGGGAAGCTCCAACCCTACGTTCGGTATACGGCGATCGCGCCAAACGTCGGACAGGAGACGGATGAGGTGGATGTGGGCATCAACTACATCATCGATGGGCACAACGCCCGCATGTCAGTGTTCTATCAGCACGGAGAGATCAACAGCGGGAGCCAGGTCAACTTCAACCCCGCCGCGCGCTTCGAGGAGGTAGGGTCGATCAATGTGGGCTTCCAGATGCAGATCTAGATGGCAGGGGTCGGAGAGGGCTGCTCGAAGCGGCACCGGGCTCGCAGACGCAGGTGGGTGGCTGTTCCGGCACCCAGAGATGAATTCAGTCCACTACCCAAGGCTCCCAGGAGACCGATGATATGAAGAACAGCTTCAAGATGATGTCCATTGCCACAGCCCTGGCCCTGTACGTTCCGGCCTGTCTGGCCGCAGGAGATACGATCAGGGTGGGGGTGTTGCATTCGCTGTCCGGGACCATGGCCATCAGTGAGACCACGCTGAAGGACACGGTCCTCATGATGGTCGAGGAGCAGAACAAGGCGGGAGGCCTGCTGGGGAAGAAGCTGGAGGCGGTGGTGGTGGACCCTGCATCGAACTGGCCCCTCTTCGCCGAGAAGGCGCGCGAGCTGCTGGAAAAGGAGAAGGTGGACGTGGTGTTCGGCTGCTGGACCTCCGTGTCCAGAAAATCAGTCCTGCCGGTATTCGAGGAGCTGAACGGCCTGCTCTTCTACCCGGTGCAGTACGAGGGGGAGGAGTCTTCCCGCAATATCTTCTACACGGGGGCGGCACCCAACCAGCAGGCCATCCCGGCCGTCGACTATCTGATGAATGATCTCAGCGTCAAGCGCTGGGTCCTTGCCGGGACAGACTATGTCTACCCCCGCACCACCAACAAGATCCTCGAGGCCTATCTCAAGGCCAAGGGGGTCGCCGCTGAGGACATCCTGATCAATTACACGCCCTTCGGGCATGCCGATTGGCAGAGCATCGTGGCGGATGTCCGCAAGTTCGGCAGTGCCGGTAAAAAGACTGCCGTGGTCTCGACCATCAATGGCGATGCCAATGTTCCGTTTTACAAGGAGCTGGCTAACCAGGGCATCAAGGCGACGGATATTCCGGTGGTCGCGTTCTCGGTGGGTGAAGAAGAGCTTTCCGGCCTGGATACCAAGCCGCTGGTCGGGCATCTCGCCGCCTGGAACTACTTCCAGAGCGTGGAGACACCGGAGAATGCCGCGTTCATCAAGCGATGGAAGTCCTTCATCAAGGACGACAAGCGGGTGACCAATGACCCGATGGAGGCGCACTACATCGGCTTCAAGATGTGGGTCAAGGCCGTCGAGAAGGTCGGGACGACGGACCCCACGAAGGTCGGGGAGGCCCTTATCGGGGTGACCGTGCCGAACCTGACTGGTGGGTTCGCCACCATGTTCCAGAATCACCACCTCTCCAAGCCCGTGCTGATCGGCGAGATTCAGGAGGATGGGCAGTTCGCCATCGTCTGGGAGACTCCCGATGTGGTGATCGGCGATGCCTGGTCGAATTTCCTCGATGGCAGCAAGGACATCGTGGCCGACTGGACTTTCCCAATCTCATGCGGGAACTTCAACATCCGCACCGGGAAGTGCTCAGGGCAGAGCCAGTAAGACCTCTGGCGAGTGTTCTGGGCGAGGCTCCGGGGGCTCAGCCCCCCCGGAGCACAGGCGGCATGCCAATAGCAGACAGGGCTCGAATGTTCATCAACACCTGCACATGGGTACGGATCACGTTTCTCGCCCTGCATCTTCTCCTCTCCCTGGCCCCGCGAGCCGCGCTCGCGGGCACCGAGGGCGGGACAGACGCCTGGGTCGATGCCATCCGCAGGCTGGCAGACCGTTCGTTACGTGAGCGCCAGGCTGCGCTCGAGTCGCTCGTGCGATCAGGCGACGAGCGGGTACTTGTCCTGCTCGCAGCGCTCGAGGAGGGACGGGTGGTCGAGACCCCGGAAGGGCTCGTCATCCGCGCGGCCGACGGAGCGTCCATCGACGTGGTCAGCATGCAGCCCGTTGCGAAGGCGGCCGAGGGGCGCAAGTTCACCCTGAACAATCATATGCGCACGCTGATCGCCGATGGACTCGTCATGGCCAGGGTCGCAGGGGGGGATCGCGCTGCGCGCCTGCAGGCATTGGAGGCGATGCTCGCGCAACCACCTGCGTCGGTGCCCCCGCTCCTGATTGCGCTGCTCGAGTCCGAAACCGACGGGGCGATCCGCAGGGCGCTGCGCGCCGTCATCGCCCTGTCCGATCTCGGATCCGGGGACCCTGACCGTCAACTGGCGGCGATAACGGTTCTCGCCGACCGCATGCAGCCACAGGTGCACAACCGCCTTTCAGCACTTGCGGCGGATGCCGCTGCGGACGCCCGCGTGCGCGCAGCCGCAGAGGCGGCGCTCCGTGCACTCGATTCCAGAAGGCAGGTCAACGCCGTGCTTGAGACCGTGTATTTCGGGCTGGGTCTGGGTGCGGTGCTCGCGTTGTGCGCCATTGGACTCGCCATCACCTTCGGCGTCATGGGGGTCATCAACATGGCCCATGGCGAGATGATGATGCTGGGTGCTTACGCCACCTTCGTGGTGCAGCAGACCATGCCGGGGGCGTTGGAGTATTCTCTGCTCATCGCGCTGCCAGCGGCGTTCCTGCTGGCCGCACTGACCGGGCTCGCCATCGAGTGGCTGGTAGTGTCCCGCCTCTATGGCCGACCGCTCGAGACGCTGCTTGCAACCTTTGGTTTGAGTCTCATTCTACAGCAGGGGGTCCGCAGTGCGTTCGGGGCCACCAATCGCGCCGTGTCCTCGCCGGCCTGGATGAGTGGATCGTTCTCACCCATTGATGGGCTCGACCTCACCTGGGGACGCCTCTACGTGATCATCTTCAGCCTGGTCGTCTTTGTTGTGCTCAGCCTGATTCTAAGCCGCACGGGGCTCGGGTTGCAGATCCGCGCAGTCGCACAGAATCGCCAGATGGCGCGCGCCCTCGGCGTCCCGGCCCGGCGCGTGGATGCGATGACATTTGCTCTGGGGTCCGGGATTGCCGGCCTGGCCGGGGTCGCCCTGAGCCAGTTGACCAATGTCGGCCCCAATCTCGGTCAGGCCTATATCGTCGATGCCTTCATGGTGGTCGTCTTCGGAGGGGTCGGCAGCCTCTGGGGAACGCTCGTGGCAGGGTTCTCGCTTGGCATGCTGACCAAATTCCTCGAGCCCTCAGTGGGCGCGGTGCTTGGCAAGGTGCTGGTGCTCCTGGGCATCGTCGTGTTCATCCAGCGGTATCCACGGGGCTTGTTCCCCATGCGCGGGAGGTCGGTGGAGGCATGAGTCTGCTTCGGCTGGCGCTGCAGGGGGATCGCGGCGGGACCATCCTGCTGGGTGGCCTGTTGCTCGTGACGGTGCTGGTTCCCATTTGCGCACTGATCGTGCCGGAAGGTTCACCGCTACACCTCTCAGGTTACGCCGTTACCTTGATCGGGAAATTCCTGGCGTACGGTCTGCTCGCCCTGTCCCTGGATCTCGTCTGGGGCTATGCCGGGCTGCTGAGCCTGGGCCACGGTGCCTTCTTCGCCCTGGGCGGCTACGCGATGGGCATGTATCTCATGCGGCAGATTGGTGATCGCGGAGTCTATGGGCACCCGGTACTGCCCGATTTCATGGTCTTTCTCGACTGGCAGGAGCTGCCGTGGTTCTGGCATGGCTTCGAGTATTTCCCGTGGGCCATGGCTGCTGCGCTGCTCGTTCCGGGCGTGTTGGCGGGCGTTCTCGGGTGGTTCGCCTTCAGATCGAGGGTCTCTGGAGTCTATTTCTCGATCATCACGCAGGCCGTCACCTACGCCCTGGCACTCGCCTTCTACATGAATGAACTGGGCTTCGGTGGCAATAATGGATTGACGGACTTCAAGGACATACTCGGTGCCTCACTGAGTGCGCCATCGACGCGCGTTGCACTCTGCGTGGCAACGGCCTTGGCGCTCGCCATGAGCTATATCGTGATCCGCATGCTGCTCGTGTCGCGCTTCGGTGAGGTCTTGATTGCTGCGCGTGACGCTGATGGACGCGTGCGTTTCCTTGGCTATCGCGCCCATCACTTCAAGCTCATGGCCTTCGTGCTCTCGGCCATGGTAGCCGGTCTCGCGGGAGCCCTGTTCGTGCCGCAGGTGGGCATCATCAATCCACGTGAATTCGAACCACTGAGCTCGATCGAGATCGTCATCTGGGTTGCCGTGGGTGGGCGGGCATCTCTGCATGGGGCCGTGTTTGGCGCGATCATCGTCAATCTGCTGAAAACCTGGTTCACGGCGCAGATGCCCGATCAGTGGTTGTTCCTGTTGGGCGCGCTGTTCGTTCTGGCCACACTTTATCTTCCACGCGGGCTGGTCGGCCTGCGTATGGCGCGCAAACGGGCACTCGCCGCATGACACTGACTGACGGAGTGTCAGTGAATGCTGGCGCGACCCTCGCCGACGGCACCAGCCATCCGGTCAAGCCAGGGCTAGACCTCTCCCACGGTGTGCTGCTCTATCTCGAGGGGATCACCAAGTCATTCGACGGCTTTCGCGCCCTGGACGACCTCACTCTGACGATCGACGCCGGGGAGCTCCGTTGCATCATCGGACCGAATGGAGCGGGAAAGTCCACGCTGATGGATGTGATCACCGGCAAGACCCGTCCGGATGCGGGGCGGGCCTGGCTAGGACAGACCATCGACCTCCTGCGGCTGAGTGAGGCCGATATCGCTCGCGCCGGGATCGGGCGGAAGTTTCAGCGACCGACCGTCTTCGAGGCGCTTACTGTGGAGACCAACCTGCAGATCGCCTGCGCTGGGCAGCGGGGAGTGTGGGCCACGATGATGCGTCGGCCAACACCGGCGGAGCGGACGGCGATGGAGCAGGTAATCGAGACCGTGGGCTTGACGGCCGAGCGGCATCGCTTGGCGGGCACCCTGTCGCATGGCCAGAAACAGTGGCTGGAGATCGGGATGCTGCTCGGCAGCCGTCCCCAGCTCTTGCTTCTTGATGAGCCGGTTGCCGGCATGACGCCTGGCGAGATCGAGGCTACGGCGCGTTTGCTGCAACAGCTCGCCGGCGAGCACACGGTGGTCGTGGTCGAGCACGACATGGAGTTCGTCCGCGCGATCGCCCGGCGGGTCACTGTTCTGCATGCGGGCAGCGTTCTCGCGGAGGGCGATATGGCCAAGGTGCAGTCTGATCCGCGGGTGATCGAGGTCTATCTCGGTGGCTGAGGATCGGGGTTTCCCGTTACTGCGGCTGCAGGATTTGTCCCACTACTATGGGGACAGCCGCACGCTCTGGGACATCACGCTGCAGCTCGATGTGGGGGATTGTCTGTGCCTGCTCGGTCGCAACGGGGTCGGCAAGACATCCCTCGCTCGCTGCATTCTGGGCTTGGAGTCCACCAGCGGAGGCCGGATCGATCTCTGTGGAGAGGACATTACTCGCTTGGGGGTGGAGCAGCGCGTTCGACGTGGTATCGGCTATGTGCCGCAGGGGCGTGAGATCTTTCCGCGACTGACGGTTGAGGAGAATCTGCTTCTGCCCCTGACAGAGCGCAGGGGCAACGGCATTCCGGAGATCGTGCACGAACTCTTCCCGGTGCTCCACCAGATGCGCAGGCGGCTGGGCGGCGATCTTTCGGGAGGGCAGCAGCAGCAGTTGGCCATCGGTCGTGCGCTGGTTCTGGAGCCGCGTTTGCTCGTCCTGGATGAGCCCACCGAAGGCATTCAACCCAATGTGGTCGGTGACATCTCCCGGGCGATCAGGCTTCTCAATGAACGCCACGGGATCACCGTTCTGCTCATCGAGCAGAAGCTGGGCTTCGTGCGGCATACGGCACGGCGGTTCGCGATCATGGACAAAGGGCGGGTGGTGGCGGACGGTGCCATCGAGGCCCTTGACGATGATCTGGTGCAGCGGCATCTCACGGTATGAGATCGGGAGGCAGGGCGGCACGCTCTACACGCATCCCCATCCTGAGCGCTGGCGGGGTGCGAGCGGCACGAGGACATTCCCTGTGCCAGGAGTCTATTCCCAGCTTGCCGACGCTGCCGAATTCGTTGGCGTGTGATGACTGCTGCGGCGTGTACTGACCGATGGCCGGATGGCTTGCAGAACTCGAACTCAAACTGGCGCGGGGAGCGCGCGGGTCGCGCATCGCTGACCTGCGTCATGTTGGTCCCCTCCGCATCCAGCGCCCATTTTATCCTGAGGGGCGCGAGCGCCCGCATGTCTATCTGCTGCACCCTCCGGGCGGAGTGGTGTCCGGTGATGGCCTGGATATCCGCATCGCGGTCGGCGCAGACGCTTCCGTCCTGGTCACCGCGCCGGGTGCCACCAAGGCCTACCGTTCGAGCGGAGAGTCCGTGCGACAGGAGATCCGACTCATGGTCGAGTCCGGGGGATGCATGGAGTGGCTCCCGCACGAGACCATCGCCTACGAGGGCGCGCGCCTCAGCTCCCGACTCGACGTGCAACTCGCCAGTAGCGCCCGCTTCTTCGGCTGGGAGGTCCTGTGTCTGGGACGTCCCGTCAGTGGCGATCACTTTTCTTCAGGTCATCTCGACCTGCGCCAGTCCATCGCGCTCGACGGCAGGCTTCTACTCAGTGAGCGCGTGCTCTGGGATGAGCAGAGCCTCCCCTGGCGCCACTCGCCTGCCATCCAGAGGGGCTGCAGTCATTCCGCCATCGTCATGGCATGGCCGGGCAGTGTCGCCATGCGTGAGCGCGCGCATGCGCTGGCGGTCAGCAGTGGTCTGGCTGCCGGTGGGGGGCTCGTGGAAGGGCTGTTCATACACCGGGTCCTGGCTCAGGGGATGCCTGCCTTGCGCGCGCATCTTCTCGCCCTCTGGGCCGAGTTGCGCCCGCACGTCATTGGAGCGGCACCCTGTGCGCCCAGGATCTGGGCGACTTGAGCGGGTTTCGCGTGCGCGGCCCCACCCTCTGCCTGCATGCACTCATGAGGAGAAGCCAATGGAGTTGACCCCACGAGAACGCGACAAGCTGCTCATCTTCACGGCCGCGCTGGTGGCGGAGCGCCGGCGGGCCCGGGGCCTCAAGCTGAATTATCCCGAATCCGCGGCGCTCATCTCCGCGGCGATCCTCGAGGCGGCACGGGATGGCCTCACGGTGGCGGCGGCCATGCAGCTTGGGCGCTCGATCCTCACGGTGGACGACGTGATGCCGGGCATACCTGAGCTGCTGCAGGAGGTGCAGGTGGAGGCCACGTTCCCGGATGGGACCAAGCTCGTGACCGTGCATAATCCGCTTGGTCAATGAAAACCTCGCAGGAGAACCCATGATCCCCGGTGAATTTCTCGTGGAGTCGGCACCCATCGAACTCAGCCCCGGGCGGCCCCGGGTGCGGCTGCGGGTTGCCAATCGGGGTGATCGGCCCGTGCAGGTTGGATCCCATTACCACTTCGCCGAGACCAACCCCGCCCTCGCCTTTGATCGCGCGCTTGCGCGCGGGCGTCATCTGGATATTCCGGCGGGCACGGCAGTCCGCTTCGAGCCGGGTCAGGAGCGTGATGTGACGCTGGTGGATTTCGCTGGTGAACGCGCCGTGCACGGGTTCCGGGGCGAGGTGATGGGGCCGCTGGATACTCCGCCAGTCAAGGGGGCCGGGACATGAAGATCGAACGTCAGCAATACGTCGACCTCTACGGACCGACGACCGGGGATCGGGTGCGGCTGGCGGACACGGCGCTGATCGCCGAAGTCGAGCACGACTACGCCCGCTACGGGGACGAAGTGACCTTCGGCGGGGGCAAGGTCATCCGCGACGGCATGGGCCAGTCGCAGCGTGGCAATGACCAGGCGATGGATCTCGTCATCACCAATGCGCTCGTCATCGACTGGACCGGGATCTTCAAGGCGGATATCGGCATTCGTGCCGGCCGCATTCACGCGATCGGCAAGGCAGGCAACCCGGATGTTCAGGAAGGCGTGACCATCGTCATCGGGCCGGGCACGGAGATCATCGCCGGAGAGGGCCATATCCTCACGGCCGGCGGGGTCGATGCCCACATCCACTTCATCTGCCCACAGCAGGCAGAGGAGGCCTTGATGTCCGGCGTCACCACGATGATCGGTGGTGGGACCGGGCCAGCCACGGGCAGCAAGGCCACGACCTGCACGCCGGGTCCATGGAACATCGCCCGCATGCTCCAGGCCTGTGAGGTCCTGCCGGTCAACGTAGGCCTTCTCGGCAAGGGCAACGCCAGCCATCCGGGCGCGCTCGTCGAGCAGATCGAGGCCGGCGTGATGGGCATGAAGCTGCATGAGGACTGGGGTTCGACGCCGCGAGCGATCGACACCTGCCTGCGGGTGGCGGATCAGATGGATGTGCAGGTTGCGATCCACACCGACACGCTCAACGAGGCGGGCTTTGTCGAGGACACGCGGGCGGCCATCGCCGGTCGCACCATTCACACCTACCACACGGAAGGGGCGGGCGGAGGGCATGCACCGGACATCATCCGGCTTGCCAGTGACCCCAATGTACTGCCGTCCAGCACCAATCCGACCCGGCCGTACACCATCAACACTGTGGATGAGCATTTGGACATGCTCATGGTGTGTCATCACCTGTCGCCCGCCATCCCCGAGGACGTCGCCTTCGCGGAGTCCCGCATTCGTCGGGAGACCATCGCGGCCGAGGACATCCTCCACGATTGGGGTGCCCTGTCGATCATCTCGTCAGACTCGCAGGCCATGGGGCGCGTGGGAGAGGTCATCCTGCGTACCTGGCAGACCGCCCACAAGATGAAGGTGCAGCGCGGCAGTCTCCCGGAGGACTCCGCGCGCAACGATAACCTGCGCATCCGTCGCTACATCGCCAAATACACCATCAACCCCGCGCTCGCGCAGGGCGTTGCCCATGAGGTGGGATCGGTGGAGGTGGGCAAGCTCGCCGATCTGGTCCTCTGGCGACCCGCCTTCTTCGGGGTGAAGCCGTCGCTGGTGCTCAAGGGAGGTTTCATTGCGGCGGCAGTCATGGGCGACCCCAATGCCTCGATCCCGACCCCACAGCCGACCTGGCTGCGGCCCATGTTCGGTGCCCTCGGAGGGGCCTGTCATGCCACCAGCCTGACCTTCACATCGGCGGCGGCGGTCGCTGGTGATCTCGGTCGTCGCCTTGGTCTCGAGCGCCCTCTGGTCGCCGTGCGCGGAACTCGCATCGTGGGCAAGCGCGACATGCGCCTGAATGACGCCCTGCCGCACATCGAGGTGGACCCGCAGACCTACATCGTGCGTGCCGATGGCGAGATTCTCCGTTGTGATCCGGCCACAGAGCTGCCGCTGGCCCAGCGCTATTTCCTGTTCTGAATTCTGCGCTTTGGCAGGGCCGCACGGGTGCGGCGAAACCGGGGTTGGGATGAACCATGGACACCGCAGGCGAAGGTACCTATGCCCTGCTGCTCACGCGCAGGCTGCCACCGGATCTCAAGCTCAATCTGCCGGAGGTTTTGCTCGATCACGCCGGCCGCCAGAGGACGCGCTTGCGCGTCGAGGTGAATGGCACTTGCTTCGCTGTCCTGCTGTCGCCCGGGCCAACGCTCGCCGACGGTGATCTGCTCGCCGATGCGAACGCCGCGAGGCTGCGCGTGCGCGCTGCCGCAGAGCCAGTGATGATCGTGCGGACCAGCGACCCTTGTCTGCTGGCACGGGCGGCCTGGCATCTCGGCAATCGGCACGTGGCCGTTGAAATCGAGTCGGGAGGGCTCTCCCTGCAACCGGACCACGTGCTGGAGTCGATGTTGTCCGGCCTCGGTCTCGCGGTCGCGCGCGACCTGCGTCCGTTCCGGCCCGAGCCCGGGGCCTACCACGGTGGTCACGCGCATGTCCTGCGCAACGCGCCCGCAGCCCCCCGTTCCGACTCCCCGTTGGAGCGCGATAGCCGGTATGACCGCTGAATCCCATGCGCCGGCCGGGCCTTTGGCCAGCCTGTTGCACCTGTCCAGCAGCGCCCTGCCGATCGGTGGATATTCCTACTCGCAGGGTCTGGAGTGGGCAGTGGAGGAGGGGCTGGTCAGAGACAGCGAGACGCTGCATACCTGGATCGCCTCGCTGCTCGCATTGCAGGTCGCCCGACTCGATCTGCCGGTGTTGCTGCGGATACATGCGGCCGTGGTTGCGGAGGATCGCGTGGCGGTGCGCCACTGGAACGCGCTGCTCATCACCTTTCGCGAGACCGCGGAGCTGCGGGCGGAGGAGCGCTCGCGCGGTCGGAGTCTCCTGCGCTTGCTCGATGGGATCGGCATCGAAGCGGCGGCTGAGTGGCTTGCCGAGCCTGACTTCGGTTTCTGTGCGGCCTTCGCCCTGGCGGCGGCGAAGTGGGACATCCCGCCTTGCTGGGCCTGCGAGGGCTGGGCATGGAGCTGGCTCGAGGCGCAGGTGATCGCCGGTGTGAAGCTCGTCCCCCTCGGACAGATGCAGGGGCAGCGGTTGCTGGTGGGGTTACGCGGGGAGATCGCGTCGGCGATTGCCGTTGCGATGGGGCTCGTGGATGAGGAGATCGGCATCAGTGCAACGGGGCTCGCGCTTGCGAGTACCCACCACGAGACGCAGTACACGCGGCTCTTCCGCTCGTGAGGGCGTTACGCTGAGGCGTGCGCCCACGGGTCGGCCTGGCCACCCTGCGGCGGTCTCGCAGCGATTCTTGAACGGAGGAACGACAGATGACACCAACGACACTGCTGCGAGTGGGGATCGGGGGACCGGTGGGCTCGGGCAAGACCGCCCTGATGGACGCCCTGTGCAAACGCTTGCGGGATGAGTTTCGTATCGCGGCGGTCACCAACGACATCTACACCCGCGAGGATGCCGAATTCCTAGTGCGCAGCGGTGCGCTTGCCCCCGACCGCATCATCGGTGTGGAGACCGGGGGCTGTCCGCATACCGCCATCCGCGAGGATGCCTCGATGAACCTGGCGGCGATCGATGAGCTATGCGCGCGCTTCCCGGATCTCGAACTGGTGCTCGTCGAGAGCGGCGGTGACAACCTCGCGGCGATGTTCAGTCCGGAACTTGCCGATCTGACCCTTTACGTCATCGATGTAGCCGAGGGCGAGAAGATCCCCCGCAAGGGCGGCCCCGGTATCACCCGTTCGGACCTGCTCATCATCAACAAGATCGACCTGGCCCCCCATGTGGGGGCGTCACTCGAGGTCATGGAGCAGGATACGCGTCGCATGCGGCCGGGGCGTCCTTACGTGTTCAGCAACCTGCGCACGGGCCAGGGCGTCGAGACCATCGCCCGCTTCATCGTGGCCGAGGGATTGCTCGGCGAGGCCCGACGGCTGGCCGCTGATCGGTCGTCAGCGGACCGGAGCTGAGGGATCAGGCCAGTCGATCTCCGGGGGGTATCACGCGGGCGCGGGTCAGTGCGAGGTAGGTGGTATAGCCGCCGGGCAGGTTGGCACATCGGAAGCCCTGTTGCAGCAGGAAGCGGGTGGCGTAGTAGGCGCGCTGGCCGACCTGGCAGTAGAGCGCCAGGGGTAGGTCCCGTGGCAGTTCATGGTGGCGAGAACGTATCGACGAGAACGGCAGGTTGCGCGCGCCCGCGATATGGCCGGCGGCGTACTCATGCGGCTCGCGCACATCCACGAGGCAGATGTCACCGGTGTCGACGGTGGCCCAGTCGGCAAGCGGCAGATCGCCGTGCAGGTGATTCAACGCGATCATTCCAGCGATGTTCACCGGATCCTTGGCCGCGCCGTACTGCGGCGCATAGCAGAGTTCGGCCTCCGCCAGATCGCGCACCGTCGCACCCATCTGGATGGCGGTGGCGATGACATCGATGCGCTTGTCCACACCCTCATGTCCGATCGCCTGGGCACCCAACACCCGGCCGCTGGCCGTATCGAACAACAGCTTGAGATGGATGGGGCGGGCACCCGGAAAGTAGCTCGCGTGGTGTCCGGGATGCAGGTAGATGCTCCTGTAGCCGCTGACCCCGGCGCGGGCGAGCCCCTTCTCCGGGGCACCCGTGCAGGCGACGGTGAGCCCGAAGGTGCCGACCACGGCCGTGCCCTGGACGCCGCGAAACCGGCTCGTGCGACCGCAGAGCGACTCCGCGGCAATACGTCCCTGGCGATTGGCCGGCCCGGCGAGCGGCAGGATGGTCTCCTGTCCCGTGACCACGTGTCGTACCTCCACCGCATCGCCCACCGCCCAGATGTGTGGATCGGCCGTCCGCATCGCGCTGTCCACCACGACCGCACCCGCGGCCCCGAGGGGCAGGCCGGCAGCGGCCGCCAGGGCGTTCTCCGGCCGGATGCCGGCCGCGAGTACCACCATGTCGGTCTCGATTCGTGCCCCGCCCGCGGTCTGCGCCACCAGGTGGCCATCGGCCTGCGACAGGGCGATCAGGGCATCATCCAGCCGCACCCCCACGCTCAGCGACTCGAGGTGTTCCTGAACGTACCAGGCCATCTCGGGGTCGAGCGGCGGCATGATCTGTGACCCGCGCTCCAGCAGCGTGATGGCCAGGCCGCGATGGGCGAGGTTCTCCGCCACCTCGAGGCCGATGAAACCGCCGCCGATGACCAGCGCACGTTGCGGGCGGCGTTCGTCTATCCAGGCCCGCATGCCGACACTGTCGGGAATGGTGCGCAGAGTGAACACACCGGGCAGGTCGATCCCTGGGCAGTTGATGCGTATCGGTGTCGCGCCCGGTGCGAGGACCAGGGCGTCGTAGTGCTCGTCCTGCTCGCTGTCCGTCTCGAGATTGCGCACCCGGATGTGCTTCAGGCTGCGGTTGATCGCCACCACTTCGTGCCGAACGCGCACGTCGATATTGAAGTGGTCGCGGAACAGCGCGGGAGAAGCCACCAGCAGGGAATCGGCCTCGCGGATGACGTCGCCGACATGGTAGGGCAGACCGCAGTTGGCGAAGGAGACATGCGCGCCGCGCTCGAAGAGGATGATCTCGGCCCCTTCGTCCAGTCGCCGTACCCTGGCCGCACACGAAGCGCCGCCGGCCACACCACCTACGATGAGAACGCGCTGGCTCATGGTTCTGGATCTCCTCGGATCGATTCGGGTTGCGGATGCCACTGCTCGCCCCGTCGGTCGCGGATCGAATGGTCACGCGATCTGCGGTGGCAGGCGACGGGGCGCGGATTATGGCTGCAACTTGGGCAGCTCGTCAGGCCCGCCACGGCAGCGCGGTAGGAATCATCCCGCTCCCGTGGCCCCAGGTCCGCCCGCGAGGGCAGCAACCGGGGCACACCCGAGGCATACTCCCGCGCCATGTCCGCCATCGATGATCCTGAACGCCAGCCGCCCCGCCTCGCCACCCGCGCCGTGCGCGCCGGGCAGGTCCGTGGCCCCGAGGGCGAGCACTCCGAGCCCATCTACACCACCTCGAGCTTCGTCTTTGCCTCGGCCGCCGAGGCGGCCGCGCGTTTCGCCGGCACCGAGCCCGGGAATGTCTACTCGCGCTTCACCAATCCCACGGTGCGTGCCTTCGAGGAGCGTCTGAACGCCCTCGAGGGTGGGCTGCGCTGCATCGCCACCGCGACCGGCATGGCCGCCATCTCGGCGACCACGCTCGCGCTCTGTCAGGCGGGCGATCACGTGGTCAGCTCACGCGCGATCTTCGGTGCCAGTCTGCAATGGTTCGAGCAGTGGTTGCCGCGCTATGGCATCGAGGTGACACTGGTCGCGCAGGACGACCTCGATGCTTGGCGTGCGGCACTTGCTCGACCCACTCGGCTCGTCTTCCTCGAGACCCCCTCCAATCCGCTCATGCGACTGGCCGACATCGCAGCGCTTGCGGATCTCGTGCACGCAGCGGGGGCCCTGCTCGCCGTGGACAACTGCTTCTGTACACCGATCCTGCAGCGGCCGTTCGAACTGGGGGCCGACCTCGTCATCCACTCGGCCACCAAATACCTGGACGGTCAGGGCCGCCTGCTCGGGGGGGCGGTGCTGGCACGGGACGCCGCCGTCGCCGAGGCGGTTCATGGCTTCCTGCGTACGGCAGGTCCGAGCATGAGCGCGATGAACGCCTGGGTGTTCCTGAAAGGGCTGGAAACCCTGCCGCTGCGGATCCTTGCGCACAGTGACGCGGCCTTGATCGTGGCGCGCTGGCTCGAGGCCCGCCCTGAGGTGCTGCGCGTGCACTACCCCTTCCTCGATTCGCATCCGCAGCAGGCGCTCGCCCGTCGGCAGCAGTCGGCCGGTGGTGGCATCGTCAGCTTCGAACTGCACGGTGGGCGGGAGGCGGCGTGGCGCCTCATCGATGCGCTGCGCTGGTTCTCCATTACGGCGAACCTCGGCGACACACGCAGCACCGTTACGCATCCGGCAACCACCACGCACGGGCGTCTTGCCGCCGAGACACGCGCTGCGGCTGGAATTGGCGACAATCTGGTGCGGCTTTCCATCGGGCTCGAAGCCGTGGAAGACCTGCTCGAGGATCTCGATGCTGCACTTCGATGCTGCGCGGCAACAAACTGACCCGACTGCGCAACCGGTACGGTGTTGCCATATTGCTGTGCAGCATCAAAGGCTTGGCGTTTCAATCCCGCGTTGCGCCTCGCAAAATGCGCGTGCTAGAGTCCCATCCCGATTTAGGCGGTGCGCGCTTGTGACAGAGACCTGCGAAGTCACGCATCAACCATGAACCCCCTCCCGTTGCATCCGCGTGACGCCTCAGTTCCGGGTATTCCCGGCTGCCAAGGCGCGCCGACGCACGTCATCCTGCAAGGAGCAACCGCCCATGGCCGGTCGTAATTTCCTCTTCATCCCGGGTCCGACCAACATCCCCGATCGCATCATGCGGGCGATGCACCTCGCGCAGGAGGACATGCGCGCCCCGGATCTGCCTGCGTTCACCAAGCCGCTCTACGAGGATGTGAAGAAGGTCCTCAAGACGGACACCGGTCGGGTGTTCATCTTCCCGGCCAGTGGCACCGGCGGCTGGGAAGCGGCCATCCAGAACACCCTTTCCCCGGGTGACAAGGTGCTGATGTCCGGCTTCGGCCATTTCAGCAACCTCTGGATCGACATGAACCGACGCTTCGGGCTCGATGTCCAGGCCCTGGATGTCGAGTGGGGCGAGGGGGTGCCGGCCGAGCAGTACTACGAGATCCTCGCGGCCGACACGAAGCACGAGATCAAGGGCGTCTTCGCCACCCACAACGAGACCGCGACCGGTGTCGCCAGCGACATCGCCGCCGTGCGCAAGGCGCTGGATGCCGCCAAGCATCCCGCCCTGCTGTACGTGGACGGTGTGAGCTCGGTGGCCTCCATCGATTTCCGCATGGACGAATGGGGCGTGGACCTCATCGTGTCGGGCTCGCAGAAGGGCTTCATGCTGCCCACCGGTCTCGCCATCGTCGGTGTCAGCCAGAAGGCGCTCGAGGCCATGAAGACGGCCAAGCTCCCACGCTGTTTTTTCGATTTCGCCGATCAGATCCGTACCAACGATCTGGGGTACTTCCCCTACACGCCGCCGATGCTCCTGCTGCGTGGCCTGCGCGAATCGCTGAACATGATCGCCGAAGAGGGTCTGGAGAACATCTTCGCCCGTCACCATCGCTATGCCGAGGCCATTCGCCGCGCGGTCTCCGCATGGGGGCTGTCGTTGGTGGCCAAGGAGCCCAAGTGGTACTCCGACACCGTGAGCGCCATCTACGTGCCGGAAGGCATCAACAGCAATGACGTCAACAAGCACGCCTACGGTCGCTACAACCTTTCGCTTTCGATCGGGTTGGCGAAGGTCGCAGGCAAGGCCTTCCGCATCGGTCACCTGGGAGACCTCAACGAGCTCATGGTCCTGGCGACCATCTCGGTGACGGAGATGGCGCTGCTCGATGCCGGTGTGAAGGTGGAACTCGGCTCCGGCGTCGCGGCAGCCCAAGGCTATCTGCGCGGGACGGCCAAGGCCATCTGAGCCCTGGCTCGCCGTGGGTGGATGGGCAAGCGCCCCTCCGCCCACGGCCGCAGTCTGGATCGGTACCCGCGGGGGAATGTCCGTGGGCGTGGCAGTCAGTAGCCGGTCCGGCGTCCATCCCGGTCGGTTCTTCAATCTGTGCCCGGATCCATGCAGTCCGGCTCGACCTGGTCGACGTGACAGGCGGTCCTCGAGTCTCCCGCGGGTGGGGTGTGACCGATTTCCGTCGCTTCCCCCGATCTGTCCCCGCGAGTCGCGCGCGCCGCCCTGCTGCCGCAGCCCGGCCGGGCCCCCGCCCGCATCGCGGCGTCCTGCACGTCGTGCCGAGACGCCCATTGCGGGTCCATCGTTCGCAACCTTCGAGGGGGACCACCCATGAGCTTCACCCAGTTCAAACCCGTCCGCACCCGGCTGCAGCGCAGCGAGCTGGCGGTGCCCGGCTCCAATCCCACGATGATCGAGAAGGCGCTCACCGCGGACGCCGACTACGTCTTCCTCGACTGTGAGGATGCGGTCGCCCCGGATCTGAAGGAGACCGCCCGCAAGAACATCATCCAGGCCCTGAATGACCTCGACTGGGCCGGTCACGGCAAGACAGTCTCGGTACGCATCAACGGTCTCGATACCCACTACATGTATCGCGATGTCGTCGATATCGTCGAGCAGGCAGGGCATAAGCTCGATACCATCCTCATTCCGAAGGCCGGCACGGCAGCCGACGTCTATATGGTCGATTGCATGCTCACCCAGATCGAGGAAGCAAAGGGGATCCAGCATCGGATCGGTCTGGAGTGCCTCATCGAGATTGCGCTTGGCATGGCCAACGTCGAGGCGATTGCCCAGAGCAGCCGCCGACTGGAAGCGCTGCATTTCGGTGTTGCGGATTTTGCGGCGAGCTGCCGCGCCCGCACCGTCAATATCGGTGGTCTCAATCCGGATTACCCCGGCGACCAGTGGCACAGTGCCCTGCAGCGCATGGTGATTACCTGCCGAGCCTACGGTCTGCGCGCCATCGATGGTCCCTTCGGTGATTTCAACGATCCCGAGGGCTATCGCGATGCCGCCCGGCGCGCTGCTGCGATGGGCTATGAGGGCAAGTGGGCCATCCACCCCTCTCAGGTCGCGCTCGCCAACGAAGTGATGTCGCCACCCGAGAAGGAGGTGGACCGTGCCCGTCGGGTGCTCGTGGCGCTGGATGAGGCGGCCAAAGCCGGCAAGGGTGCCGCCCAGCTCGACGGCAGGATGATCGACGCCGCTTCGGCCCGCATGGCCGAGAACGTGGTGCGCCAGGCCGACGCCATCGCCGCGCGCTCGGCCAGGGCCTGAGCGCGCACCGAGTCAACGCAGCCCTCGTTACCCCTTCAATCGCTTTCCGGAGAACACAGCATGGAAATCCATGAGTATCAGGCCAAGGAGATCCTCCAGAAGTTCGGTATCCAGACCCCGCCCGGCGGTCTGGCCTACAGCCCAGAGCAGGCCGCCTATCGGGCGCGCGAGATCGGCGGCGAGCGCTGGGTGGTCAAGGCACAGATCCACTCCGGTGCCCGGGGCAAGGCTGGCGGTATCAAGGTCTGCAGCAATGACGACGAGATCTGGGAGGCCGCCGACGAGCTCCTCGGCAAGCGCCTCGTTACCCATCAGACCGGGCCGGCCGGCAAGGTAGTGCATCGGCTGTATGTCGAGGCCGCGACCGAGATCGAGCGTGAGATCTACCTCGGCCTCGTGCTTGATCGGGCCCAAGAGCGCGTCGTGGTGGTGGCCTCTGCCGAAGGCGGCATGGAGATCGAGGAGATCGCCCGGGAACGGCCCGACTCCATCATCCGTGCGGCCATCGAACCGGCAGTGGGGATGCAGGACTTCCAGGCGCGTGAGCTCGCCTTCGGCCTCGGTCTGCCCGCCTCGCTCGTGAGCCAGGCCGTGACCACCTTCCTCGGTGTCTACCGCGCCTTCCGCGACCTGGATGCGACGATGGTCGAGATCAATCCGCTGGTCATCACCCGCGACGGCCGGCTGCTCGCGCTGGATGCGAAGATGTCTTTCGACGACAACGCGATCTTCCGGCGCCCGAACATCTCCGAACTGCGGGACAAGTCGCAGGAGGATCCGCGCGAGATGCAGGCCGCCGACCGTGGTCTGTCCTACGTGGGATTGGACGGCAACATCGGCAACATCATCAACGGCGCGGGTCTGGCCATGGCCACCATGGACATGATCCAGCACGCCGGTGGCGAGCCCGCGAACTTCCTCGACATCGGTGGTGGCGCTTCGCCGGAGCGTGTGGCGAAGGCCTTCCGCCTCGTGCTCTCCGACGACAACGTCGAGGCGATGCTGGTGAACATCTTCGCCGGCATCAACCGCTGCGACTGGGTGGCGGAAGGTGTCGTGCAGGCTGTGCGCAACATCGATCTCAAGATGCCGCTCGTGGTGCGACTGGCCGGCACCAATGTGGAGGCTGGCCGGCAGATCCTGCGCGACAGTGGTCTGCCCATCATCACCGCCGAGACGCTGGCAGAGGCCGCCGAGAAGGTGGTCGCCGCGTGGAAACAGGCGACCGGCAAGTAAGCCGCGGCCAACCGACAGAACGAGGAAAAAAACAATGGCGATTCTTCTGACTTCCGAGACCCCGGTCATCGTCCAGGGCTTCACTGGCCAGATCGGCACCTTTCACGCCAAGGAAATGATCGAATACGGCACCCGCGTGGTAGGTGGTGTCACTCCCGGCAAGGGCGGCACGACCCATCTCGAGCGGCCCGTCTTCAACACCGTCAAGGACGCGGTTCAAGAGACCGGCGCCGAGGCCAGCATCATTTTCGTGCCCGCGCCCTATGCCGCCGATTCGATCATGGAAGCAGCCGACGCGGGGATCCGCTACTGCGTGGCCATCACCGATGGCATTCCGGCGCACGACATGATCCGGGTGAAGCGCTACATGCGCCGCTACCGGGTAGAGAACCGCATGCGCCTGACCGGCCCCAACTGTGCCGGTACCATCAGCCCGGGTCAGGGCATGATGGGCATCATGCCCGGCCACATCTACATGCGCGGCAACGTCGGTATCGTCGGTCGCTCGGGCACTCTCGGTTACGAGGCTGCATCGCAGATGAAGGCGCTCGGGATCGGCGTCACCACCTCGGTTGGTATCGGTGGCGACCCAATCAACGGCAGCAGTTTCCGCGACATCCTGGAACTCTTCGAGCAGGATCCAGAGACGAAAGCGGTCATGATGATCGGCGAGATCGGTGGTCCGCAGGAGGCCGAGGCCGCGCAGTACGTGCGTGACCACATGAGCAAGCCCGTGGTGGCCTACATCGCCGGTCTCACGGCACCGAAGGGTCGTCGCATGGGACATGCCGGCGCGATCATCTCCGCCTTCGGCGAGAGTGCCGCCGAGAAGGTGGAGATCCTGAAGGAGGCCGGTGTGACGGTGGCACCGAGTCCCGCCGAGCTCGGGGTGACAATGGCGCGCCTGCTGCAGCAGCACGGCATCGCTGCCTGACGGCGATCCGGCGCGCAGCCCTTGCACCCGCCCGGTGCCGGCCCTCCGTGGGTCGGTGCCGCGCGGGTGTTTCGTGGCAAACCCCTACGAGTATCCCCGGAGCCTGAAATGAGCAAGCCGAAGATCCTGATAACCCGTGCCTGGCCAAAGCAGGTCGAGGATGACCTCGCGGGCCGCTATGAAGTCACTCGCAACACCAGCGATGTACCAATGACGGTCGCAGAGCTGCAACAGGCGCTCCGCGATCACGATGCGGTCTGCCCGACAGTCAGCGATCGAATCACGGCCGAGGTGCTCTCGGTGAGACCGCTGCGCACGAAGATCCTCGGTAACTTCGGTGTTGGCTTCAATCACATCGACCTCGAGGCTGCCCGCGCGGCCGGTGTCACGGTAAGCAACACCCCGGAAGTGCTGACGGACTGTACGGCGGACACCGCGATGACAGTCATGCTGATGATTGCGCGCCGAGCCGGCGAGGGTGAACGCCACGTGCGCACCAAGGCTTGGACCGGCTGGCGCCCCACCCACATGATGGGCACCAAGGTGACCGGCAAGACGCTCGGCCTCATCGGGTTTGGGCGCATCGCCCGGGCGATGGCCCACAAGGCCCACCATGGCTTCGATATGCGCATCCTCTTCAACGACCCCTTCCCGCCGCCCGCCGAAGTGAGTGCCGCCCTCGGTGCCACGGCCCTGCCGACCGTCGAGGACGTGCTGCGGCAGGCGGATTTCGTCGCCTTGCACTGCCCCGGTGGCAAGGATACCTACCACCTCATGAACGCCGAGCGTCTGCGGCTGATGAAGCCCGGCGCCTTTCTCATCAATACGGCCCGTGGCGATGTGGTGGATGAGGCGGCGCTCATCGAGGCGCTCCGTGCCGGCGCCATCGCCGGTGCCGGTCTCGATGTGTTCGAGCGCGAACCCCAGGTATCCGAGGCCTTGCTCGGAATGGAGAACGTTGTCCTGTTGCCCCACCTCGGCTCTGCGACCACCGAAACGCGAGTGGCCATGGGTATGCGCGTCGCCCAGAACCTCGATCTCTTCTTCTCTGGTCAGCCACTGCGCGACAAGGTGGTCTGATGGACCTCAAGCAACTCTTCCCGGTATCGGAGGCCGTCGATCCCCACGAGGACGCCATCTCGGCCGCTGTCGTCGGTTACACGAACGGCGTGGTTACCTTGCTGTTCAACCTCCTCGTCGAGGTGGTGGCTGAACGTGAACCAGCCGTGGCAGGAGTGCTGCGCGGGCATCAGGCCATTGATGCCGAGAGTCGTTCGCTGTTGCTGCGTGTGCTGCAGGCGCAGGGGATCTGGTTCCAGCTTCTCAACATCGCTGAAGAAAACGCGGGCATGCGCCGTCGCCGCACCATCGAGACGGAGCGCGGACTGGCGTCGGTGAACGGCACCTTCGCCAATGTGTTTGCCCGCGCCGCCGCCGCGGGTGTCACTGCTGAGGAAGTGCAGCGGATCCTCGATCAGGCATCGGTACGCTCGACCATCACGGCACATCCGACCGAGGCGCGTCGGGTCACGGTCATGCAGATCCATCGGCGCATCTACCTCCTGCTCATGCAATTGGAGGAATCGCGCTGGACGCCGCGTGAACGTGAGCGCATCAAGGCCGAGCTGCGCACCGAGATTGAACTTCTCTGGCTTACCGGTGAACTGCGTCTGGAGAAGCCCAGTGTCGAACAGGAGGTGCAGTGGGGGCTGCACTTCTTCCAGGAATCCATCATGGACCGCGTGCCGGAGGTACTTGAGCGCCTTGAGGGGGCCCTCGGTGACGCCTACCCCGGCCAGTCCTTCCATATTCCGCCGCTGCTCCAGTTCGGCTCCTGGATCGGTGGTGATCGCGACGGCAATCCCTTCGTGACCAACGAGGTGACGGCAAAGACAGTACGCACCCATCGCCTGACCGCCCTCGGGCATTACCGGGTACGTCTGATCGAGCTCGTGCGCCGATTGAGTCTCGCCGATCATGCGCTCGATTTCCCGCAGGAATTCCGCGAGGCCCTCGCTGCCGCCTGCCGCCTCGTACCGGAGGCCGCGATCATTCAGGTGCGCAACCGTGGCGAGTGTCTGCGGCAGTTCGTCGCCTGCATGCTTGCGCGCCTCGATGTCACCATTGCTGACACTGAGGCGGCACTCGCCGATGCGAGCCCGGCGGCCTACCGCTCTGCGGAAGAGATGCTTGCCGACCTGCGTCTGCTCGAGCGCACGCTGTCGTCGCTGCGGTCTGACCGGCTCTCTCGCTTGCTGGTGCAACCCTTGCGGCAGGAGCTGGAGACCTTCGGCTTCCGTACTGTCGCACTGGACCTGCGTGACAACACCACCACGACCAACCGGGCGCTTGCGGCGTTGTGGTGTCTGCAGCATGGTGAAGGTGCCACGCCGCCGGACTCCCGCTCCCGGGAGTGGCTGGACTGGTTGGTGACGCAACTCACCCTTCCGCCCGAACAGTTCGCGACGCTCAGTGTCATCCCGACTGATGCGGAGTCCACCATCGGCATGCTGGCCGTCGTCCGTGACGGAGCCAGCCGTCTGGATGCGCAGGCCTTCAACGCGATGGTGCTCAGCATGACGCGTTGCGCCGCGGACGTGCTGGGTGTGTATCTGCTGGCACGCCACGCCGGGCTGGTGACGGGTTCTGCCGGATCCGAGTACAGCACGCTGGTCGTGGTCCCGCTGTTCGAGACCATCGATGATCTCCGTGCTGCGCCTGACATCATGCGCGAGCTGCTCGGGCACGCCTTCGTGCGGCGCACGGTGGATGCGCAGGGTGGTGTACAGGAAGTCATGATCGGCTACTCCGACAGCAACAAGGATGGGGGTTACTTCACTGCCAACTGGGAGCTGCACAAGGCGCAGAAGGTACTCACCGCACTCTCGGAGGAATTGGGTGTGCCCATCTCCTTCTTCCATGGGCGTGGTGGCTCGGTTTCGCGCGGTGGGGCACCCATCGGCATCGCCATCGGCGCGCAGCCGGCGGGTTCGGTCAACGGCAGGCTGCGCCTGACCGTCCAGGGAGAAGTGGTCTCCGGCCGTTTTGCCAACCGCGGTACGGCCGGTTACGAACTCGAACTGCTGGCCTCCAGCGTGCTGCGGCATTCCCTGCTTGCCCCGCGTGATCGCGAGGCACAGGAGCGCCCCGAATTCGACGCCATCATGGGAGAACTCTCCGACCGCTCCTACGCAATCTATCGGCAGCTCGTGGAGCAGCCCGGCCTCGTGAACTATTACGAGGCGGCGAGCCCGGTGGAGGAGCTCACCCTGCTCAACATCGGGTCGCGTCCGGCCCGACGCTTCGGGGCCAAGACCTTGGGTGACCTGCGCGCGATCCCTTGGGTATTCGCCTGGACGCAGAATCGCCATCTGGTGCCTAACTGGTACGGCGTCGGCTCTGCCCTGCAGGGCTACCTTGCGGATCACGGTGAGCGCGCCATGTCCGCACTCCGTCGTCTGTACGAGGAGTCGCGACTGTTCCGGATGGTGATGGACGAGGTAGAGAAGACCCTCCCGCAGGTGGATCTGGCCATTGCTCGCGAGTACGCCAATCTGCTGGAAGACGAGCCAACGCGCGAACGCATCTTCTCGCTCATCGAGGCTGAGTACTGGCTGACGGTGCGCCATGTGCTGATGCTCTCGGGCCGCCCGCGACTCTGTGATCGTTTCCCACTCTTCCGCCGTCGGCTCTCCCGCCGCCTTCCCACCATCAACGCGGTGGGTCTCGAGCAGGTCCGACTGGTGCGGCGCTTCCGTGCCGAAAAACAGGAGAACGACTCCGCCGAGTGGCTGGTGCCGCTGCTGTTGTCCATCAGTTGCATCGCTGCCGGCCTCGGCTGGACGGGCTAGGGGAAATCCGCTTTGTGCCCAGGAACGCGGGTTCCTGGGCAGGGGTGGGGTGAGGGGCGCTCCCCGATGGCGTCGATGCTCGCCTCGGGGATTGCGTTGGTATCGCGCCCGCCGTCAGCCCCGCGCCCTCCGTCATCTCCATGCCCTTTGTCATCCCCGCGCAGGCGGGGATCCAGTCCTTCCGAAGCCAAGGCGCGATCACTCTGGATCCCGCCTTCGCGGGGATGACAAGCGGTTCAAGGCCGTGCCCGCCTGCGGGCGAATCTCAACGCCTCCCGTGCGGGGCCGCTACAGACGCCAGCGACGTTCCATCCGGCTGGAGAGAGAGGCCGTGAAGAAATCGTCGCGAGCGGCCCGGTCTCAATGCCTGAGGCATGCGGGCCGCTAGCAAGGCCAGCGGCGTCGCGCCGCTGGAGAGCGTCCAGCATGTCCCGCAACACCATCCGCAACACCATCCGCCCGGCCCCCGGCCCCACCTTGGGGGAACCGGCATGAGCAGCACCGCCGGCAGCACACGCAGCATCTTTGAGGTACAGAAGCTTTTCCTCGCCCGTCTGGCGGAGGATTGCGGGGCGGAGCACCTGGTGATCCCGTCCTTTCCGGACGTGACCCTGCGGATCCGCAATCTGGCTGACGCGGCCGACAGTACCCTCATTCAGCTCGTTGCCGCTGTATCGCTCGAGCCGGTGCTGGCGGCACAGGTCCTGCGTCTGGCCAACTCGGCCCTCTATCGCCAGTCGGGGCCCGTCGAGACCTCGCTGGCGCGCGCCATCCAGCGTCTCGGGATGGCGGAATTGCGCGACATCGCCGTGATGTTCGGTATGCGGCAGTTGTCGCTTGCACCCACGGTGGCTCCGTTCCGCGACTACCTGCGTGAGGTGTGGGAGCACAGTCTGCTGGTTGCACAGGCTGCGCGGTTCATCGCGCAGCATGCGCGCATGGCCAATGCCGGCTCTGCCCAGCTTGCCGGCCTGCTGCACGATCTCGGCAAGTTCTATGTGGTGCTGCGGGCGCAGGACTACCCCGAACTACTGGAGGCCGGCCAGAGCCTGGCCAGCATCGCTGCCGACTGGCATTGCCCGGTGGGTCGCGCCCTGCTCGAGGGCTGGGGCCTGCCACTGCCAGTGCAATTGGTGGCTGAGGAGCACGAAGACCTCGAACGGGACCCCATTCGCCTGCTGCCGGACCTCACCGACGTGGTGGCCCTGGCCAACGCCCTCGCCAATCACGGAGAGGGTGCCTCGGATGAGGAACTCGTGACATTACTTGCGACCGCCGCCGGCCGCCGGCTGCAGCTCGAGCCGGTCGGTCTGCGCAGCTGCTTCCAGTCCGCCCACGAGGCAGCGGAAGAGGCGCGCCGCGCCTTCCCGAGCCTCTGAGCCCTCCCCCCGCCGCAAGTGATCGCAGGACCTCTATGAGAAAACGAGGCTGAAGCCGTCATCCCCGCGCAAACCAGCCGTCATCCCCGCGCAGGCGGGGATCCAGTTACTGGCATGGCGGCGGCAAGACGACGCTGGATTCCCGCCGCAGCCTGCCCCCGGGTGTCGTTGTCGGGGGCGGGAATGACGAAGGACGCGGGAATGGCGCGTGATTTCAGGCACCTGAAGGGGGCGCGTCGCTTGCCTCCGGCAGCGCTCGAATGGACTCCCGCCTATCCTCACCGGAGTCCCGCGCATGACCCGCCTCGCCCGAAGCCGTGAGATCCCCTCGATGAGTGACAGCCTCGTTCTGCCTTCCCCGGGGACGGCCAGCTACGCCGATGTGGAGGCCTTGCCCGAGCGCTATGTGGGCGAACTCATCGACGGCACGCTCTACGCCCAGGCACGGCCAGCCAGCCCGCATGCCCGTGCCGCCAGCCAGATCGGTGGGCACCTCCTGGTGGCCTTCGACGGCCCCGGGGGTGTTGAGAGTGGTCCACCCGGCGGCTGGTGGATCCTCTTCGAGCCCGAGTTGCACTTCGGTGCCGATGTGCTGGTGCCGGATATCGCCGGCTGGCGGCGTGAGCGCATGCCGAGGCTTGCGGCGAAGCCGTGGTTCAGCGAGGCACCGGACTGGCTGTGTGAGGTTGGCTCACCCGCCACCGGACGGCTGGACCGGGGGCTCAAGCTCGGGCGTTACCATCGGACCGGTGTCGGCCATGTGTGGCCGGTGGAGCCGCTCTCGCGACGCATCGAGGTGTTCCGTCGCAGTGACGAGGGTTGGGTGCTCGCGGCCCACCACTTCGATGACGACGTGGTGGGCATCGAGCCCTTCGAGCGCCTGCCGCTGGCCCTGGCGGATCTCTGGCTCGACCTCGAGCCGGTGCAGGGAGCGTAGCGAAGGCCCGGCGGCCCGGGACGAACAACGCAGACGGACTTCCTCTGCGCCAAAGTACCGGGCGAGGGACGGCCATGGCCCTTCCCCTCGCCCGGGCGGTCACCCGCTCAGAACAGGCCGCTGATGCAGCCGTCGTCGTCGATGTCGATCTTCTCGGCCGAGGGGACCTTGGGCAACCCCGGCATGGTCATGATCTCGCCGCAGATTGCGACGATGAAGCCGGCACCGTTGGCGAGCCGCACCTCACGCACGTTGAGCGTGTGACCGGTGGGGGCACCCTTGAGGTTGGCGTCTCCCGAGAAGGACATCTGGGTCTTGGCCATGCAGACTGGAAAGAGGCGGTAGTCCGCGTTCCAGTCGGCCAACTGCTTCTTCGCGGCCGGGCTGAAGGTGACGGCACCGGCACCGTAGATCTTCTTTGCGATCGCTTCGATCTTCTGCTCCAGCGGGAGGTCGTCCGGGTAGACGAAACATGCTTCACGGGGCTCACCTTCGGCGAGTTCCACCACCGCGCGCGCGAGTTCTTCGGCTCCGGCACCCCCCTCGGCCCAGTGTCGGGCGACCACGAAGCGCGCCCCGAGCGACTCCATCCGCTCGCGCAGCAGGGCGACCTCGGCCTCGGTGTCGAAGGTGAAGTGATTGACCGACACCACGCAAGGCAGGCCGTAGTGTTCGCGGATGTTGTTCAGGTGACGCTCGATGTTGACCATCCCCGCGCGCAGGGCCTCGAGGTTTTCCTGATTGAGGTCCTCCTTCTTCACGCCCCCATGGAACTTCAGCGCGCGAATGGTGGCGACCAGGACCACCGCATCGGGCTTCAGACCCGACATGCGGCACTTGATGTCGATGAACTTCTCCGCGCCGAGATCGGCACCGAAACCGGCCTCGGTGACGCAGTAATCGCCGAGTTTCAGTGCCGTGCGCGTGGCCGTGACCGAGTTGCAGCCGTGGGCGATGTTCGCGAAGGGGCCGCCGTGGACGAAGGCGACGTTGTTCTCGAGCGTCTGCACCACATTCGGCTTGATGGCGTCCTTGAGCAGCGTGGCCATCGCACCGTGGGCGTTCAGATCGCGCGCATGGATGGGCCGACGGTCGCCCATCGAGTAGCCGATGATGGCGCGGCCGAGACGTTCCTTGAGGTCTGCCAGGGACTGGGCGAGACACAGGATGGCCATGACCTCCGAGGCCACGACGATGTCGTAGCCATCTTCACGCAAGAAACCGTTGGCCGTCCCGCCGATGCCGACGACGATGCGGCGCAGGGCGCGATCATTCATGTCGACCACGCGCTTCCACTGGATGAGGCGTGGATCGATGTTGAGCGCGTTGCCGTGGTTGATGTGGTTGTCGATGAGGGCAGCCAGCAGATTGTGCGCCGCACCGATGGCGTGGAAGTCGCCGGTGAAGTGGAGGTTGATGTCTTCCATGGGCACGATCTGCGCGTAGCCACCGCCGGCGGCGCCGCCCTTCACCCCGAACACCG
>DBNU01000205.1 GCA_002299125.1 Proteobacteria bacterium UBA664
GAGTCCGGGACCGGCAAGGAGCTCGTCGCCCGCATCATCCACCTTGGCGGCCCGCGCGCCGAGGCCCCCTTCGTGCCGGTGAACTGCGGTGCCATCCCGGGTGAGCTGCTGGAGAGCGAGTTTTTCGGTCACCGCAAGGGGGCCTTCACCGGCGCGACCCACGACTCCCCCGGCCTCTTCGGTGCCGCGCAGGGCGGCACCCTGTTCCTCGACGAAGTGGCGGAGCTGCCGCTCACCATGCAGGTGAAGCTGCTGCGTGCCCTGCAGGAGAAACGCGTGCGCCCCGTGGGTGCCCCACAGGAGCTGCCCATCGACTGCCGCATCCTGTCGGCGAGTCACCGAGATCTCGGCGCGCTGGTGGCGCGCGGTGCCTTCCGCCAGGACCTCTACTACCGCATCCACGTCATCGCCGTGCAGGTGCCGCCGCTGCGCGAGCGGCGCGAGGACCTCCCGCTGCTCACGGAACATCTGCTTGCGCGCATCGCCGGCGAGTACAGTCTGCCGGCGGCACCCTGCCTCACCGAGGCGGCACTGGCCTGGCTCGCCCGCCGCCCCTTCCCGGGCAATGTGCGGGAACTCGAGAACCTGCTCGAACGCGCCGTTGCGCTGTCGGAGGGGGGGCGCATCGACGTGGCGGATCTGGAACTCGACGCCGCGCCCGCGCCGGGGGCCGTGCCGGGGGCCGCCAGCGGCGACCCGGACCTCACCGCCACCGAGCCGGGTGACCGGCCGCCGCCCCTGCCGGGGGGACCACTGGCCGGGTCGCCCGACGCTGCCCCCCTCGATGCGGCGCTGGGTGCGATCGAACGCCAGCGCATCCTCGCCGCGCTGGAACAGACCCGCTGGAACCGCACGGCCGCGGCCCGCCTGCTCGGCCTCACACTCAGGGCCCTGCGCTACCGGCTGGAGAAGCTCGGCATCGAGTGACGCGCCACGTCACTTTCTGACGCGCTGCGTCAGGGTGCGCGGCGGGGCTGCCCGCCTCGCGGCCGCCAGCGTCGCCTGCCGATCACGCGAGGCGTGGCGCAAAGTCCTGTGGATTCGGCCGCTTAGGCCCTGGCGCCGGGTCCTCGGGGCGACCCTGTCGGTCACCGCCGCGCCGCTGGCATGCCCACTGCATAGTCGGTCTGCGCTGACCGCAGCCGCTGCCGGCAGCGGGGCTCACACCGAGGCCCGCTACAGGCACCGGACGCACGGCCGCTAGGCTGCCGGACCACGCGGGGGCCTCCCCGCCGGCGACTGACACCACACGCCAGACCCATCCCCGTACCCATCTTCGTACCCCAAGGAGTTCCACCCATGATGAAGACCGTCCAGAAGGGCTTCACCCTCATCGAGCTCATGATCGTGGTCGCGATCATCGGCATCCTCGCCGCGGTGGCCATCCCGGCCTACAGCGACTACGTGACCCGCGCCCGCGTGACCGAGGGAGTCAACCTCGCCGCCGGGGCCAAGGCCGCAGTCTCCGAGTTCCGTGTCAGCGGGACCCGGTTCCCGGACACCAACGCCCGGGCCGGTGTCGCTACCATCATCCGTTCGAATTTCGTGCGAGACGTCCTTGTGCAAGTCGCCCCGCCTGGTGCCATCTGGGTGGTCTTCAGCGGGACCGCTGTCGGGCCGGTCAATGCCGGTCAGAGACTCGCCTACGTTCCCTCCTTCTCGAACGGGGCCGTGTCTTGGACCTGCACTGGCGTCGGCACCACCCTGCTCCAGCGCTGGCGGCCCTCGAACTGCCGCAACTGAGACCAAGCCCACGCGGCCCAGGGGAAGGGGCAGGCCATCCTGCCCCTTTTTTCATGCCCGCCCTTCCCCTCCAAATCCTGCTGCTGCTCTTGGCCGGTGTGGTGTTCGCCCCCGGCCTCGCCGGGCCCTTCCTGCTCGATGACGGCCCCAACTTCGCTGATGTGCCACAATTCATCGAGGCCACGCGGGACTGCAGCAAACTCGATCTGCTGGGTCTGACCAGTCACAGCGGCCCCTTGGGGCGGCCGGTCGCCATGCTCTCCTTCGCACTCAATCACTGCCTGCATGGCCTCGACCCCTTCCCCTTCAAGCTGAGCAACCTTGGCCTGCACCTGGTAACGGCCGGCGTCGTCCTGCTGCTGATCCACCTGCTGCTCCGCAGCCCGCGCTTCCAGCGGATCTCCCCGCCTCCCCGCGTCCGCGCGGCCCTGCCTGGGCTCGTGGCCCTCGGCTGGCTGGTGATGCCGCTGCATGTGTCCACCGTGCTCTATGTGGTACAGCGCATGACCATTCTGGCCGCGCTGTTCACGCTCCTCGGCCTGTGCCTGTACCTCGCGGGCCGCCTGAGATTGCTCGACGGGCGGCCCCGTAGTGCGCTCACGTGCTTCGCGTTGGCAGGGCTCGTCTGCCTGCCGCTCGCGGCCCTCAGCAAGGAAAACGGGCTGCTGCTGCCGCTTCTGTGCCTGGTGGTGGAGTTCGCCTGCTTCGGCCCGGCCGAGCGGCCCCGGGCCTTGCGCCGGGTACTGGGCGCGGGTGCCCTCGGAGGGTCACTCATCGTCGGCATTGCAAGCTGGTGGCAGTACGCCACGCTCACCGCCTGGCTGGAGGGCCTGTACGCCTACCGGGATTTCACCCTGCCCGAGCGGCTGGCGACGGAGGTCGTGGTGCTCGGCTGGTACGCCTGGATGAGTGTGGCCCCGGACCTCTCCCAACTCGGCCTCTTCCACGACGACTTCCCCATCCTGGACTTCTTCCGCGACCCAATCGTTGGCCTGGTGGGTACGGCCTGGCTCGCGCTCGTGCTCATCGCGCTCTGGCTGCGGGATAGCGCACCCTGGCTCCTGCTTGGGCTGGGGCTGTTCCTGGTCGGGCACGCCATGGAGGCGAGCTTCCTGCCACTCGAACTCGTCTTCGAGCACCGCAATTATCTGCCCGCGGTCGGCCTCATCGCCGGCGGTCTCATCGGGCTCGCCGTACTGCTGCGTGCCCGGCCGCAGATCTTCCTGGCCGTCAGCCTCGCCTGGATCGCCACCACGGCCGTGGCCGCGGGTACCCGCGCCGCCGGCTGGGTGGACCACTTCGATCTGCATGCACGCGAACTCGCCAACCATCCACACTCGGAGCGGGCTATCGTGGGGCTCGCCGGAATCTTTCACGAAGCCTATCGGGCCTCGGGCGACCTTGCCCTCGGCGAGCAGGCGCTGGCCCTGTACGAGCGCGGGATCAAGCAGCGACCGCACAGCATCCCGGCCCTGCTTGGAAGGCTCATGATTCTGGCGGACCTCGACCGGGAGACCGACGAGGCCTTCCGTCGCGCCCGAGAACGTCTTTCTGAGCCCCGGTTCCATCCGGCGATGACTGCCGTCATCGGCAACATGATGGACATGGCACAGGACACGAAGAGCAAGATATCCGGCGGGCTGGATGGCATGCAGATCGTGGCACTCACAGCCACCGTTCTTGAGAACCCTACCCTGCATCGCGCCGCCCGCGTAGACCTCGGCATCCGCCTCGCCATCTTCTACGCAAATGCGGCTGGGGACCTTCCCGCCGCACTGAGGGTACTGGACGCCGTTTCAGAATATCTGACCGACCGCTTCGAACTCGAGGTAACCCGCTACCGTCTGTACCAGGCGATCCATAGCCCGCAACTCCCCGCCATGCGCGAGGAGTTGCGGCGGCTTGCCGAGCACACGGCCAACCCGCTCGAACGTGCGCGGCGCCGGGCGCTACTGGCCTTCGTGTTCCGGGAGTCGGCGACCCCGGGTGAAGCCAGTGCCCCCATGCCGGCCGGGCCGCTACCCACCGCCCCGAAACCGGTCGCCGGGCCGTAGCGTGGCCTCCCCGCCGATGTCCCCGGAGGTGGCAACCCTCACATCCACGTCCAGAACCGCCGGGTTCGCATCCGCCCGCACGATGACCTGGCTTGCGCTGGTGGCACTGCTCCTGACGCTCGTGCTGCTCTACGCACCCGGCCTTGGCGGACCGTTGGTGCTCGATGATCGCTCGGTGCTGGATCCCGTGCGCGCGGCCGTGCTGCAAGGAGAGGCCTGGGGGCTCTTGATGAGCAACACTGGCCCACTCGGTCGGCCAGTTGCCATGCTGAGCTTCATCGCCGATTCCACTCTATCCGGCGGTTCGGATCGCGTGGCCAAGGCGGTGAACCTCGGCCTGCATCTCCTGAACACCCTCCTCGTGTGGTGGCTGGCCCGGTGTCTGCTGCAACGGGCGGGGCTCGAGTCCCGCTGGACCGCGCTCTGGGTCGCCGGCCTCTGGGCCCTGCTGCCGCTGCAGGTGAGCACCGTGCTCTACACCGTGCAGCGCATGACCCTGCTCTCCGCCACCTTCGTGCTGACCGGCCTCATCCTGCTGCTGCAGGCGGCCGAGGCACGAGCGACGCGATCCTTGTACCTGCGTCTTGCTGGCTTCGTCCTCTGCCTCGTGCTGGCCAGCCTCGCGAAGGAGAACGGCGTCCTGCTGCTGCCGCTCGGTGCCCTGCTGCTGCTGTTTCCGCTGGCCGCAGCACCAGTGGACCACGGCGGGCGGACACGGGGCATCGGCCTCGCACTGGGCGCGCTCTCGCTTTTAGGTGCGCTCGCCGGGCTCGCATGGTTCCTCCTCGGCGTGCTGCCAGAGGCCACCTCCCGGCATCTGGCGCGCGGCTGGACACCACTCGAACGGCTCATCACCCAGGCCGAGGTGCTCTGGCTCTATGTCTCCCAGATCCTCGTGCCGCTGCCGCGCCTGCTGCCCTTCTTCCACGACGACTGGGTAGCCGTGAACCTGCACGACTTGCGGCCGACGGCCCTCCTCGCGAGCGCGGGTTGGGTGCTGCTGGCCGCCCTGGCACTGTGCCTGCGCGGCCCGCTCGCACTTGCCGGGCTCGGCCTGCTGTTCTTTCTCCTGGGCCACGCCCTGGAATCCTCCATCTTGCCGCTGGAACTCGTGTTCGAGCACCGCAACTACCTGCCGTCGCTCGGCATCGTCCTCGCCGTCGCGACCCTGGCCCTGCACCTGCCACTGCGTGCGTCGCTGCTCGCTGCGCTCGCCATCCTGTCGCTCACCCTTTTCGCCTCTTTCACCTTTTTGCGGGTGGCGGACTGGGGCGATGCGCACACGTTTGCATTGCGGAGCTTGCAGTTGAATCCGGAATCACCACGTGCCGCCTCCCAGCTCGCCGCCCTGCTCACGGCCGAAGGCGAGCCGGCCGCGGCCGTCGCGGTGCTGGAAGGGATCGCGCATCCGGGGGCACGCCTGCAGGCCCTGCACACCACCTGTGCCGCCGGGCCCGGTGCCACCATCCAGCTCTACCAGGGCCTGCCTCCCGCCCAGGGGCTGCGCATGGATGGCTACGCCTCCACCGCCGCCATCAACCTCTCCGATGCCCTGCACGAAGGCCGCTGCGCGCTGCCCGACCTCGACTTCGTCGACTGGCTCGCCACCGTGGTCACCACGGGCCACTTCGTGCATGAGTCCGAGCGGGAGAAGCTCTCGGTGCACGTCGCCCATGGCCTCCACGACGCCGGCCGGAAAGCCGAGGCCATCGACTGGGCCGAGACGCGCATCTCCGGTGTGACCGGGGCGCTCGGCCGACTGATCGCGGCCGACTGGCGCAGCGAACAGGGGGATTGCCTTCAGGCCCGCGAGAACCTCCGCATCGCCTCCGGCTCGCTGGGCCCGAAGGTACGCCGGGGCTGGGAATCCATGCTCGCCGACACCGATCATCTGCTCAGCGAGCGCGGCTGCCTGCCGCACACCCACGCAGCCACAGGAGAGCTCCGCCGATGAACGCACCGCTGCGACAAGGGCACCACGTGACGCGATCGGATGCGGCCCCGCGACCGGCGCTGTCGATCGTGCTGCCGGCGAAGAACGAGGCTGACGGGCTTGCAAGCTTCCTGCATCGGTTGCGCGCCCGCTATCCGGAGGCCGAGCTCATCGTGGTGAACGATGGCTCGAGCGACAACACCGCCGCTGTCGCCGAGGCGGGCGGGGCCCGCGTCGTGAACCACCCTTTCAGTCTCGGCAACGGTGCCGCCATCAAGGCGGGCGCACGCGCGGCACGCGGCGAGATCCTCTTCTTCATGGACGCCGATGGCCAGCACGAACCCGAGGCCATCGATGCCGTGCTCGAACGCATGGCCGAGGGCTACGACATGGTCGTGGGTGCCCGCGACGGGGCCTCGCAGGCAAGCCGGCTGCGCCACCTCGCCAACACGATCTACAACCGCTTCGCGAGTTACATGGTCGGTCGCACCATCCCCGACCTCACTTCGGGCTTTCGCGCCGTGCGGCGCAAGCCCTTTCGCAGCATCATGCACCTGCTGCCCAACACCTTCTCCTATCCCACCACCTCCACCATGGCCTTTTTCCGCGCCGGCTACGTGGTGGGCTACGTGCCGATCAAGGTCCGGAAGCGCGTGGGCAAGAGCCACATCCGGCTGGTGCAGGACGGTGCCCGCTTCCTGCTCATCATCTTCAAGATCGGTGCGCTGTACTCGCCGCTGCGCATCTTCTTCCCGGCCAGCCTCGGCTTCTTCGCGCTGGCACTGCTGCACTACGCCTACTCCTACATCACCACCGGCCGCTTCACCAACATGACCGCCCTGCTCTTCATCGTCGCGGTGCTGGTGTTCCTGATCGGGCTCCTGGCAGAGCAGATCACGCTGCTCACCTACCAGGGCTCGCAGCGGAGGGAGGAGTGATGCGGGCATCCAGGCCGCGCAGCGGGCGTGAGGGCGCTGGCGGCATCCCCTGCCTGCTGCGGCACCGGTGATGAACAGCCCGCAGCCTCTCGTCAGCGTCGGCATGCCGGTGTTCAACGAGGCCACGCACCTCGCCGCGGCGCTGACGAGCCTGCTCGCGCAGAGTTACCGCAACCTGCAGGTGGTGGTGTGCGACAACGCCTCGACCGATGCCACCGCCACCATCGCCCGCGATTTCGCCGAGCGCGACCCGCGCGTGCGGGTGATCGTGCAGCCCGGCAACCTCGGCGCCGCCGCCAACTTCGAGGCCGCGCTCGCCCATGCCGATGGGCAGTATTTCATGTGGGCCGCAGGGCATGATCTCTGGAGCCCGGACTTCGTCCGCTCCTGTTTGGCCGCACTGGAGGCCAATCCCGATGCCGTGCTGGCTTGTGGGCAGTCCGGCTGGTTCGCCGATGACATTGCGGAGGGAATCACCGCCTGTGCGATCTACAGCACGCGCGGACTCGCACCCATCGCGCGCTTCATGACCGTTCTGCACGGCAACATGCACCCAATCTACGGGCTCATCCGCCGCGAAGCCTTGCAAGCCACGGGCGGCGTGCCGCGGATGGTGGGCGCCGATCTCGCCCTGCTCACCCGGCTTGCCTGGCGGGGAGAATTCCTCAGCGTGACCGACAGTTGGTGGTACCGACGGCGCATGCATGGCGAAGAGCGCTATGGCGACAAACTCGCCCGCTATCGCTCCCAGCGCTACCAGCTCGCGGGTGGCACCCTCGCGCGGATCTCACCCCTGGCTCCGCTGATCCGGGAACTGCTGCGGCAGTGTCTGACCGAGCCGCGAAGCGTACTCAAGCGACTGGCCCTCCTGGGAGCCCTTCCCTTTCTCATGGCGCTGCGCTGGCTGGAGCGCGATTGAGCCCTTTCACCGCCGATGGGATCGCACCACCGTCGCCGCGCTGGGGATTGTGGCTGACGCGGGCCTATCTCTGTGTCTGCTTGGCCTCCCTCATGCTGATCCTGGCGACACAACGTGCATCGCTGGCATCCCTGAAGCCGGAAACCCCTTGGTTGCTCGGCGTTGCCGCGATACTGGTCGCGTTGACCCACATCTTTGCGGTCTCCTTTACCCGAGGACTGCTTCATGGCTTGGGCGTCACGGTCAGTCGCGGTCTCGCGGCTGAGCTGCACCTCCGATTCCTGCCTGCCCGTTATCTGCCGGGTGGCATCTGGCATACGGTCGGGCGTATGGAGCACTTGAGACGATGCGGCATCAGTGTGTCGAGATCGTCGATCCTGCCCCTCGCTGAGTCACTTGTGGCGATCATCGCCGCAGTGACTTTCTCGCTGCTGTTGCTGTTCATGCCGTTGACGACCCATGCATGGATTGCAGGGTCGGTCGCTCTCATCTCTCTGGCACTTGTACTCACGCACGGCGACTTGACCAGGAACGGGTTTCCGCTCCTTCATCTCCTGCTGTCAGGCACGGGATTCTGGGCCTGCCAGCAGCTCGCGTTCGGTGTCTTCACCCTGGCCCTCGCGCCGGGCACCCTCGCACCTGTACATGCCACCGGCTACTGGTTGTTTGCTTGGGCGATCGGACACGTCACCGTGTTCGCCCCACAGGGAGTCGGAGTAAGCGAGTTCGCCTTTGCGCAGATTGCCGGCGGCGGGATCGAAGCAGCCCTGCTGGTGACCACCTTTCGCGTCATTCAGGCTGCAGGTGACGTGCTAGCATGGGGAACTTGGCTTGGTATGCGCGCGCAGGGCAGGCTCTGAGTTTCGCGGGATGCGTACCCTCAGCATGACAACACTGTGCAGCAAGCACTTCTGCGGAGTGCGCATTGCCATCACTGCGGGGAAGCGATCATGAGTGACGAAGCCGACTTCTCAGCCACCGTCGAGCGCAACATCCAGGCGCTCCAGCAACGCGCGGACCTCGCCCGCATGGGCGTCGATTTCATCCGCGAGACCGCAGAACTCGGCTACAGCTACAACTTCCGCTGGATGGGACGGCCGGTCATCCAGTTCCCGCAGGACCTCATGGCACTACAGGAGATCATCTGGGCCGTGCGTCCGGCAGCAATCGTGGAGACGGGCGTGGCCCGCGGAGGTTCGCTGGTCTTCCACGCCTCCATGCTGGAACTGCTGGGTGGTGACGGAATAGTCGTCGGGGTGGACGTCGATATCCGAGCACACAACCGCCAAGCCATCGAGGAACACCCGATGGCCAGACGGATTCGCCTTGTCGAGGGCTCCTCGGTTGACGCTGAGGTTTTCTCGAAGGTCCGGGCTGAAGTGGGCGAGAGAAGCCCCGTAATCGTGATCCTCGATTCGAATCACACCCATGCGCACGTGATCGACGAGCTGCGCCTCTACGCCGATCTGGTCAATCCCGGCAGTTTCCTGGTGGTTCTGGATACCATCGTCGAGCACCTGCCGAAATCGATGTACCAGGATCGCCCATGGGGGCCGGGCGACAACCCGATGACGGCAGTCCGTCAGTTTCTGCAAGAAGATTCTCGCTTCGAGCAGGATCGCAGCATCGACGGGAAGCTGCTCATCACCGTCGCGC
>DBNU01000095.1 GCA_002299125.1 Proteobacteria bacterium UBA664
TGGCCAAGCGCGCCACACGCCGCAGCCGAAACAGCGCTTCAGTATCGGCACACTTGAACGTTCTGATCGCCACCGGCAGGATAGTAACGCGCCGCGTGATATTCAACAAAGGTGATTGGCCGGGTCGCAAGGAAGGTCCCGGCCCGCACGGGCGCGGGTCGATGCCTCGAGCAGGTCACGCCTGCACCCGGTCCACTGCTATCCGCCCTGGCGCTGCTCGCAATGACCGCCGTGATCCAGATCTTCGTCTACCCGGACGCCTGCTGCGTCCAGGGATCGCTACATTTCGCGCAGGATGGCCACCTCGAGGTCGCGCTCGCTGTAGTCTTCGGGCAGACCCAGGAAGTCCAGCATGTAAGGGTCGCGGAATACCGGCTCCGGTGTCACTTGCCCGCCGTCGCGCAGGTGGCCGATCTCCGAACGGACAACCGTCTCAGGCTTTCTGGACAAGGCCGTGCGCAGATATCCCGTTGCACCTGGGTGCCGACCACGCCCGCCTCGTCGGCCGCCTGCTCGATGGTGCCCCCCGTCACCAGCTCGTTGTGGGCGCGGGCTTCTTCGCTTTGGCCCAGCCCTCGCTTTCGCACAGGGTGTAGCGCCGGTAGGCCAGGGCGCAGATCACGTAGTGCAGGGCCTCCCACACCGAGACGCGGTTGTCGGTTTCGGGTGACCAGACGCGCGGCAGCTCGGCCCAGCGCAGCAAACGCAGTTTGCCGGCGCTGCGCTCCACCACGCCGCCATCCAGCGGCAATCGAAGGGCCGGCAGTGCGGGCGGCAGGAGACTTGCCTCTGTTGGGCCGGTCGTGCACTCCGGTGAGGTCGAGCGAGGCGAAGGAATGACACTTTGCCATCAAGATCGGTGACCGTACTCAACGTTGGAGGCCCTGCGCGACTGGGAGCCCAAGTCTGCCCCCGCGCAGCGCCGGGGGCAGGCGGATCAGGTGAGGCCGGGTTCGGTATGGAAAAACCGGCCATGATCTACGCTCCTATGAATAACATGTGGGTCTGTACAAGAAATCCGCGCTGCCGCTCCTCCTGCAGGCGAGCAAAAAACTGCGCCCAGGACAGTCCCGTATGAAACAACTTCGGCTCCGTACGAAAAAGTGGTGCCATCAGTGATCGGCTACGAGTATCTGTTGTCGCACATCGCGTTGCGCATGCCACCGCTGGCCCGTCCAGCCCAGGTGCGGCCGGTCACGCGAATCGAGCGCATGCCCGACCTGCTGGCCGTGCCGCGGCACGTAGCACCCGCCACGGACGCGCCGATTCTCGAACATGTGCTGTTCGCGCTCAAACACGAAGGCACGCGACTCGACATCCTGCACGAGGTGCTGAAACTGGTGCCAGGCGAAGAGCTGGTGCATGCCCTCGCCGCACAACGCACAGGCGGTTATCTGCGCCGCGCCGCCTTCATCTGGGAGAAGGCCAACGGGCAGGCCCTGCCGCTGCCATGGGACTCCACCGGCGGCAACTACGTCGACTTCTTCGAGCCCGGCAGCTATTACACCGGGCCAGAATGGGAGCGCAGCCGCAAGTACCGGGTCCACTTCAACGGCATCGGGCCCTATGAGTTCTGCCCGGTGGTCGCGCGCAACGCCACGCTGGAGCAGCGCGGCCAGGCCGTGCTGGAGCGGCTGCGCACCTGGGCGAGCGATCCGCAGAACCTGAATGTGCTTGATCGGGTGATGAACTGGGCCTACCTGAGCGAGACCCGCGACTCATACGCCATCGAGAACGAAGCCCCGGCCCCAGACAAGGAGCGCGCGTTCCTGCAGGCGATGGAGCAGCTACGCGACCAGCGCCCGCTGTCCGAGGACTACCTCGTCGATCTGCAGAACCAGGTGATCACGAGCGCGATCAAGCAAGAGCAGGCCTTCCGCCACGAGCAGAACTGGCTGCAGCGCGGCGGCCGCGGCGCGCTGGCGGTGCGCTACCTGCCACCACCGGCCGATAAGGTCGGTGAGCTGATGGACGGGCTGATGCGCATGGCCAACGCACGCGAAGGCGATGTGCCACCGCTCGTGAAGGCCGCAGTGGTGAGCTTCGGCTTCGTGTTCCTGCACCCCTTCATGGACGGCAACGGGCGACTGTCGCGCCTGCTGGCCCACCACAGCCTGATCCTTCAGGGGGCGCTGCCAACCGTCAGCGGCAACCCGGCGATCCTGCCGCTGTCGGTGGCGATCAAGCGCAATGAGGCCGACTACCTGACCGCTTTGGAATCGTTCAGCAGGCCGGCGCGGCAGCTCTGGGACGTGACCTACCTCGCCGACAACGAGTTCATCTTCGACTTCCGCTCCACACCACTGGTGTATGCGCACTGGAACGGTGAGGCTGCTGCCGACTTCGTGACGCGCTGCGCCGAGCAGGCGCTCGAGCAGTCTCTGGTCGACGAGACTGCGTTCCTGCAGGCCTACGACCGGGCCTACGAGCAGATCGACCGGGAGTTTGACCTGCCGAATCGAACAATCAACCTGCTGATTCAGTGGATCCGCCAGAACAACGGCCGCATGCCTGAACGGCGCAGGAACGCCACCGAACTGCTGCTGCTGAAGCCACGGCAGATCGAGCGCATCGAGGCCATCGTCGCGGACTGCTTCTCACGCAACGACAACGCCAGGAAATGACGAGGACCGACATGTCACTGATCTGCGATTTGACTGCCATCCCCGAGCGCGTGCATCAGGGCGACTTCGTCCTGCAGCTCACCAGAGAGGGCACCGCGCCGCAGCAGATGCTGCGCGACTACATGGTGACGCCACAACTGGTCGATGCGCTTGATCCCCCGGGCGACGATGAGCTCGAGATCGAGCTTTTCGTAGTTGGTGATCTTGCAGAAGTCATCGGCGCTGAAATCCACTCGCCATTGTGCCTGACCGTCGGCCATCCCCCGCGCTGCGCGCCCTGAAAAGCGGCAAATCTCGCTTCCTGATTATGTAGCCATCGACGCTGACTACTATCCAGTGGACGCATGGCCGGCGCGTTACGGCCCCACGATCATGTCGAAGCCACCGAAGATCAGCCGGCTACCGTCGAAGGGCATCGGGTTCTGCTCGGGCTGTAGGCGCGGGTCGGCAAAGACCTTCTGCAATCCCGCGTCGCGCGTCGCCTTGTCGGGCCAGGTGATCCACGAGAACACCACCGTTTCGTCCTCCTTGCGCAGGACCGCGGTGTGCAGGGAGTTGATCCTGCCTTCGGGCACGTCGTCGCCCCAGCACTCGACAAGGCTGAGCGCGCCGTACTCCTTGAAGACCGCTCCCGCGATCTCGGCATGCTTGCGATAGGCTTCCTTGTTGGCGGTTGGCACGGCGGCCACGAAACCATCGACATAGGTCATGTCTGCGTCTCCTTCAGGCGTCGTTGAAGGCCGCCTCCAAGGCGGCGATGACAAGCCTAACCATGCCACGCCAAGGGCGGCCGGAGCCAGCATCGTCGGACCTGGCGATGCTGGCCAGCCTGCCGATGGGGTCGGGGAAGGCCTTCGTTCACCCAAGCGGGTGAGGTGACCTCCTTGAACTGCAGCGGATGCTCAGCACGCAGGAGCAACAAGGCGAGGCCATGCTTGCAGGGAAACTTGCGGCTGGGGCAAGAGCACTTGAAGTGCGGCCCGGAGAGATCGACCTGCGTCTGGTAGGGCTTGGCACCGCTGCCCTGGCACTCACCCCAGACTGCTGCCTCATTGCTGCCGAGCGGCTGGACCGGGCATTGTGTACGCCTTGGGCTATTCCGCTCGATCAGCAACGAACCATTCGAGCTTATGATTTACAAGTCACGCTGCGCCGATGCGAGGGCCCGGGTGAGGCGCTATCGCAGCTTCCGAACCGCTGCCCCTGCCCTTCCGGCGCGCCATCCACCGCCAGAACCTGCGACAGATCGTCTCTAGCCGGAGGAATGACCCCGGGCGGCGCTCATCCAAGCAAGGCTTGCAGTTCCCTGGACCTCGAACGCGGCAACCGCCGACCCTCCTTCGCCACGTTGACCTCCAAGGCTACCCGCGCCACGTCCAGCACGTCCTTGGCCAGCGAATAGCTGCCCCTGGCCTGCAACCACGCCAGCACGTCGGCCAGATGCCAGATCGACGCGCTGCCCTCATGCACCGGCGCCGGGAAGGTACCCGGATGCGCCAGCATGAGCTTGCGCATGTTCTGCCGCGACACGCCCACGATGTCGGCCACGTCGGTCAGCCCGACCAAATCCGGCGCGACTTCGATCAGCCTGGCCGACGGCACTGCCCTGCGCACATCCGTCAGCGCGCTGCACACGGCGGCCTCCGCGTCGGCCGCCTCGCGGGTGAATTCCAGCGCCAACCGCCCCGGCTGCCCGATGCCGACCAGGGCATCGTCGCAGCCGGCTTCACCCAGACGTTCGACCAGCGCGTCCGGGTCACGGTTGTCGTCGGCAAGCTGGTACTTCAAGGTGAAGGTGTATTCCATCGCGCTACTCCTTGGCATCGTCATCAGCCTCACGCTGCTCGCTATGCGTGGTGCACTTGTCCACGACACGCCGCAAGGCGCGAGCGTGGTTGCCGGGGTTCTTCGGCGTGCTCCATACCGACGTGATGCAGAATTCGCCGCAACGACACTCCTCGTCGTTGTGCGGACAGTAAATCCGTCCCCAGGCGTGGCTGCCGCCAACTTCGACGCGCCAGCCCTGCGCTTCGGCGTGTCTGAGGGCTTCCTCGACCTCTTTCTTCGGATGAGAGGGACGGGCCATCAGCGGCCTCCAATATGGGGATGTTCTGTCTGGGTGTCAACCGACAACCTGGCGACCGTGTCAGACGGTCGCGCTCAACACCGGCACCACGACATTCTCCGGCATCAACTTCGGCACGTAGGTCAATCCGTCGATCCAGGCATCAACCACGTTGGCCCACTGCTGCAGCATGCAGTGCAAATCGGCACGCCCCTGGCAATGAGGCCCGAACTTCGGTGCTTCCGTTCTCGACCCTTCGGGGTGCCTCTGGCCTAACCGTTCTTCCAGGGGTTGATGACCGTCACTCCGGCCGCCTCGAAGGGCGCAGTGTCGCGGGATGCCACGATGAAACCCCGCGATGCGGCAGCGGCCGCGATGTAGCCGTCTGGCGTCGGGAAGCCGCGCCCGCCGTTCCTGGCCGTGACGGCCAGATCGGCGTAGTGGCGCGCTGCATCCGTGTCGAACGGCAACACCCGATCCTGGAACAGCTCCAGCAGTTCCTTCAGGGTGCGGTCGAGCATGTTCCTGCGCCTGCCGGCCGGCAGCGCCCGGATGCCAAACAGCAACTCGGCCAGCGTGACGCTCGACAGATACAGGGTTTCTGCCGCCTGGTCGTTCAGCCAAGCCCTCAGGGCCGCGTTTGGCGCCGGCTTCATCGCCTCGGAAACGACATTGGTATCAAGGACGATCATTCAGTCGAAGCTCAATGGCTTCGCGGGCGTCTTGTCGCGTGCACCCTCGAAAACGGCAAAATCTTCATCGGTCAGACCGAGCTTGCGGCCGATGGCGGCCAGGGCTTCCCCCACACGCACGCGGCTCGCAGGCTTCACCGCAGCCGCCAGAATCTCACGCACCTCCGCTTCCGTGCTGCGGCCGTGCTGGGCCGCCCGCACGCGCAAAGCGCGATGCACGTCATCGGGCACATTTCTTACCGTCAGGATTGCCATGATTCAAAATCCCCCCATTGCTTTCCTTGACTGCGAACATAGGCACGTGCAGTCATCGACGCAAGCGTCGGGGTCCGGGCTCCTGGCTGCCCTGTGCGCCCGCACCCGCGCCAGACGCCGCTCGGATAGGCTCCAATGGATCCTGAAAGACGCCCATTCATTCCCACTCGATCGTCGCCGGTGGCTTGCCGGAGATGTCGTAGACCACCCGCGATACGCCGGGCACCTCGTTCATGATGCGGCGGGCCACGTCGTCGAGGAATTCCCATGGCAGGCGCGACCAGTGGGCGGTCATGAAGTCGGTGGTCTCGACCGCACGCAGGGCGATGACAGGGCCGTAATTGCGGGCATCGCCGGTGACACCCACCGAGTTGACCGGCAGCAGCACGGCGAAGGCCTGGCTCACGCGGTCGTAGAGGCCCTCCGCGCGCAGGGCGGCGATGAAGATCGCGTCGGCGGCGCGCAGTAGTTCGAGGCCTGCGCGGTTCACCTCCCCGGGCATGCGCACGGCAAGGCCGGGGCCGGGGAAGGGGTGGCGATAGACCAGTTCGGCGGGCAGGCCGAGTTCGAGCCCGAGCTTGCGCACCTCGTCCTTGAACAACTCCCGCAACGGTTCCAGCAGCGCGAGTCGCATGCGCTCCGGAAGGCCGCCCACGTTGTGGTGGCTCTTGATCACGTGCGCCTTGCCCGAGGCGGCCCCGGCGGATTCGATCACATCCGGGTAGATCGTCCCCTGCGCCAGCCAGCGCACGCCTTCGTTGCGGGCGGACTCGGCCTCGAAGACGTGGATGAACTCGCGCCCGATGGCCTTGCGCTTGGCCTCGGGATCGCTGAGCCCGGCCAGGGCAGCGAGGAAGCGGTCGCTGGCGTCGACGCGGCAGATCCGTACCCCCATGTGGGTGGTCAGGGTCTGCATGACCTGATCCGCCTCGCCAGCCCGCAAGAGGCCCGTGTCCACGAATACGCAGCTGAGCTGCTCACCCACCGCGCGCGCGACCAGAGCGGCCAGTACCGCCGAATCCACGCCGCCAGAGAGGGCCAGCAGCACGGCGTCAGTGCCGACCTGCGCGCGCACGCGCGCGACGAGTTCCGTGACCAGGTTGCGCGGCGTCCATTCCGGCTGGCAACCGCAGAGGTCGCGCACGAAGCGTTCGAGGATGCGCAGGCCCTGCGGCGTGTGCGTGACCTCGGGATGGAATTGCAGGGCGTAGAGGCCACGCGCCTCATCCGCCATGCCGGCCACCGGGCAGGTGGCGGTGGACGCGATTACCTTGAAGCCGGCGGGCAGGGTGCTCACCTGATCGCCGTGCGACATCCACACATCGAGCAGGCCGTGCCCCTCGGCGTTGCTGCGGTCCTCGATGCCTTCCAGCAGGCGCGAATGCCCGCGCGCGCGGACCTCGGCGTAACCGAACTCGCGCGCAGCGGCCGGTGCCACGGTGCCGCCGAGTTGTTCGGCGAGGGTCTGCATGCCGTAGCAGATCCCGAGCACAGGAACGCCCCGCTCGAATACCCACGCGGGAGCCCGCACGGTGCGCGCGCTGGCCACGGATTCCGGCCCACCGGAAAGGATGACACCGCTGCAGACACCGGGATCGGGTGCGTCGAAGGCGATGAGTTCGGAGTAGACCCCAAGCTCGCGCACCCGTCGTGCGATGAGCTGGGCGTACTGCGAGCCGAAGTCGAGGATCAGGATGCGCTGGCGTTCGGTCACGGCAATGGGGCCCTCTGGCACGAGCGGAGTGGTGGCGGTGGACACTGCGCGCTACGCCTCGATACCCCGGCGACATGACGCCGGTCGGTGCTCACTCGACGCGGTAGTTCGGCGCTTCCTTGGTGATGGTGACGTCGTGTACATGGCTCTCGCGCATGCCTGCCGCCGAGACCTTCACGAAACGCGGCCGGGTGCGGAATTCATCCAGTGTGTGGCAACCGGTGTAGCCCATCGCGGCGCGCAGCCCGCCGATGAGCTGCAGCACGATGGCGTCGAGTGCACCCTTGTAGGGCACCCGCCCTTCGATCCCCTCGGGAACCAGCTTCTCGATGGCGCCGGGCTCCTGGAAGTAGCGATCCGAGGAGCCGTGATGCTGGGCCATGGCACCGAGTGACCCCATGCCGCGGTAGCTCTTGTAGGAACGCCCCTGGTAGAGCTCGACCTCCCCGGGGGCCTCCTCCGTGCCGGCAAACAGGCCGCCCACCATCACGCAGTGGGCCCCGGCGGCGATGGCCTTGGCGAGGTCACCCGAGTAGCGGATGCCGCCATCCGCGATGAGCGGGACGTCCGTGCCCGCGAGGGCCTCGGCCACGTTCGCGATGGCCGTGACCTGCGGCACGCCAACGCCGGTGACCACGCGGGTGGTGCAGATGGAGCCTGGGCCGATCCCCACCTTCACGGCATCGGCACCGGCTGCGAGCAGCGCCGCAGCGGCCTCGGCCGTGGCGATGTTGCCGCCGATGACGTCAGTATCCGGGTAGTGGGTCTTCACCCAGCGGACCATGTCGAGCACACCCTGGGAGTGGCCGTGCGCGGTATCGACAACGATGATGTCCACGCCCGCCGCCACCAGTGCGGTCACCCGATCCTGATTGCCCGGGCCCGTGCCGACCGCGGCCCCCACCCTGAGACGCTCGTCGGCGTCCTTGCAGGCGAGCGGGTGCTCGACCGCCTTCTGGATGTCCTTCACGGTGATGAGGCCACGCAGGGCGAAGTTCTCGTTCACGACCAGCACCTTCTCGATGCGGTGCTGATGCAGCAAGGCGACGACCTGGTCGCGCGTCGCTTCCTCGGGCACCGTCACCAGCCGCTCGCGCGGGGTCATGATCGAGGTGACGGGGGCACCGAAGCGGGTCTCGAAGCGCAGGTCGCGGCTGGTCACGATGCCGACCAGGGATTCCCCGTCCACCACCGGCACGCCCGAGATCCCACGGGCGCGGGTGAGCGCGAGCACCTCGCGGATGCTGGTCTGCGGCCCGACGCAGATCGGATCCTTGATGACACCGCTCTCGAACTTCTTGACCCGGCTGGCTTCGCGCGCCTGCGCCTCGATGGAGAGGTTCTTGTGCAGGATGCCGATGCCACCCTGTTGGGCGAGGGCAATCGCGAGCCGTGCCTCGGTGACGGTGTCCATCGCCGCAGCAGCGAGCGGGACGTTCAGCGCGATGCGGCGGGTGATGCGCGTGCGAAGCGAGACATCCCGCGGTAGCA
>DBNU01000208.1 GCA_002299125.1 Proteobacteria bacterium UBA664
TGGCAGGCCAGTGACTGGCCGATCTGGCGCTTCGACTGGGCGGCGCTGGCCGCTCCCATGGCGGAGGTCAGTCGCGCCCAGGGGCTCTTGCTGGGGCGTCTGGCCGACGGGGGCATGGCCCTGCGCGATCACGCCAGCCTGGCCGCGCTCACTGAGGATGTGGTCAAGACCAGCGAGATCGAAGGCGAGCGGCTCAACGTCGAATCCGTGCGCTCGAGCATCGCCCGCCGTCTGGGCGTAGACATCGGCGCGCTGGCCCCGCTCGATCAGCACGTTGAAGGCGTGGCCGAGATGGTGCTCGATGCAACCGCCAACTGCCATGCACCGCTGTCGCGGGGGCGTCTGTTCGGCTGGCACGCCGCGCTGTTTCCCACCGGCTACGGCCTTGCCAGGATCAAGGTCGGCGGCTGGCGCGACGATGCCAGTGGCCCGATGCAGGTTGCCGTTGGAGGAAGAGGCTGGTCGCCGGGAGCGGGCATCAGCCTCATCCGCGTTCCGGGCCAGCTCAATTCCGAATCCGGATCGAATCCACGCCCGCCCGGTGGCTCAGGCAGAGAGTCCGGCGGCCTCCTCATTTTCGGCGGCGGGGTCCGTGAGTCGCTGAATCGTCAAGGCGCAGCGTTGTTCGATCAAGGCAATGATCCGTTCAACCATCGCATGTCCAGCCAAGCTGTGTCCCGTGTCGGATTGAAGCTTGCGCGCCGTGGTTGGCAGTGACTTTGCCAATTCCAGGATGCGGCGCTTGGCCTGCGCCCTGGCCAGACCCGCGCCTTCGGCGAACTGGTCCCAGTGCCTTGCCTGGACTTCGCTGAACTTGTACCTGCTGCCGATCTTCATCGCCATCTTCGGCGTCAGTGTTGGATACACCGCCGTCGATAGCGTGTCGTAGAACGGTGCCAGGACGGGCGTCTTGCCAGAGTACAGCAGTGAGAAATTCTTGGCATGCGCATCATGATTGCCGATCAGCACATTGAAGATCACGTAGTCGAACAGTCGCAGGACCTGCGGCGCACTGGGGCGCGTCGCATGGCGCACCAGACCAAAGCATTGGGCCAGATCCGGACCACCTTCATTCTGGTATTTCAGTTCAGGTGCCACGCCAAGCGCCTGACAGAAATCCTCTTGATGAAGCCGTTGCCGGTACCCCTCCTCATCGATCGCTCGATCATAACGCTCAACCAGCAGGAACGAGCGATCCAGAACGAGGTGAACTTTTGATTTCGCCGGCTTGAGTCGCATGGCCTCAGCCAGTGCCATGCAGAATCCTTCGTTGATCACGCTGTCCGGAGCAGCGTGGATGACGGGTTTCAGGATGTGGGAACTCGGTGTACCGCCCCGGGGCAGCCCAATACGGGCACCATCGAACACCACCGGAAGCTTGTCCTGAGCACCCGCCAGGGAAAGCCGCAGGCCGTCTTTGCCTGCCAGCATGGGACGCCGCGGCAATTCATCCAGGATGGCCACGACTTCATCGTCACTCAGCCATTGCGCGTCATCGTTGCGGGTCGGTACAGGCAAGGCCTGCCCCGGCCCAAGGAAGGTCACGGCCCCGGCGCATTCTCCACCGATGTGCTCCAGCAGCGCAAAGTCGTTCTGGTTTGATACCTGGAACTGCTGCGCAATCAGGCGACGCAAATGCCCCTCTGGCAGCAGGCCGGCAAAGAAGGGGCGTGCCTTGCGATCATCGAACGGCTCTGCTTGCAGCGGTAGCGAGGCGGACAAGGCAACGGCACCTGACTGCGACAACCAAGCGGGTACGTAACAAAAGCTCAGGCGACCATCGACCAGCGTCAGGGTGCCGACGCGACGGGCGAAAAGCCAGACTTCCAGCTCATGCGCCATGCTCGCCACCTTCAGGTTGATCGCCTGCCGCAACAGCAGGCAATCCGACCAACTGGATCTCGCCACCCAGGGCATCAATGACCCGCAGCACGTTTTCCAGCCGCAAGGTGGGCTTGCCTGCCTCGAGGTCGACGATGAAGCGCACACCCACCCCTGCCGCCAGGGCCAAGTGGGGCTGTGTCAGCCCAAGCTGCTTGCGCGCGGCACGCAGCGCATCGCCGAGTTGTCGAGGTGATCGAATGGCTGTCATGGCTGACCGCTTTCCCGTTCGGGAAAGTATTAGCCACGACCCAGGGATGCGCAAGCACTATTTCCCGATCGGGAATGCTTCGCTTTGTTGGGGAGATCAAGCGCCGCAGCGGCCGCAAGCTGGTCACCTTGCCAAACGGCGAAACCGCGCTGGTTAGACCGTGGGACGTAGCACCGACCTCCATCCAACTGGCGCTGGCCAGGGGCCAGCGCTGGCTGGCGATGCTGGAGTCAGGAGAGGCGAAGTCCGTGAAAGAGATCGCCACGCGGGAAGGAATCGACAACAGCTACGTCAGCCGGATGGTCAACCTGACCACGCTGGCACCCGACATCGTGGCGGCCATCCTGGACGACGCACTGCCTAACCACATCACGCTGTTCGACCTGGCGGTCGATTCGCCGGCGCTGTGGGATGAGCAGCGGGAGAGAGTCAGGCTCTGAGGCGGAGGCACCCCCTCAGCTCAACATGCCTTGGAGATCCTTGAGCATCAGGAACAGATGATAGGGATCGGTCGGGCTGGGCTCGAATGCCCAGGATTCGTACCACTGCCGCGCTGCGTCGTCCTTGGCATGCACCAACAGACAGCGAATGCCGGCGATATCGGCGGCCTGTGCCGTGCGCAGCAGGGCGTCCTTGAGCAGGGCCTGGCCCAGGCCCTTGCGCTGATGTTCCTTGTCCACCGCGAGCCGGGCGAGGATCATGACCGGCAATGGGTGACGCGCCAGCCCCTTCATCACTCTTGACGGCGCGGCCTCCGGATCGACGCTACCAACGGCCAGGCTGTAGAAGCCGACCACCACGTCACTCTCGCAGCAGACGTAGGTCTGCGCGCTGTTGGCCTTCTGGTTGACGAGCGCGTAGCGCTGCAGGAACTGGTTCAGCGCGGCCTGGCCGCAGTCAAAAGCATCGACCTGATCCGTTGCAGCGAGCTTGCGAACGGGTGAATAGTCATTGCTCAACCCAGCACCCCGGGTTCACGCAGCAATTTTTTCAGGCGCGGCTTGCTTTGCACCGGGCGGTCCAGCGCCTCCTGGAAGGCCTGCCACTGCGTCTCGTCGAGCACGAACTGGCGACGATCCGCCAGCGTCTGCGCGGCCGCCGTCACCCCCGCGTCGAGCAGGAACTCGCTGACGTTCTTGTGGCAGGCGCGCGCGGCTTCCTGCAGTAGTTGCTTGACTGGCGTGCTGGCGCGAACGTCAATGCGTTCGGTCTTGGAAAGATTCTGGGTGCTCATGGTGCCCCTCCGGACGGATCTTGGATGCCCCACTGTAGTCGTCCGGACATTGTCCTGACAAGGCGTTTCTTGTCTTGGCCACCATCCAAGCACGTACTTCCGCGTTGCAATGTGTCGGTAGTCCTCGATAACTACCGACGAAACGCAACCGCAGCGTTTCCTTCGCTACCCGATGCTGCAATCCAACTGCTTGATCCGTCCGTGCGTAACCCATTGATCTGTATTGGGCTGACTTGTGGCCTTTGCGGACTTCGGGCCGGTTTCAGGGAGCGAGGTCGGAGCGAGGAATGGCCAGGAGAGAGTGGAATGTGGCCGGGAACGGCCAATTCGGGTGGCTGGCGAAGTCCGCAGGCGTTCGCAGGAACGCCCGACAACACGCGGGAACTGGCGCTCCCCCTGTGTCAGCGTAGTTGTCGTGTCTGTTTGTTGATGGGGATTTGAGATCCGGGGGCGGCAAGGGAGTGAAGGATGGCGCGGTACAGTGAGGGGTTCAGGGAGCGTGCGTTGCAGATGTTGATGGTGCCGCAGTCGATGACGGTGGCGCAGAAAGTCCGGCAGTGGTCATTGGGGTTCTACTGGCCATGCGCTCTCCTTGTGCCCCCTCACAGCAGCGCCGCTTCCAGCCGCTGCTTGCGTTGTTCCCAGTCCGGCATCACCTGCCCGAGCAGCTTGAAGAACCGTGCATCGTGGTCGCGGTGTTTGATGTGGCAAAGCTCGTGGGTCACCACGTACTCGATGCAGGGGTGGGGCGCGCGCACCAGCTTGACGTTCAAGGTCATGGTGCCGGCGCGCGACAGACTACCCCAGCGGAACTGCATGGCGCGCACGATCAGGCGGGGGGAAGCGACGCCCTTGAAGTGGAGCAGGCTGGCGTCCAGCACTTCGGTGAATACGGCGCGTGCCCGGTCGAGATACCAGCGGTGCAGCAATGCCTTGACGCGCGCAGGCGAAAGCTCGCCGGGCAGCGTGACCAAAAGCTGCCCGCGCGTGAGTTTCACGCTGACCGCATCACCCGGCACCAGCTTCAGCCGGTACTGTCGGCCGAGATAGAGATGCGATTCGCCGTTGATGTACTGCCTTGCCGGCGTGCGGGGGCGGTAACGCTCGAACTCGGCCAGTTGCCGGCTGATCCAGCCGGCGCGCTTCTGCACCCGCTCCGCAATCAGCGCCTCGGGGCAATCAACCGGGGCGCGTACCAGCACGCGGCTGTCGGGGTGCACCTCGATGGCCAGGGTCTGCCGCGATGCCAGGAAGCGCACCTGGTAGCGGATGGTGTCGCGGCCGTAGGTGAGAGTGCCAACCATCGTCTTCAGCCTGCCATCCGGTGGCGAGCGAGTTGCATCGTCTTGTCGATGATCTCGTCCATCTCTTCGGTGGATAGCGCGATGCCGCGTGCGCCCTTGACCTCGTCGTAGAGGTAGTCGTCGATCTCGTTCATGGTCCGGCGCTGGGCATCGAGGTCATCCCAGTAGCCCACCTTCCTGTTGCGCCGGAAGATGTCCGACACTGCCATGGCGGCCTCGGCGGCGGTGGTTTGGGCCTGCTCGGTGTCGCTCAGGTGGATAGCCACGAAGGGCCGTAGCAGGCCGTAGACGGCGGCGGCGGCAGCGTCGCTGTTCAGTACCGGTGGCAGGTCATCACCCTTGCGCGAAACCACAGCGTCCTTGATCTCGGTGACCCGCTGCAGGTATTCCAGATCGGACAGGCGCCTGGCACGGTAGTCGTCGATGGCCTGCTGAATCAGCTTGGAGAATTTCTCGTAGAAGGCCGGGTCCTGCTCCAGCCGTTCGTTGATGGCGCGCCGGGTGGCGTGGGCGATCATGTCGGCCTTGGCCCCGAGGTTCTTCTCACTGCCCGCGCCTTGCTCCTCGACCACCTTCTGGAAAGCGGCCTCGTCAAAGATGTTCACCGGCGCGTTCAGTTGCACCACCTCGGAGGCCGAGATGTGCGTATCCAGCAGCTTCTGGATACGCGGCTCGAAGTCGCGGTAGTCCACTGACTCGGCATAGCGCAGCTTCACCGCTGCCTTGAGGTTCACGAAGCGCTTGAGGTCGTTCTTGTAGGCGTGCAGCTTCTGCTCGGGCATCTCGGTGATGAAGCGTTCGCTTGACAGCGCAATGGCCAGGGTCTTGGCGTAGGCCGACAGCCGCTCGTAGAAATCGGCGCGCAGCGGATCAAAGGCCAGCAGTTGCTCGAAGGCCTCCTCGTCCTGACGGTTCTTCACCGTCTTGAACAGGTCCCACAGCTCGGCATGGCGCTGCGGCAGCGCCTTGGTTTCTTCATGGATCGAGGTCAGCGCACCCTCGAGATCCGCCGCCTCGAAGCCTTCCAAGGCGCTGTAGGTGGTCAGCGCCTGATCCAGCTCGCCCAGCACGCCCACGTAATCGATGATGTAACCGAAGTCCTTGGCCTTGCTGCCGGACTCGTCCTCGTACAGGCGGTTGACTCGGGCAATGGCCTGCAACAGGGAGTGATCTTTTAGCCGCCGCGCCAGATACAGCACCGTGTTGCGCGGCGCGTCGAAGCCGGTCAGCAGTTTGTCCACCACGATCAGGATTTCCGGCTCGTCGCCGTTCTTGAACGCATTGACGATCTGTTTGTTGTAGCCCTCCTCCGAGCCGTAGCGCTTCATCATGCGCTGCCAGAAGGCCACCACCGCATCGGTGGATTCCTCGGCGTCGATCTCGTCGAAGCCCTCGCGTTCGTCGGGTGGCGAGATGATCACCTCGCTGGTGACCGCGCCCAGCTCGTCCAGAAACGCCTTGTAGCGCAACGCGGCCGCCTTGTTGGGCACCACCAGCTGCGCCTTGAAGCCGGTACCCTGCCAGTTCTGGCGGTAATGCGCGCTGATGTCGAACGCGCGCATGTAGATCACCTGCTCGGCCTTGTTCAGCATCTCGGCGCGGGCGTATTTCTTTTTCATGTCGGCCTTCTGCTGGTCGGTCAGCCCCTGGGTGTGGCGCTCGAACCAGATGTCGATGGTGGCCTGGTTCTGCTCCAGTTTCACCATGCGCCCTTCGTAAAGCAGCGGCACGATGGCGCCGTCGGCCACCGCCTGGTCGATGGCATAGGTGTGAATCACGCCGCCGAACTTGGCCACATCGCTCTTCTCGCGGGTCAAGAGTGGCGTGCCGGTGAAGCCGACATAGCAGGCATTTGGGAACATCTGCCGCATGCGCGCCGAGTAACCGCCCAACTGGGTGCGCTGGGTTTCGTCCACCAGCACGAAGATGTCGGGCGAGGCATCGCTGAACTTCTTGTAGGCCAGCGCCTTGTCGAATTTGTGCACCAGCGTGGTGACGATGTGCGCCTTGCCGTCAGATACTAGTTCCACCAGATGTCGGCCGCTCTCGGCCCGGTCGGGCGAGAGTCCGCAGGCGGCGAAGGTGTTGCCGAGCTGCTTGTCCAGATCCACCCGGTCGGTCACCAGCACGATGCGCGGATGAGGGATGGCAGGCGTAAGCGCCAGCGCACGGGCCAGCATCACCATGGTCAGCGATTTGCCCGAACCCTGGGTGTGCCAGACGATTCCGCCCCGGCGCTTACCACTGTCGTCGGTCTGCTTGACCCGGGCGAGCACCTCGCGAATGGCGAACACCTGCTGATAGCGCGCGATCTTGCGCACGCCGCCGTCGAACACGGTGAAGGCCCAGGCCATCTCCAGCAGGCGCTCAGGCCGGCACAGGGCGTAGAGCGTGCGGTCCTGCTCGGTCGCCTGCCGGCCGACCAGGTAGGGATCAAGCTCCTCACGCACGCCCAGCTCGGCAAAGGCCAGATCGAACAGCGCGGCCTTGACCGACTCCGGCAACGGGCGCGCCAGCAGCGGCACAAGCTCGGTATCCGGTAGGTGCTCCTTCCATTTCGACCAGAACTTGGCCGGGGTGCCAGCGGTGGCGTAGCGGGCCTCATTCTTGTTCACCGCCAGCACCATGTGCACACAGGTGAACAGGCGCGGGATGTACTCGTCGCGCTGGTTGCGGATGGTCTGCGAGATGGCCTGTGCCACTTCCACCTTGGGCGACTTGCACTCGATCACCGCGAAGGGGATGCCATTGACGAACAGCACCACGTCCGGCCGGCAGGTTTCGACGCTGCGGGTGCGCTCCACCGCAAACTCGGCCGCCACGTGATAGACGTTGTTCTCCGGATTGCGCCAATCCACGTAGTTCAGTGTGAAGCTCTTCAGATCGCCCTCGATGGACTGCTCCAGCGCCACGCCGATGGTCAGCAGGTCGTACACCGCCTCGTTGGTCTTGAGCAGGCCATCGTACTTGACGTTCTTCAGGCGCTGGATGGCGCTCTGGAGGTTCTCCTCGCTGAAACGATAGCTGCCGCCCTTGTGCTGGATGCGGTTCAGCTTCTTCAACTGCTCGCGCAGGATCTCCTCCAGCAGCACGTTGCTGGCGCGGCCAGCCCGCGCGGCTAGCGCCTCGGCAGGCGACAGGTACTGGTAGCCCAGGTTGACCAGCACCTGCAGGGCCGGGATCTGGGAGAGGTACTTTTCGTCGAAGCGGAAGCTGTCCATCGACTGGCTCCTAGGGGCAGCGGTCGTAGCTGGCAAGATCGCTGTCAAGGGACCAGATTCGAACTCGGCTCATCGGATGAAACACACAGTTGCGTTCCCATTCTTTGATGATGGACAGATCGGCAAGGCTCACGCCCTCGCTAGGCTTTTGCACCGACTTGTTGCGCATGGCCGTCTCGGGAAACTTGCCCAACCAAACCAAGAACTCCTCACGATCGGGGAAGTGGGTCGCACGATAAGGCACATCACCCTTGAAGGCCTTTTCCACGTCAGTAGCGAGGCTTGCGGCGTAGCAGCGCCGCTTCTGTCCATCGCCGAGTTTAGCGATGTGATTTCCCGTCTCCCATACGGCGGCAAGGGGCAGCAGGAAGTAATCGTTACGCTGGATACAGGCGTCGAAGGTCTCCAGGACTGACGCCCTGTCTTGATTGAATGCAGGGACGTTCAACACATTCAGATAGACCGTGGTATCGAGCAAAACGATGTCACTCATTGCCCGTCCCCTTGTCGCAGATTCTGCAGCCATGCTTGCGCCCGGACCTGTCTGCCCTGGGTGTGTGGCTGCTTGACGAATCGCTCAAGTGCTCCGCTGGTCACCAGTCCGCCCAAAGAGTCCTGCGCGATGAGTTCGGGATAGTCCGGCGCGTCCTGCAGGCGCAGCAGGCGGCTCGATCCGTCCTGCGGCTCGCGGTAGCAGAAGACGACGTCGGGCAAGGCCGAGTCGGGCAAGGCGTCGAGCAGTGCTGGATTGTGGGTAGACAGCAGAACGCGCAAACGGCGCCGCTCGGCAATCTCGCGAATGTTGTGCAGCAGATGCCGCGCGCGACTAGGGTGCACACCGTTGTCAATTTCCTCGATGACGACGAGGCTGTCCTCGGGCGCAGACAGCATCGCCGCGGCGATGGAGAGAACTCGCAGCGTGCCGTCTGACAGCAGGGAGGCGTCGTAGTCGCGTGCCTGACCGCCGAAGGTCTCGGTCAGCCTGACCATCTTTCCGCCGCGCGGCTCTTCAAGGAACGCAATGCCTTCAATGTCCTGTTCCGGCAGGCTCTGGATGAAACTGAGAATCGCCGCACGTTGCGACGAATACGGCTCCTTGTCCGCCTGTTCGTCGCCCCCCCAAAGGTTGAACAGCACCGCCGAAAGATTCCTGCCGTCCCCTTGCAGCGTTGCGTCCGAAGGAAAGGCGTACTCGCGCATGCGGGCCGGGACGGGATCGAGAAACAGCATGGCCGAAAGCCACTGCTCGAGCCTGCGTGTCGATGGGGGGATGCGCCTGCGCGATTCCGCATGGCCCGCTTCAAACGTGGCAGGGCTTGTCAGTTGGGTCAGGATGGCGGCTTGGTCGCTGCAGGTGACGTGTGGCTTCTTGCCGCCGCGCGCAAAATTGTTGTAGGCGACGCCCACGTCGGTGCCGCGTCCGTGGGACGGTTGGTCCAGCGTGTAGAGCGGCACGTTGGCTCCGGGATGGGTGAGCGTTTCGCCGGCGATATGCAAGCCGTCCGGCCTGCGCTCGAATGCGACGCTGAGCTGGTTCCACTCGGCATCGCTTGTTCCCGCGCCCAGCCCAAAGGTAGTGCCGCGCTCGTAGGCTAAGCTTTCAACCGTACCCCGTACCACGCGATCCGTGCTCTGCACCGCGTACTGGATTGCCGACAGTTTCTGTCCTTGAGCGAGCCAGGACAGCAGGCGCATGCCTTCGATGGCGTTGCTCTTTCCGGAAGCATTCGCGCCGATCAGTACGGTCAGCGGCGCCAGTGGCAGGCGGGCCTGTCGATAGCTCTTGAAGTTCTCGAAGGTGAACGTGGTCAGCATTCGACAGTCTCCTCTTGGGTGGATTCCGCCAGCGGCAGCCGCCACTGGCCGGTGAGCAGCTTCTGCATCAGGCCGCGCTTCTGGGCCTTCAGCGCCGCGTCGGACCGGCCGAGCAGGTCGATCTCCTCGCGCAGGGCGTTGAGGTAGCGGGCGATGGCGGTTTGGGTCTGGAGGGCCGGCAGCGGAACAGTGATCGCGGCGAACTCCGAGAACGACACAGTCTCGCGGACGCTGCCCTGGGCGCTGTTCTTGATGCGCTGTCGGGCCTCGTGGGAGTTCAGCCAGTGCAGGAAGTAGTCCGAATCGACCTTGGCCTGGCCGAGCTGGAACACGACATACATCGGGCTGAGTACGCCATCGTCCCAGCCATCGAGGCGGGCGATGGAGCCGACATTGATACGCGACGGGTTGTAGGCGTATTGCCCACGGCCCACGACCTTGTAGTTGGACAGGTCGGCGCTGGCGACGCGGCGTTCGAACTGGTCTTCCGGCAGCACGAAGCCGCGCGAGTTTGTCACACTCAGGACGCGGGCCTCATTGCCGCCACGATTGCGGGCGGAGACTTCCTCGGCAAAGGCGCCGACATGGGCGTGCGGGTGCTGGCCCTGGCTGATCAGGCGCGACAGTTCGTGGCTGTAGTGCCGCTCCTTCGCCGCGATCAGTTGCTCGGTTTTCTGGATGGCGGCGTCCCAGGCGAGCCACAGCTCTGCGAGCTTTCTCTGCTCTTGCAGCGGCGGCGACGGAAGCTTGAACCTTCCAAGTTCGCTCGTGTTGATGTGGGGCAGTGATGAGCCCACATGCAGGCCGCGCAGGCGAGCTTGGCCAATCGATGAGTTCAGATACTGAGAAGCGTAATCCGGATCGACGATCTCAGATTTGAACCGACAGATGATCACTGCATGGCAGTTGGAACCTGCGGCCTCCTTGGGTACGACGGCGGCCGTTCCGATATGCCCGGACTGAACTACAAGTACGTCCCCCTCGCGAAGTTGGCTTTTCCGATTCTTTGCGTGAAAGTCATGCGTGACCCAGGTAGTACGCGTCAGGTTCAATTTGTTCGGCCTGACGTTGAAGCCTTGCAGATAACGGATTCCAGTCTCACTGTTCTCGGTCTGATGCGGCAAGGACGTGCCCACGAAGCCGTTGGTCAGAAGATCAGTGACTTCATCGATGTACGGCTGTTTCCATTCAGCCGGGCACGGCCCCACAAGCAGCGGGGTTAGGCGTTCAGTGCTCATTTCTTCTTCCCTCGCCCTTTCCCTTCCAAGGCCCGCTCAGTCTGCTCCAGCGCCGCCAAATCCCCCGCATCCGCCGCCAGCCGCGCCGCCTCGCGCCGGGCGGCATCGAAGCTCTCGTAGCGCTCCAGCGCCAGCGTCTCCGCCACCTCCGCGCGCAGCTTGCCGGCGTGGGTCAGCACCTCGCGTTCGTTGAATTGCAGGAAGGCGTCGAGTTTATCTTCCCAGTCGCGCATGGTGAGGGTCTTGCGGCGCTGGGCCTGGTCCTCGGCGTAGTCGAGGTACATGACCACGATGCGGTCGAGGGCCTCGATCTCGTCCTGGCTCAGGTAATTCTTGGCGACCGTGACGTCCTGCTTGCGCACGCGTCCGGCGGCCCAAGTGGTCAGCCCCATGTTGGGCAGACTGGGGTCCGCACGGCCTGCGATGAGTTCGGGCGCGGTGTGGCCAGTGACGGCCCACAGCATCTTGTTCTGCACTTTCTTGAAGAACAGCTGGGCCGCCTCGGCCTTGCTGTCGTAGTCCACGGCGGTGGCGTAGATGTCGCGGATCTTCTGGTAGAAGCGCTTTTCCGAGGCACGGATGTCGCGGATGCGGGCGAGCAGCTCGTCGAAGTAGTCCCAGCCGCCTGGCTCCTTGAGCCGGGCGTCGTCCAGCACGAAGCCCTTGACCAGGTACTCGCGCAGGTGGGTGGTGGCCCACTGGCGGAACTGGGTGCCGCGCGGGGAGCGCACCCGGTAGCCGACGGCCAGGATCATGTCGAGGTTGTAGTGCTTGAGGCTGCGATTGACTGCCCGGCCGCCCTCCTGGCGAACTTGTAAGAGTTCCTTACAAGTTGCCCCTTCGCTCAGCTCCCCCTCGGCATAGATCGCCTTCGTGTGCTGGGTGATGTTCTGCGGCGTGGTGTCGAACAGGGTGGCGATCTCGGACTGCGTCAGCCACACCGTGCCGCCCTCGGCGCGTAGCTGAATGGCGGCGCTGCCGTCCTCCAGGGTGTAGAGGATCAGTTCGCCGCCGCTCATTTTTTCTTCTCCAGCTTCTTTTTGCCCATTTCGAGCTGCGGGATGCTGGCCTCGGGCGTGGGCAGGGCTTCGGGCATGGTGCCGCCCAGGTCGGCGATGGTCTGACGCACCTTCTGGCCAACCTCGAAGTGGGTCTGGTTGGCCTTCTGCTTGCCGCGCACTTTCTCGCGGCGCAGCTTCTCCTCGGTCTGGGTGGCGCGGAACAGGTTGGCGGCCAGCTCCGTGCTGCCCATGTGATCAAGGATCTTCTGGCTCTTCTTCAGGCCCTTGGCGGCATGAATGTCCTTGGCCCTGCGCCCGCCATACAGGCCTTTGTAGCCGTGGTCCTGGAAGATGGCGTAATCCAGCGGGGTTTCGACCCCGGCATCCTTGGCGGCGGCCGCCAGATGCTTGTTGTGGGTGGCGAGTTCGTTGCGGATGGCGAGGCGCTTGTCGTCCTCGCTGAGCCGCGCGAAGCTCTCGTCGTCGCGCAGCTCCTGGCGGCGGGTCTGCAAGGCGAAGTAGGTCTGGCCGTTGGCGATGACCGGCTTGGCCGGGTCGCCGTTCTGCACGATGAGGTAGCAGGCGTAGCGGGACAGGTGGAGGTCGGCCACCTGGCGCCTGGCGCCGGAGCCGATCTCAACCATATCGAGGACATCCTCGAAATGGTCGAGATCGGGGTGGCCGCTGTTGCGGCAGGCCTCGCGGGCGCGCTCGATGACCGGCAGGAAGTGGCGGTATTCGGAATACTCCAGCACGCGGGCGAGCTGGCGCGCGGTCCAGTACTCGTTGCCCTCGGCATCAAACTGGCGAATCGCCTCGAAGGTCTGGTGGTGCTGGTCGGCGATGGGCTGGTCGGTCTTCTTCATACGCCCAGCTCCTTGAGGTACTGCTTCATGCGCACGCGCACCTCGGCGAGCTCGCCTTCCAGGCGCTCGATCTCCTGCTCGACGGCGGCGACGTCGATCTCTTCCTCTTCCTCGAAGGTGTCCACGTAGCGCGGGATGTTGAGGTTGAAGTCGTTGTCGGCGATCTCCTGCAGGCTCGCGACAAGGGCGTACTTGTCCACTGGCTGCCGGGCGCGGAAGGTGGCGAGCACCTTGGCCATGTGCTCGTCGAGCAGGGCGTTCTGGTTCTTGCCGCTCTGGTAATCGCGGCTGGCGTCAATGAACAGCACGTCCCGGCAGGCTTCGCGCGCGCCGCCCTTCTCACGGGCGCGGTCGAACACCAGGATGGCGACCGGAATCGAGGTGGTGGGGAACAGGTTGCCCGGCAGGCCGATGACGGCGTCGAGCAGGTTCTCCTCGATCAGGGCGCGGCGGATGCGGCCTTCCGCACCACCCCGGAACAGCACACCATGGGGCACCACCACGGCCACCCGGCCTTCTTGCGGCAGCGCGGTTTCGATCATGTGGGTGACGAAGGCGTAATCACCCTTGGACTTGGGTGGCAGGCCGCGCCAGAAGCGGCTGTAGCGGTCGGCATCGACCTCCTGGCCGCCCCATTTATCGAGACTGAAGGGCGGGTTGGCCACCACCACGTTGAAGCGCATCAGGCGGTCGGCCTCGACCAGCGCCGGGCTGTTGAGGGTGTCGCCCCATTCGATGCGGGCGGCGTCCTTGCCGTGCAGGAACATGTTCATGCGTGCCAGCGCCCAGGTGCTGCCGTTAACCTCCTGGCCGAACAGCGCGAAATCCTTGTTTGGATTCCCGGGGCTGCCCTGCGCCTCGACCAGCGCGGCGGCCTCGATCAGCAGGCCACCGGCGCCGCAGGTGGGGTCGCAGATGCGGTCGCCGGGTTTGGGGGCGGCCAGTTGTGCCAGCAGCTTCGATACTTGCTTGGGCGTGTAGAACTCGCCGGCCTTCTTGCCGGCGTCGGAGGCGAAGCGCTCGATCAGGTAGATATAGGTGTCGCCGATCACGTCCTCGGAGACGCGCGAGGGACGCAGGTCGAGCTTGGCAAAGTCGCCCAGCAGGTTTTCCAGACGGCGGTTGCGGTCCTTGGTCTTGCCGAGGTTGGCCTCGGAGTTGAAATCGATGTTGCGGAATACGCCTTCGAGCTTGGCCTTGTTGGCCTCCTCGATGTGGTCAAGCACGATGTTGATCAGCTCGCCGAGGTTGGCCGCTTTGCGCCGCGCGTACAGGGCATGGAAGTCGGCCAGAAAGCGGTCGGTGACCTCGCCGGTCTTTTCGTCCTTGAACTCGACGACGGGCAGGATGAATCGCTCACGCGCAAGCCGGCGGCGGATGCGCTCCTCGTTGTCGCCGTACTCTTTCTTGTACTCGGCGTAGTGGTCGGCCCACAGGTCGCTGATGTACTTGAGGAACAGCATCACCAGGATGTAGTCCTTGTACTGCGCCGGATCGATGACGCCGCGAAAGGTGTCGCAGGCGGCCCAGGCGGTGTTGTTGACATCTTGTTGGGTGAGCTGGTCGGTCATGGGGTGGCCCTTTCGGGGGATGGGTGGGCAAGCTTCATCAGCAGGTGCGTGGTCAGGCGCTGGCGCAGGGTGGCGATGCGGGTCAGCAGTGTTTGTTCTTGTTCGGCCAGGCCGGCTGCCTGCACGATGCGTTGCTGCGTGGCCTGCGAAGGCAGCGGCACCTCCAGCGCCTTCAGCGCCTCGGCGCTGATCATCCGGACCGAGGTGCCCTCGGCCAGCGCTGCCAGTTGGGCCTGCGTGGCCGGCGCGTTGATGTACCAGCACAGGTAGGCGGGCAGCACCTTGTGGGGCCGGATCAGCAGCATCGGCGCCGAGAGCACGGCCGGGCCGATGCCCTCCAGCACCTGCGCCGCGCCATTGCTGCGGCCGCGCGAACGGAACAACAGGTCGCCCGCGCGTAGCAGGTGGTGGGTCTTGCCCTTGGGCAGCGCCACCCGGATCGCTTCTTCGGCGCGCAGCAGGTTGGCGTCGTCGATGTCTTTCATCTGGATCACGGCAACATCGCCCTGCGGGTCGTGCTCGAGGCGCGACCGGAAGGGGTAGCCCATCTGTATGTCAGCCAACTCACCAAGATTCATGTTTGCAAAAACGCCGTTACGACACTAGTCATTTGGGCCATCTTAGGCGCCCCAGTTTCGCACGTAAAGTTAAAGTAACGCCGTTTCTACACATTTCTGTTGTTGGCTGTCGGAGCAGGACTGGCAGGCATGGGGTAGGCAACGCGCTCTCCCCCATTTGGGGCGCGGCTTGCCCGTGCTGATCGGGGATGACGTGTTGGAGATCCTCTGGCGCGACGCCGGCTGGGTAGAACCCATCGACGAACTGCGCCCCGGCAGCAGCGGCGCGGAACTGGCCGGGCAGCAGCCCAGGTGCATGAGCCTGCTGTGGTTCCAACGCAACCCACTGCCGACCGACTGGATGGCGCAGCGGGAGGTGGTAGCGGCGTTTGATGCCTGAAATCAGGGCATCACGATATGGGTGTGCAACTCGACCTTGAGGGCGCGCGCCATGAACAGAGGATAGCGCTTTCTGTCAATGCAATCGTCCGGGATGTGACAGGTAGGTGTGCAAGCCCGGCCCCCAGGGTGAGAGCATTATGAAC
>DBNU01000173.1 GCA_002299125.1 Proteobacteria bacterium UBA664
TGAAGATGCGGGTGATGAGCACGGGCCGTGATTTCGAGGTCGATCGGGTCGGCATCTTCACACCGAAGAAGCTCGATCAGACGGCGCTCAACACCGGGCAGGTGGGTTTTGTCATCGCCGGCATCAAGGAAGTGGACGGTGCCCCCGTCGGTGACACGCTCACCGATGCCCAGCGTCCTGCCGCTACTCCCCTGCCGGGATTCAAGGCCATCAAGCCCAACGTCTTCGCGGGTCTTTTCCCGGTGGACGCCTCCGACTACGAGGCCTTTCGCGATGCGCTGGGGAAGCTCCGGCTCAATGACGCCGCGCTCGTCTATGAACCGGAGAACTCCACGGCACTCGGCTTCGGTTTCCGCGTCGGCTTCCTGGGCCTGCTGCACATGGAGATCATTCAGGAGCGGCTGGAGCGCGAATACAACCTGAACCTCATCACGACTGCCCCCACGGTCGTGTACGAGGTGCTGACCCACGCCGGCAAGACGCTCCTCGTCGACAATCCGGCACGCCTGCCGCCGGTGGGCGAGATCCAGGAGATCCGTGAACCCATCATTCAGGCTGACATGCTGATGCCGCAGGAATATCTGGGCAACGTCATGGCCCTGTGTGTCGAGAAGCGCGGTGTGCAGACGCGCCTGCAGTTCCTCGGCAACCAGGTCTCGCTCGGCTACGAACTGCCCATGAACGAGATGGTGCTGGATTTCTTCGACCGCCTGAAGTCCGTGAGCCGGGGCTATGCCTCGCTCGATTACACCTTCCTGCGCTATCAGCCGGCCGAACTGGTGAAGCTCGACATCCTCATCAACGGTGATCGAGTGGATTCGCTGGCGCTCATCGTGCATCGGGAGGTAGCCCAGCGACGTGGCCGCGAACTGGTCGAGCGCATGCGTGAGCTCATTCCGCGGCAGATGTTCGACATCGCCATCCAGGCGGCCATCGGTGCCCATGTCATCGCGCGCGAGACGGTCAAGGCCCTGCGCAAGAACGTGCTGGCCAAATGCTATGGCGGCGACATCTCACGCAAGCGCAAGTTGCTCGAGAAGCAGAAAGAGGGCAAGAAGCGCATGAAGCAACTGGGGGCGGTCGAGATCCCGCAGGAGGCCTTCATGGCCGTGCTGTCGGTGGGCAAGGAGGGCCGCTGAACGTGCCGATGGATTTCGCTTTCATCCTGGTTGTGCTGGTCGCTGTCAGCGGACTCATCTGGGGTGTGGATGCGGTGCTCCTGGCACCGCGCCGTCGGGCAGCGCTCGCGGCCCTCGGGCCGACGGCCAGTCCAACCGAGGCGGCGGAAACGCTCGCGCCCTGGACGGTGGTTGAGTACGCCCGTTCATTCTTTCCGGTGTTCCTGGTGGTCCTGTTGCTCAGGTCCTTCGTCGTGGAGCCGTTCCGCATCCCCTCCGGCTCCATGATGCCCACGCTGCTGGTGGGCGATTTCATTCTGGTGAACAAATTCGGTTATGGGCTGCGCCTGCCGGTGCTCAATACCCGCATCCTCGAAGTGGGTGAGCCCGAGCGTGGTGACGTCGTAGTCTTCCGCTACCCGGAGGATCCCGCCATTCCGTACATCAAGCGTATTGTCGGGGTGCCGGGCGACACCATCCGCTATCTCGACCGGCAGCTTTTCGTGAACGGGCAGGCGGTGCCGCAGGAACCGGTCGGGGTCTTTCAGGGTGTGGGCTATGGCACCCGTTCCACGGGCTCGCTCGAGTTGCGCGTGGATCTCACCGGCACGGCGCACCGCATCCTCATCGACCCCAGCCGCCCCAATCTGGTCAGCCGCACGGACTGGACCGTCCCGCCCGGGCACTACTTCGTCCTCGGCGACAACCGTGACGACAGTCGTGACAGTCGCTTCTGGGGCTTCGTGCCGGAAGATCATCTGGTGGGACGGGCCTTCGTGATCTGGATGAACTGGGATTGGAGCGCTGGCGGAATGGATGTCGGTCGTCTCGGTGACTGGATCCGCTGAAGGCGCCGTGAGCGGCCCCTGGCCGCGGCTACACTGCACGGCAGGGGATTACTGCTCCGGGCCCGCTTGGGGAAGCCCGGGCGCACCAGAGGGAAGAATCAAGATGCCTGCAGGCGACCGCTTCCAGAAGGGTGTTTCGCTCATCGGTCTGCTGTTCTGGGCGGTGGTGCTCGGTGCCGCTACGCTGGTCGTGATGAAGCTCTTCCCGCTCTACAACGAGAAATGGAAGGTGACGGCCGCCATGCACTCGGTGGCAGCCCAGCCGGGTATTGCAGAGATGTCGGTCTACGATGTGCGCAAGTACGTCCTGCGCAACTTCGAGATCAGCGATCTGCGCGAGTTCGACGAACGCAATATCGTGAAGGCCCTCTCGGTGGAGCGCGATGAGGCAAGCAAAGGGCGGATCATGCGTTTTGCCTACGAGATCCGCAGACCCTTCTTCGGGGAGCTCGACATCGTTCTCAAGCTGGACGAGCGCTTGCCAATCCCGGGCAAGGGGCTCGACTGAACCGGTGTCGCGGATGGTCTCACGTCCCGATCGCAGGGCTGGCGTCGTCGTGATCTCGCGTCAGCGGCCCACCCAGATCCTCCGCCAACCGGTCGTGGGGCTGCTGGAGCAACTGGGGATCTCGGCAGGGGATGTCGGTCTCTACGATCGGGCGCTTACCCACCGCAGCACGGCTGGGCACCACAATGAGCGGCTCGAGTTTCTCGGCGATGCCTGGCTCGGTTTCGTGATCGCCGAGGCGATCTATCAGCGTTTTCCGCAGGCCGACGAGGGTCAACTGACCCGTCTACGCGCGTCATTGGTCAACCGCGAGGTGCTCGCCGGTATTGCGCTCGAACTGAATCTGGGCGCATACCTGTCACTGGGGGAGGGCGAGCTGAAGAGCGGTGGCTGGCGTCGGGCCTCCATCCTCGGCAATGCCCTGGAGGCACTGCTGGGGGCGGTGTATCTCGATCAGGGGGCAGAGCGGGCGCGTGAACTCGTGCTGGCGCTGTACCAGATCCGCCTGGCGACCGTCTCACCAGGCACCGTCAGCAAGGACGCCAAGACCCGTCTGCAGGAATGGTTGCAGGCGCGTCAGCGTGCCCTGCCGTGCTATCTCACGCGCGCGGTCGAGCAGCAGGCAGAGCGGCAGATCTTCCGGGTGGAATGCGTGGTGGACGGTGAGCCGCAACCCTTTCCCGGCAGTGGCGACAGCCGACGGCGGGCAGAGCAGGCCGCTGCCGAGCGCGCACTGGCGGTACTCACAGGGGCGGGGGCCCACACGGAATGACTTCGAACGCTTTCCGTGTCGGCACGGTCGCCATCCTCGGACGCCCCAACGTGGGCAAGTCGACGCTGCTGAATCATCTCATTGGCCAGAAGCTGGCCATCGTCTCACGCAAACCGCAGACCACCCGACAGCCACTGCTCGGGGTCGTGCACCGGGCCGACGCCCAGATTGGCTTCATCGATACGCCCGGACTCGAGCAGCGCAACCGGCGGCCACTGGCGCGTGCCGTCAACCGCGAGGCCCTGCGTTGCCTCGAGGATGTGGACGTGGCCGTGCTGCTGGTGGAGGCCCTGCGTGTCGGGCCGGAGGATCTGGCCATCGCTGAGCAGATCCGCCGCTCCGGCAAGCCCTGGCTCATCGCGGCCTCCAAGCTGGATCGGGTGAAGGACAAGAGCCGCCTGCTGCCCTTCCTGGCCGAGCTGGGCGAGCGCTACCCGGGCGTCGAGATCGTGCCCCTGTCGGCACACTCCGGCAGCAACCTCACTGCCTTCGTCGAGGTGTTGGTCGGGTTGCTGCCGCTGGGTGAGCCGTTGTGGGAGGACGATGCACTGACGGATCGCAGCCTGCGTTTCCTCGCCGCCGAGTTCATTCGCGAGAAGCTCATCCGGCGTCTCGGCGAAGAGTTGCCCTACGCGCTCGCGGTCACCATCGACCTCTTCCAGGAGGAGGCTAACCAAACGCGTATCGCCGCCACCATCTGGGTGGAACGTGAAGGCCAGAAGGCCATCGTCATCGGCGAGAAGGGCGCCGTGCTCAAGGCCGTCGGCATGGAAGCCCGGCGGGATCTGGAGCGTCTGCTCGAGCGTCCGATCTTTCTCGAGACCTGGGTGAAGGTGCGCGAAGGCTGGACGGAAGATTCACGGGCCCTGCGTGAGCTCGGCTTCGATCACTAGGACGGCCAGCCCGACCGGATGCGCGTCGAGCCTCATCCCGTCTATCTGCTGCACCGGCGAGTGCTCGGCGAGCGCAGTCACCTGCTCGAGATCTTCTCCAGCGAGCATGGCCGCGTCTCCTGCGTGCGCCGCTCGGCCGCTGCGCGTCCCTCAGACGGCCTGCAGGCCTTCACGCCGCTGCTCGCGGGCTGGAGTGGTCGCGGTGAGCTGCCCGCGCTGGGGATGATCGAGGCACTCGGGCCTGGCTTGCGGCTGCCCGGGGGGCGCCTTGCGGCCGGCCTCTACCTGAACGAACTCATCGTGCGGGCATTGGCGCGTCTCGACCCCGCACCGACGCTGTACTGCCGCTACGTCACGACCCTCACGGCGCTGGCCGGCAGCGCAGAAGCGAGTGGTTGGGAATGGTCCCTGCGCCTGTTCGAGCGTGAGCTGCTCGCGACGCTGGGTGTACTGGTGGATGTGGCTGGTCACGCCGCCGCAGAGCCCGATGAGCCGATGTACTTCTGTCCGGGATCCGGAGCGGCGGCCCGCCACGCACCGGATCGTGTGGCCCTGTCTCTGGCAGCGCGCCAGGCACTGACCTCGGGTCAGGTACCGGAGAGCGATGACGCACGCCGGGAGGTGCGCCGCTGGTTGCGCCTGTGCCTTGATCAGGCCATCGCCGCACCACTCAAGGCGCGGAGCCTGCTGCTGCCGCGCTGAGGTGCGGCAAAGCTGCCCCAGCCGGGCGACGACCACCAGGCCGACGCCCCGCAGGGACAGCAGCGCCTGTCTTCCGGCGCGAATCCCACCGCAGTTCCTCATTGAAGCCTGCCGGCGCAAGTGACGATTGTCGTCGCACCGCGTGTCTGTCCGGTCAATCTGCGCTTGCGCCCGCATCGTGATCCGGACTTTCATGGTTGAGCATGACAACGGTATGCAGCCGGCGGCCTTCGGCCGCCGCTGATGCCGAGCGTTGAAGGTCATGAAGGTGATCTCAGGGCGGGCTTGCGCGTAGTACGGCAATGCCGTAGCGTTCCGCCTGCGCACGGTGGCCGAGACACCGATGTTTGTCCGGTACGCGGCCGCTGTCTGCTCTGACGCCGAGCGCAAGGAGTTCATTAACTTTCATCGCTGCCAATCCAGAGACTGGAGACAACATTCGTGAGTCTGGCGGTTGTCCTGAGGGCCGGTGGTCGCGTTCTGGCTCGGGCAAGCGCGGCGGTGCGCGGGTCATCTACTTCCACGCGCCTGACGGCACCATATGGTTGCTGATCGTTTACTCCAAGGCGAAGTTCGACAACTCGCCAGCGTCGTTCCTCGCACAGTTGCAGAAAGCGCTTGAAGATGCGATCTGGAGTTCAGAATTTTCAAGCCGACCTCCTGACGTCGGTCAAGCAAACGCGGCGCGGCCAGGCCACGCGTGTCACGAAGATCAAGTTGCCGGCAGCAGCGGAAGCAAGGGTCCGTGTCGGTCTGACGCAGCAAGAGTTTGCTCGGTTGCTGGGTGTGTCGGCGCGCACTCTTCAAGATTGGGAACAGGGGCGCAGGGAGCCGACGGGGGCAGCCAAGACACTTCTTCGTGTCGCCGTGTCGCATCCCGAGGTATTGCGCGAATTGCACGAATGACACCCGGCAGGTCGCTGAGCTTCGACGTCAGGTGACCTCACAATCAAGCGCCGCGAGGAGAGATCGTGACGTACTGGAGGATGCAGCTTCACCCGGGTAATCCTGAGGGCGCGGTTCGACACACCGTTGAAAGCCTGGTCGCCGGCTACATCGGTCTGGATTTCGCTGCAGACGTGCCGGACATGCGCACAATTGCCCAAGATGCGCTTCCCGCTAACCAGCGCAACTATTGGGCCTTTGCACATGAGATGAACATTGACGACCGAGTGCTTATTTTTGCGCACCACTACCCGTTTGCTCTTGCTCGAGTGGCTGGGCCCTATAACTACATTCGAGTCCGGGCACCGGAGATCGGTGTCTGGTTTACGCACTTTTGTGCCGTGGATGATGTCCGCTACTACGGTGATTTCGTTACCAATCCGCGAGAATGGGAAAACTTGGTGATGACGGCAACTATCACGCCCCTTCGAGAGCATGGTTCTGCGTCGTACCAGCTGATCGAGAGGTGGTTGGGACATTAAGTTTGCTGCGATCCTGAACGCAGACCGCGGTCGGAGCAGGCAGTTGTTCCTGACCCTCCTTGGGGGCGGTGCGTTTGGCAACAAGCCCGACTGGATAATCAGTGCAGTCCGTCGAGCGCTGGAGTTGTATTCTGATTCCGGCCTCGACGTTGCGATTGTGAGTTATGGATTATCCAACCATTCTGTACGGCAACTGCTGCATGAACTCGCCCAGCCGAATCACTATGGAACCGTTGCTTGAGGCAGAGCGCCTTGCGCGCTGATCCAGCGACGGCGGATGGCATCGGGCGTCCGCCACACCGTCCCCGGATGCGGACTGCGTAGCGTTGTTCACGGATCCCGCGATCATCCGTGCCCCGCACAGCTTAGAATCCCGCGCCCACCCGAGGCGGTCCCATCCGCGAGAGCCACAGCATGCATTCGCCCATCCTGCTCGGCGTCAACATCGATCACGTCGCCACCATCCGCGAGGCGCGCGGCGCCCGCTATCCGGATCCCATCCACGCCGCCCTGCTCGCAGAACAAGCCGGAGCGGACAGCATCACCCTGCATCTGCGGGAAGATCGGCGTCACATCCAGGAGCGCGACGTCGAGACGCTGAACGCGATCCTGCAGACCCACATGAACCTCGAGATGGCACTCACGCGGGACATGCTGGCCTTCGCGCTGCGCATTCGTCCGCAGGACTGCTGCATCGTGCCCGAGCGGCGGGAGGAGCTCACCACGGAAGGCGGTCTGGACGCCGTCGCCCTGCAGGGAGCGCTCGCCGAGGCGGTGCCGGAACTCGCGGCTGCGGGGGTGCGGGTTTCGCTCTTCCTCGATCCGGAGCCACGGCAGATCGAGGCCGCCCGCGCCGTCGGCGCGCCGGTCATCGAGCTGCACACCGGGCGCTATGCGGACGCCCACACGGCGCCCGAAATCGAGCAGGAACTCGCGCGCATCCGTGATTGCGCGCGACTTGCCCACGCCCTCGGCATGGTGGTCAACGCAGGACACGGACTGCACTACCATAACGTGCATGCGATTGCGGCCATTCCCGAGATCCACGAACTGAATATCGGGCATGCCATCGTCTCGCGCGCCATCTTCACCGGACTCGACGCCGCTGTGCGCGAGATGAAGCGGCTCATGCGCGAGGCCCGGCGTTGATCGTGGGTGTGGGCACGGACCTCGCCAGCGTACCGCGCCTGGCCCGTGCCTGGCAGCGCCAACCGTCGCGCCTGCCGTTGCACATCCTGGCCCCGGCCGAGCGGCGGGAGTTCCAGTGTCTGCGCGCGCCGGAGCAGTCACGCTTCCTGGCCCGCCGCTGGGCCGCCAAGGAGGCGCTGGTCAAGGCGCTGGGCGGTGGCTTCGGCCGCGGTGTGTATGCGCGGGATATCGCCGTGACTCATGATGCGGTCGGCGCACCGGGCTTCCAGCTCGCGGCCGGTGCGGCCAGCCGGCTTCGTGAGCTCGGTGATCCACGCATGTACCTCAGCGTGACGGACGACGGCGACTACGCACTGGCCTTCGTGGTGCTGGAGGCCAGCTAGCGATGTCAATGGATCAGATTGCCGAGCAGGTCAGGCGCAGACGCACCTTCGCCATCATTTCCCACCCGGACGCGGGCAAGACCACCGTCACCGAGAAGCTGCTGCTGCTCGGTGGCGCCATCCAGGTGGCCGGCACGGTGAAGGGGCGCAAGGGCGGGCGGCATGCCACCTCGGACTGGATGGAGATCGAGAAGCAGCGCGGGATCTCCGTGACCTCCTCGGTGATGCAGTTCGAATACCGCGATTGCGTGTTCAATCTCCTCGATACGCCCGGACACGAGGATTTCGGCGAGGACACCTACCGCACGCTGACGGCGGTCGACTGCGCCCTCATGGTGATCGACGCGGCGAAAGGGGTCGAGGAGCGCACCATCAAGCTGATGGAGGTCTGCCGCCTGCGCGACACGCCCATCATCACCTTCATCAACAAGCTGGACCGTGAGGGCCGCGAGCCGCTCGAATTGCTGGACGAGGTAGAGCGGGTGCTCGGGATCCGCTGCGCCCCGGTCACCTGGCCCATCGGCAGCGGCAGCCGCTTTCGTGGCATCTATCACCTCGAACGCAATCAGGTGCGCCTGTTCCGCTCACGCTCCGACAAGGCCGCCGGGGCCGTGGGAGAGGTCTACGATGGCCTCGCCCATCCCGAGGTGGCCGCTGCCATCCGCGAGGAGGCCACTCTGCTGGCCGAGAGCATCGAGCTGGTGCAGGGTGCCGGTGCCACCTTCGAGGCAGCGGAGTTTCTGTCGGGCCGACAGACGCCGGTATTCTTCGGCTCGGCGCTGAACAGCTTCGGCCTGCTGGAACTGCTGGACAACTTCGTGGATGCGGCACCGCCGCCGTTGCCACGCGCCGCCGTCGAACGCACCGTGGCACCGACCGAGGCGCGCTTCACCGGCTTCGTCTTCAAGATCCAGGCGAACATGGACCCCGCGCACCGCGATCGCGTCGCCTTCCTGCGCATCTGTTCCGGGCACTTCAGCGAGGGCATGCGGTTGCGTCATGTGCGCCTGGGGCGTGACATCCAGGTTGCCGGTGCGTTGTCCTTCATGGCGGGCAGTCGTGAACACGCGGCCGAGGCCTGGCCGGGCGACATCATCGGCCTGCACAACCACGGCACCATCCAGATCGGCGATACCTTCACCGAGGGCGAGGCGCTCAAGTTCACCGGCGTACCGCATTTCGCGCCCGAGATCTTCCGGCGCGTGATCCTGCGTGATCCCCTGCGCAACAAGGCCCTGATCAAGGGGCTGGTACAGTTGTCGGAGGAGGGGGCCACGCAGGTCTTCCGGCCACTGAACAGCAATCAACTCATCCTGGGTGCAGTGGGTGTCCTGCAGTTCGACGTGGTGGCCTGGCGCCTGAAGCACGAGTACGGCGTGGAGGCGAGCTTCGAGCCCACTGCGGTGGTCACTGCCCGCTGGCTGCACCCGCGGGACGCGGGGGTGCTGGAAAAGATGAAGGACCGGTTGCAGGACAACCTCGCTCTCGACGGTGCGGAGGCGCTCACCTATCTCGCACCCAGCCGCGTCAACCTCGAACTCGCCATCGAGCGCTGGCCGGAGTGTGAATTCCGCGCGACGCGCGAACACTGACCGCTGAGCGGCGCCTGCCGCTGCCAGTCACCCGGGCAGCGGCAGGGTGCTCAGGTCATGGTTCAGCCCTGACCCTCGTCCGGCGTACGCGCCGTCGATGGTGCGGCTGGCAGGTCCGATGCGCCCCTCACGGCAGTGCCACTGCCTTCGCTCGGGGTCGGTCGATCCACGCTTGCCGGCACCTCGGCTGGCGAGTGCGCCGTTGCAACCGCAGACGGGGGAGGGGGCATGAGGATCGGTAGCGCGATCGTCATGCCAGCCACCGCTGTCGGCGCACCGACGTTCAAGCGATCCGTTTCCGAGCGTTCGGAGGTTGGGGAAGGGGTAACGCTCGGTGTTGCCGGGCGCTGGGCAGGACCCGCATCGCTCAGTGGGCTCGCAGCGGCCCTGGGTCCGCCGGTGGGCGCTTCGCCCGGATCCGCGGCCCCGCCGGGCAGGGGGGAAGGCTCCTCGCGACGTTCGCCAGCCATCGTCGTGGATTGTGCGGACCCTTCCGTGTGGACCTGCAGGATCGGATCACCCTCGCCGGATGGCTGCTCGCCTGCGCTGGCGGATGCCCCGTCACCGGCATCAACGCCCGCATCGGAGCCTCCGGCGGCCGCGGCCTGACCAGCACGCCGACCGCCGCGACGGCGACCACCCCGGCGGGAGCCGCGCCGACTCCGGCTGGTCTCTTCGCCCGACTCGACAGTGGCGGTGGCCGATCCCGCTTGCGCGTCACCGTCACTGCCGCCGGTATCCGTTGCGACGAACGCCGGATCCGCGTGTGCGGACATGACGGCCTGGGCGGCAACGCGGCGCTCGGCATCGCCGTTGGACGGTGGCTCACGCTGAGCCAGATCACGAGCCCGCTCACGCCGACCGTCGGCGAGCTCGCTCTGCTCTCCCCGGTCATTGCGCGGCTCGCGGGCGGGGTCGCTGCGCGATTCGCCGCGGGCTGCGCCGCGTGCCTCGCCGCGACCACTGCGCCGACGTCCCTCGCCCTCGTCGCGACGTGAACTCCCGCGTCCCGTGGCCGCACGGGTACGTCGATTGCCCCGTTCAGGCTCTTCCCGATCGTTTGCTGTCTCTGTCGCAGGCGGCGGCGTCGGGCCGGCTTCGCCGGTCGCCGCAGTGCCCTGGGCGGCCGCGCCGAAGATGGCGTCCATGACGCGCTTGAAGATCCCCGGACGGGTCCCCGTCCCCGCTCCAGGCAGGTGGCTCGCCTTCTCGCTGTCGTCGTCCGAGGCCTCGAGCAGCGGCTCCGTGGCATTGGCCGGCAGCGGGCGATCACGTTCGATGCCCTTGACTGCGGCCTCGACCTGCACCGGTTTACCGGTCTGGCTCACCATCGCATCGACATCCACGCTCGCCGGGCGGGACATCAGGCGATAGCTCACCTCGGACATCGCGGCGTGCTCGGTATCCTGTCGCCGCACCCGCTGCACCTCGAAGTGCGGTGTCTCGAGTGCGGGATTGGGCACCAAGATCACGTGCACGGCCTGCCGTGACTCGATACCTGCCAGATCCTTGCGCTTTTCGTTCAACAGGAAGGTGGCCACATCCACGGGCAACTGCACCACCACCCGGGCGGTTGCGTCCTTCATGGCCTCTTCCTCGACCAGACGCAGGATCGACAGCGCGAGCGACTCGACGCCGCGGATGGTGCCGAGGCCCTCGCAGCGTGGGCAGGTGTTGTGGGCATACTCCGCGAGCGACGGACTCAGGCGCTGGCGCGACATTTCGAGCAGGCCGAAGCGCGAGATGCGACCGACCTGCACACGGGCACGGTCGAGCTTGAGTGCCTCACGCATGCGGGTCTCCACCGCGCGCTGATTCTTGGCCTGATCCATGTCGATGAAATCGATGACGATGAGCCCGCCCAGATCGCGCAGGCGCAATTGCCGCGCCACCTCCTCGGCCGCCTCGAGATTGGTGTTGAGGGCGGTCTCCTCGATGTCGGCACCACGGGTGGCACGCGCCGAGTTGATGTCGATGGAGGTGAGTGCCTCGGTGGGCTCCACCACGATCGAACCGCCCGAGGGCAGGCGGATCGTGCGCGCGAGCGCGGATTCGATCTGGGACTCGATCTGGTAGCGCGAGAACAGCGGCACGCTGTCCTCGTACAGGCGAACGCGGCGCAGATATTGCGGCATCACCTGCGTCATGAAATCGATCGCCCGCTGGTGGGTGGCCCGATCATCGATGAGGATTTCGGCGATGTCGTTGCGGAAGTAGTCGCGGATGGCGCGCGTGATGATGTCGCGGTCCTGGTAGACCAGGAACGGCCCCGCTGCTGCGGTCGATGCGTCCTCGATGGCCTTCCAGACCTTGAGCAGGTAGTCGAGGTCCCACTGCAGATCCTCGGTGCCCTTGCCCAACCCGGCGGTGCGCAGGATGAGACCCATGCCCTCGGGGATCGTGAGCCCGGCCATGGCCTCGCGTGCCTCCTCGCGGTCATCGCCCTCGATCTGGCGTGACACGCCGCCCGCACGGGGGTTGTTTGGCATCAGCACCAGATAGCGCCCGGCCAGGCTGATGAAGGTGGTGAGCGCCGCACCCTTGTTGCCGCGCTCCTCCTTGTCGACCTGCACCAGCAGTTCCTGGCCCTCGCGCAGGACATCGCGCACGTTGTGCCGACCACCGGTTTCGCCGTTGCTGCTGCGAGTGACTTCCTTCAGTGGCAGAAAGCCGTGCCGGTCTACGCCGTAGTCGACGAACGCGGCCTCCAGGCTCTGCTCGACGCGCACCACGCGCGCCT
>DBNU01000184.1 GCA_002299125.1 Proteobacteria bacterium UBA664
CTTCCACCATGGGCCCTGGTGCGTGCAATCTCCGACCAACATCCGGGCCCTGCTGCGCTACGGCTACCCGGCGGAGAAACTCAAGTGGTATCGCGGTGGCATGCAGGACTGGCACGCGCTGGGACTGACCGTTGTGCCGCCAGCGGCGGCGGGGCGTTCTCCGGAGGCGACGACCACACCGCCTCCCTGAGGGCAACTCCGGAAGTTGCACTCCCCCGGATAAGAACTGGGCTCAGGGCTTGGTCGCTTGCTGTTGACTCCTGAGCTCGACGAAACGGGCGCGGAGCGTGGCATGTTGCTCCCCGATCTGGACCTGCGCCAGACGCTTCTGCTCGATGAAGGCCTGCTGTGCCTCGATCTGCCCGCGCACCTGCTTGATATCGGCCTCCAGGCCATCCGGCACGGCCTGACCCTTGCGCTCATGACCCGCGGCCTCGGCGATGCGCAGATCGAGATCGGCCGTCAACTTCTCGATGGTGCTGCGGGCAAAACGGATCTCGCCTTCAATCGCCGCAATCTTGCCGTCCCGGGCAAGCAGGATGTCATCCTCACTGGCGAAGGTCTCGAGCAGAACCAGATCCTCGTGAGCCTTGCGTGCCCGCTCGGCGGCTACGCGTTCAGCCTCGAGCTTCGCCTGACGATCCGCCTCACGCTGGGCGGCATACTCCTCTGCGGTCATGGCGCGCCCCTGCTCATGCACCTTGACGCCCAGGCGGTTGACCTGCTCGTGCCCCTGGCCGACGTACTCCGGCGGCACGGTAGCGCCACACTCCCTGACCCCGTCCTGATTGGTCCAGCATTTCAGTGCCGCAGTCGCGGGTGCACCGGTAAGGAGAAACGTGAGGGAGAGCAGAAGCCCGATGGCGTTGCCCCGGTGTCCGACAGTGCGTCTGTGCATCAACATACGTCTCTCCGCGCCAATCCTGATCGAGGGTCTTGCGTCAGCCGGCCGCGGTCGCCACCCCGTAGCGCTCGCGATAACTCTCGAGAGCCGGCCTGTGCCCGGCGAGTTCCTCCGTGCTCGCCAGCAGGTCGAACAGATCCTGCAAACGCGCAATGGCGAAGACCGGCAAGCCCAGCGAGGCCTGCACTTCCTCGACCGCGCTCGCCTCTGCTTGACCTCGCTCCTGACGGTCCAGGGCGATGAGCACGCCCGCCGGCTCAGCCCCGTGGGCCCGGATGAGTTCCACCGAGGCGCGCACCGACGTACCCGCCGAGATGACGTCATCCACGATGAGCACCCGTCCCACGAGCGGCGCACCGAGTACCACCCCACCCTCACCGTGGTCTTTCGCCTCCTTGCGGTTGCTGCTCCAGGCCAGATTGCGGCCCGCGCGCGCAAGGGCCACCGCCAGCGTGCTCACCAGCGGGATGCCCTTGTAGGCCGGACCGAACAGCGTATCGACCGCCAGGCCCCAGTCATGCAGTGCCGCGGCGTAGTACTCACCGAGACGCATGAGACTCTCACCATCGTTGAACAGTCCGGCATTGAAGAAGTAGGGGCTGCGGCGTCCCGACTTCAGCGTGAAGTCGCCAAAGCAGAGCACGCGACGCTCGAGGGCGAAACGCAGGAAATCAATGCGGTAGGCGGGAGTCATGGTGGCAGGCTTGGTCCGGGCAGCGAGAGGAATCGTAGCGGGGAACATGAGGGCCGGGGCAGCGGGTTGGGGCGCCATCATTAATAGCCGCCCGCCATCCGGCGAAAGTCCACCGGCACAGGCCGCATACTCTGCGCATGCGCATCGTGACCTGCAACGTAAACGGCCTCCGTGCCGCTGCCCGCAAGGGCTTCTTCGACTGGCTGGCGACGCAGGCTGCGGATGTGGTCTGCCTGCAGGAGATCCGCATCCAGCCCGGAGACTTCGATCTCGCTGCCCACCTGCCGCCGGGCTGGGGCGCCTGGCTCGCGTGCGCCGAGCGCCGCGGCTACAGCGGTGTGGCGGTGTTGAGCCCGCACACACCGGAGGCCGTGATCGAAGGCCTGGGGTGGCCGGGTTGCGACGGCGAGGGCCGCTATCTGGAGATCCGCTTCGGCAGGCTGTCGGTCGCGTCCCTGTATCTGCCCTCGGGCTCAGCGGGAGAACATCGTCAAGCGGCCAAGTTCGATTTCATGGCGCGTATCGACGCGCGTCTGGCCTCGATGCGCGCGGATGATCGTGAGTACATCCTCTGCGGCGACTGGAACATCGCCCATCGCGAGGCCGACCTCAAGAACTGGAAGGGCAACCTGAAGAACTCGGGCTTCCTGCCCGAGGAGCGCGCCTGGATGGAGGCCCTGCTCGGTCAACACGGCTGGGTCGACGTCTACCGGCGACTGCATCCGGACACCACCGATGACTGCTACACATGGTGGAGCAACCGCGGGCAGGCGCGGGCGAAGAACGTCGGTTGGCGCATCGACTACCAGATCGCCACACCCGGTGCGGCCGCGCACGCCGGGCGCGCTCACGTCTACAAGGAATGCTGGTTCTCCGATCACGCGCCGCTCATTCTCGATTACCCGGGACTGCTGCCGGACCTCCCGGGCAGGGTGGATGCCGCCCCACAGCCCCGCGCGCTGTCCGCATGCCCGTGAACACCGCCCGCACCGTGGTCGATCCGGTAGCGCGCGCGGCCATCGCCATGGTGATGATCAACGCCGTGGCCACGCCGCTGATGCTTTCGTCGGTGAACGTCGCCCTGCCGGCGATCGCCCGTGCGCTCGCCCTCGATGCCGTGACCCTGACCTGGGTGCCGCTGGCCTATCTCGTGGCCGCCGTGGCGCTGGTTTTACCGGCCGGGCGCCTGGCCGATCACGTCGGGCGGCGCCGGGTCTTTCTCATCGGCACCCTTGGAGTCATCGTGAGTTCATTCGCCGCCGCCGCTGCGATCGACGGGGCCACCTTCATCGCCGGACGCGTAGCCCAGGGGCTGTTCACGGCCCTGCTGTACGCCACCCAGGTGGCCATCGTCTCCTCGGTGGTGGCACCCGAACGCCGTGGGTTCTACATCGGTCAGGTGGTCGCCTGCGTCTATGTCGGCCTGACCATCGGCCCGGCACTCGGTGGCTGGCTGGTGGACACCGTGGGCTGGCGCGCTGCGCTGGTGGCGCACATCCCGTTGACGGTCCTCTCTTGCCTCATCGGCATCCTGCGTGTGCACGGCGAATGGAAGAGCGATCAGCCGCAACCGGTCGACATCCGCGGCAGTGCGCTCTACGGGGGTGGCATCGCGCTGCTTCTGGTGGGACTGACCACGGGGCTCAACGGCGGCGGCTGGCTGCTCGCGATCCTCGGTCTCGCCGCCCTCGCCCTCTTCCTGCTCCACGAACGGCGCGTGGCCGCACCGCTCATCGACATCCCGCTCATCCTCGGGCAGCCACGCTTCGGTGCCGCGGTCGCGGCCGCCTTCCTGATGTATGCGGCCACCTTCAGCAACATCGTGCTGGTCAGTCTCGAACTCCAGTATCTCGAGGGTGCCTCGGCCCTGGCGGCTGGCAAGATCATGCTGGTGCAGCCGCTCACCATGACGCTGCTGGCACCGCTGTTCGGGCGTCTGTCCGATCGCCTGGATCCGCGCCTGCTCACGAGCACGGGCACCCTGTTCGCCGGCCTCGGGCTCGTGGTGCTGGCGCTGCAGGCGGGCACTCACTCGCAGACTGCGCTCATCGCCGGGCTGCTCTCGGTGGGGCTCGGCTTCAGCCTGTTCTCGGCACCGAACACCAACGCGTTGATGGGATCGGTGCCGAAATCCCGCTACGGTGCCGCTGCCGGCATCATTGCCACGGCACGGCTGGTGGGCCAGCTCGCGAGTCAGTGGCTGGTGGTGCTCGTGTTCGCCTTCGTGATCGGCCATGTGGCCCTGGGCGAGGGCAATCAGGCCGAGCTCGCACGGGCACTGCACATCGCCTACTCCCTCGCTGCCCTGCTCTGCCTGCCCGCCCTGTGGTTCACTACGCGTGGACTCTGGCCCCGTCGAGCGACAGGCCCGCCGTACAACAGGTGATTGCCGATGAACACATTCGAACCGCGTGTGGCCCTGATCGCAGCCATGCGGCGTCTGCACGCACGCGGCTGGGCCGAGGGCACCGGCGGTAATTTCTCCCTGGTGACCCGTCGCGAACCGCTGCGTCTGCTCATGGCACCGAGTGGCGTGGACAAGGGCCTGGTTGAAGCCGATGCCCTCATCGAGGTGGACGAGGGTGGGCAGGTCTTGAGCGGGGACGGCCGTACCTCGGCGGAGTTCCTCCTCCATCTGGCCTTCGTCCATGCGCGCGGTGCCGGTGCCGTTCTGCACACCCATTCCGTGACCGCGACCGTGCTCTCTCTCGCCGCACTCGATGCCGGATCGATCCACGTAGGCGGCCTCGAGATGCTGAAGGGCCTGAGCGGTGTCACGACCCACGAGCACCACGAGTACATCCCGGTACTGCCGAACACGCAGGACATGGATGCCTGTGCCGGAATGGTCGCGGCGACACTCACCGCGTGGCCGGCGGCTCACGCCGTGCTGCTGGCCGGACACGGCCTCTACACCTGGGGTACAGACCTCGCCGAGGCCGAACGTCATGCTCAGATCCTCGAGTTCCTGCTCGAAGTGCAATGGCGACAACGCCTGCTGGGGTCAGGCCGGTGAACTGCGGCGGGGTGCACGCTGCCCTGGACACGGGATCACCGGAACGGGCCCGGTTATAGTCCGGTCCGGATACTGGTCACCCCACTTGGCTCAGCGGGGCCGCGAGCGCGACCAACCCGAAACCTCCCAGCGCATGGAGAATCGACATGGCAGTCCTGAGTTTTCGCGACACGGGCGGGGATGTACGTGAATCCGCCTCCATCACCGCCCTGCTCGCCGAGCGGGGCGTGGCCTTCCGGCAATGGCAACCCGGCCTGCCCCTTGGCGCCGACGCCACGGCGGATGAGGTGCTGGCCGCCTACGCCCACGAGATCGACCTGCTCAAGGCCGAAGGGGGCTACGTCACGGCCGACGTGATCGACATCCATCCCGACACCCCCAACCTCGACACCATGCTCGCCAAGTTCGACAAGGAACACTGGCACGATGAGGACGAGGTGCGCTTCATCATCGAGGGCCACGGGCTGTTCCACCTCAACCTCGGCGGCGAAGTGGTGAGCGTGACGGTAGGTCCGGGGGACATGCTGGTCGTCCCGGGCGGGTCGCTGCACTGGTTTCACCTCTGCGAGGACCGGCGCATCCGCGCCATCCGGCTGTTCAAGGACATGTCCGGGTGGACCCCGCACTACAGTGACTCCGGTAAGGACCGGGATTATCCACCGGTCTGCATCCTCTGATGGCAGCCCGGCCGGCCCCGGGCGCTGCGTCGCGCGGGCAACTCGGGCCCGGCGATGCCTCTGTTCGCGTGGTGCTCCTGGATATCGAGGGCACCACCACGCCCATCGCCTTCGTGCATGCAGTCCTCTTTCCCTATGCCGCCCGCGCCCTGCCCGCCTTTCTCGAGGGCCATGCCTTCGACAGCGCGGTGGCCGCAGACATCGCCCTGCTCGCACACGAGTACGCGGCCGAAAAGGCCGCCGGGGCCGCGGATCTGCCACCCTGGGATGGCGCCTCCGGTGCAGCGGGGGCCATCCCTTACTTGCAGTACCTGATGCGCCAGGACCGCAAATCGACTGCCCTCAAGTCGCTGCAGGGGCGAGTATGGGAGATGGGCTATCGCGGCGGGGAACTGGTGGGACAACTCTTCGAGGATGTCGCCCCGACCCTCGCCGGCTGGCACGCAGCCGGCCTGCGGCTCGCAATTTTCTCCTCCGGCTCGATACACGCCCAGCAATTGCTGTTCCGCCACAGCGAGGCTGGCGACCTCACGCCCTACCTCGCCGGTTACTTCGACACGCGCAGTGGCCCCAAGCGGGAGGCGTCGAGTTACCGATGCATCGCGCAAACGATGGAGGTCGCACCCGAGGCGATGCTCTTCGTCTCCGATGTGGCTGCCGAGCTGGACGCCGCGCGCGAGGCCGGTTGCGCCACGGCACTGAGCGTGCGTCCCGGCAACGCGCCGGTCGAGGGTGAGGAGCACCCGCGCATCGCGCGTCTCGGGGACCTCGGCCTGTAGGGCGGCGGCAGGCTGCGTCGGGGATCCGGTTCTTCCGTGGCGACAGGGTGACGACCCTGGATCCCCGCCGCAACCTGCCCCCGAGTGCCCTGGTCCGGGGCGGGGATGCCGGAGTGCGCGCAGGACGTGGGGCACGGGGCACGGGGCACGGCGCGCAGGAACGATTCAGCAGGTACCGCTCAGTCGCCTACCGCCGTATGCCGCGCCGGCACCAGTTCCATCCAGAAGCCCAGCCAGCCGAGTTCATCATCTGCGGTGCCGGTCGCAAGCTCCGGACGGATGCGCGGCCGCACCGCTGCGAGCTCGCTGGCGGAAAGCATCCCCGTGGGCGCAAGGGCTTTGAGTTCGAGGCCGGCTGCCTCTGCCCAACGCCGGTAGAGGCCGACGCGCCAGCGGTTCGGAAAGCCCTTGTGGCTGTACATGAGGGCGTAGAGCCAGCCGGGCCAGCTCAGAAAATCGAACGGCATCTGGCGATCGAGACCATGACTCTTGAGGTCCACCTGATGCACGGCCACGCCGCCCGGGCGCAGCGCGCGACGCATGTCGGCGAACAGCGCGGCAAGGTCGTGGACGTGTTCAAGCACGGCCCGTGACAGGATGAGGTCGAAGGTTGCCTCCGCCCCGCTGGTGCCATCGTGCGTGACCCGGTACTCGATGCGCGCGGGGTCGAGCCCGCTCGCCGGCTCACCGGTCTCCCGGAAGACCGTTGCGGCCCGCGCACGCGGGCCTTCCGGGAGACCGGTGAGCAGCGCGCGATAGATCGCCACGTTCGCCGGGCTCAAGCGCTCGAGCGGAAAGCGGTCCACGCACACGACCCGCTCGGCACCGTGGGCGATGCACATCAGCGCCACCCCGAGTACGTCGCCCGGCCCATATTCGAGCACCTGCAGCCCGGCGAGCGCTTGCGGATCCTCTGGATCGCACCCCAGCCGCGCGCAGTACTCGGCGTGACAGCGACGAAAGTAGCCCGCGTTGTTCTCGGCACCCACGTCCCCGGCACCACGCCCGGTCTGCCGGGTCAGGCGCACATACAGGGTCGGCGCGAAGCGGGCCAGCAGGTTGCTGGCGATGGCGGAGAGGCAGCGTCGAGTATCGGCCAGCCGGCTCGTGGGCGACATCGGGGGGAATTCCTCGTTCAAGTGCGGGTCAGGTCGACCGTCGATCAAGCCCAGGACGGGGTGCCCAGGACAACGCGGTGCTGTACAAGTGCGTTGCGGCAAGAAACGACTGTTGCGTTGCAACTATCGTCACGCAAACCGGCCTCCCGTACCTCCTGTCAATCGCAAGGATGAACCATGCAGAACCTCTGGCGCCAGCCCGGCTTCGCCCGCCTGAACCTGGTCTCCTTCCTGAATGCCTGGGTGGCACTCGGGCACATGATCACGGTGCAGAACACCATCTTCGCCGTCTACGACGGCCCGCAGCAGATCGCCCTGACGGGCCTCGTCAGCGTGATCGTGCTGCTGCCCTACGTGTTCATGATGGGGCCTGCCGGACGCTGGTCGGACACCCTCCCGAAGGGCCGGGTTCTGCGGGTGGCCGCCGCCGTCGGTGTCGGCCTGATGGCGCTGATCACGGTCTCCTATGCGCTCGGCTGGTTCTGGGTCGCCCTCGCGCTGATGCTGCCGCTCGCCATCCAGACGGCCGTATTTGCCCCGGCGCGCTTCGGCTATCTGCGGGAGGGCGTGCCGATCGAGCAGCTCACGCGCGGCAACGGCGTGCTCCAGGCGGTCATCGTCGTCGCGATGCTGGTGACCATGTTCGTACACGCCCTGATCTTCGACTTGCTATGGGCCGGAAGAACGGCCGAGTCTCCGGGCGAAGTCATCGCCTGGATGACCCCGATCGGCGCCATCCTGCTGACCATCATGCTGCTCGAGTGGTGGATCGCGCGACCACTGGAGCGCCTGGGGCAAGGCGCAGCCAGCGCACAGATCGGGATCTCGGAGATGGCCGTCGTACGTGAGGGTATGGCGCGCCTGTTCGGTGATCCGGTCATCCTCGGCTGCACGCTCGGGCTCGCGGCCTTCTGGGCGCTTGCGCAGGGCCTGGTCGCCATCTACCCGAGCTGGGCGGAAGACAACCTCGGCGTCACCTACGTCACCCAGGTCCAGCTCACCGTGGCCTCCTCTGGGCTCGGCGTGGTGATCGGATCCTTCCTGGCGGGGCGCTTCGCCCTCCCGGGGCGGGTCCCCACAGGCCTCGTACCCGTGGGTGCGGCCGGTATCGCCCTGTGTCTGACCAGCCTGCCGCTGTTGACGACTCCACTCGGGCAGATCCTGCTCTTCACCGGGCTCGGCACCTTCGGCGGCTTGCTCGTGGTGCCGCTCGAGACGCTCATCCAGCTCCACGCCGTGCCGGCGCGCCTTGGCATCACCCTCGCCGCCAGCAACGTAGTGCGCAACTTCGTGATGATCGGCCTGCTCTGCGCAACCATGGGGACTGCGCTGACGGGACTCGATGCGTACTGGCTGCTCGGTGCCCTGATGGTCATCGCAGTCGTGGGCCTTGTCGCCGCGCTGCGGGCGCTGCCGCATGCCCTCATCACGCTGCTGCTGCAACTGGCCTTTGGGCTCCGTTACCGGCTTCAGGTGCTCGGTCACGAACACGTACCGAAACAGGGTGGCGTGCTCCTGCTCGGCAATCACGTGACCTGGATCGACTGGGCCCTGATCTGGCTCTCCAGCCCGCGCCCGGTACGCTTCGTGATGAGCCGCTCGCTGTATCGGCGCTGGTACTGGCACTGGATTTTGAAGCTCGCGCGCGTGTTGCCCATCTCGCCCCAGGGGGCGCATGGCAGCATGCGGCTCATCGCCGAGTGTCTCGAACGTGGCGAGGTGGTGTGCGTCTTCCCGGAGGGCACGCTGTCGCGGCATGGTCAGCTCAATCCGCTGCGGCCCGGCTTCCAGCGCACACTCGATCTCATCGCACCCGGGGCCGAGGTGCAGGTCGTGC
>DBNU01000108.1 GCA_002299125.1 Proteobacteria bacterium UBA664
GCGCCGGGGGAGAGTCAAGCCGGCCCCAACGCGGGCCAGGGCCCCGTGACCCATATGGCGCGCGTCCTCTGCAGCAGCCGATATCTCCTCGGTGGCCCATCGCGATCCGCGCAACCAGCGACGCCTGCGGCCGGTAGGGTCGTCATTGCCGCGACCGCCTTCGCGAGGGCTGGCGGCGCCCGGGATCCCGTGTCGTCGTGCCATCGCCGAGGGCAGGACTGGATCCCCGCCTGCGCGGGGATGACAGAGGGCGCGGCGGGAGTGACGGAGGACACGCTCCTCACGGGGATCGCGCGGCCGTCTGTCAATGCGTGACGGAAGGCGCGGCCGAGGTGTCGGCCTGCGAAGTTTCACCTCAGGCGGCCTCGGCAATCAGCCGGCGCGCGAGCTTCAGGTACTCCAGCAACGACCACAGGCTCAACGCGGCGGCGAGCACCAGCAGCGCGATGCCGAGGTTCAGCAGATTCACCCCGACAACCTCACCACCCACGAGCAGGAGCAGTAGCGCCAGCATCTGCGACAGGGTCTTGAGCTTCCCCAGCCACGAGACCGGCACCGAGCCACTCACGCCTCGGCGTGCCGCCCACTCCCTGACCCCGCCCACAGCGATCTCCCGCGTCACGATGAGCACCGTCGGCAGCGTCAGCCACGGCCCACCGTAGCGATCGACCACCAGCACCAGGGCCGACAACACGAGGAGCTTGTCGGCCAGCGGATCGAGGAAGGCCCCGAAGGGGCTGGTCTGGGCGAGTCGCCGCGCCAGCCAGCCATCCAGCCAGTCCGTGAATCCGGCGAGGGCGAACACGAGCACGGCGGGCCAACGCGTGGATTCGCCGCCCCAGTACCAGGCGAGGACCAGCAGTGGGACCAGCGCGACTCGCAGCCACGTGAGCGCGTTCGGGAGGTTGCTCATCAAGGCTACCCCGGCAGTGGGAGGATGGAACGTCGATGACGATACCGGAGGATGGGCTGCCGGTGTATCCGGTCGGGCATGGATCGGACACTCAGCAATGCCCGCTCGACGGTCAGTTGGCCGTCACGCCCTCGTGCAGGCGCGCATGGATCTTGAGGGCGAGTGCCTGACTGATCCCGGGCACGCGGCCGAGTTCTTCGACCCCAGCGCTCTTGACCCCCGGCAGGCCACCGAAATGCTGGATGAGCGCCTTGCGTCGACGGGGCCCGACCCCCTCGATCTCCTCGAGTACGGAACGCGTCCTGGCGCTGGCCCGACGCTGGCGATGCCCCGTGATGGCGAAGCGATGCGCCTCGTCCCGTACCTGCTGCAGGAGGTGCAGGGCTGCCGACCCGGGCGGGAGTCGCGGAGCCGCGTCGCCGCTGGCCTCAATCAGGATTTCGGCACCCGCCTTGCGCGCAGGCCCCTTGGCGATCCCGAGTACCCGGATCCGGTCAATCAGTTGCAGTTCCGCGAGCACCCCGACCGCCTCAGCCACCTGCCCTGTGCCACCGTCGATGAGCAGCAGGTCCGGGAGTGGTGCCTCCTCGCGCGCACGGCGACTGTAACGCCGCATGAGGGCCTGCCGCATGGCCCCGTAATCGTCGCCCGGAGTGACACCCTCGATGTTGAAGCGGCGATAGTCGCTTTTCATTGGCCCTTCGGGGCCGAACACCACGCAAGCCGCCACCGGCGCCTCACCCCGCGTGTGCGAGACATCGAAACACTCGATGCGCGTGATCGGCTCCACAAAACCAAGCGTCTCGGCGAGTGCGGTGAGGCGGGCCTCCGCCCCCGCCCGCTCGGCCAACTGGCGAGTGATCGCCGCGCGTGCGTTCTCGAGTGCCATGCCCATCCATTTCACGGCGATGCCACGCTGCGGTACCGTCACCTGAACCCGTCGCCCGGCGTAGTCAGCAAAGGCATCCGCCAGCGCCGCGAGATCTTCGATGACATCATTGAGCAGGATCCGCGCCGGCAGCGGCCGTTCACCGGCACCGAGGTAGTACTGCGGTAGAAACGCAGCGAGCACGTCCGCCGCCTTCGCATCCGCATCGACACCGCGCGGGAACCACGGCTGATTGCCCAGATTCATGCCACCCCGGATGGTGAAGACCTGCACACAGGCAATCCCGCCCTCGATCACGCAGGCGATCACGTCGACGTCGCCCGCGTCGGCACTCACGTACTGACTGCTCTGCACCTGCTTGAGCTGCTGTACCTGATCACGTAGCCGTGCCGCGCGCTCGAACTCGAGACGTGTGGCGGCCGCCTCCATGCGCTCGACCAACACCTCGATCACCTCGGCACTGCGCCCTTCGAGGAACAGAACGGCATGACGCACGTCTTCCTCGTAACTCCCCGGCGTGATGAGTCCCACGCAGGGCGCGCTGCAGCGATCGATCTGGTGCTGCAGACAGGGGCGGGTACGGTTGCGGAAGAAGGTCTCCTCACAGTCGCGGATGCGGAAGAGCTTCTGCAGGAGATTCAGGCTCGCGCGCACGGCACCGGCACTGGGATAGGGGCCGAAGTAGCGTTCGCCGGCGCGGCGCAACCCGCGATGGAAGGCGAGCCGTGACCACTCGCCAGCGGTCAGACGAATGTAGGGGTAGGATTTGTCGTCGCGCAGGACGATGTTGTAGCGCGGTCGCAGCGCCTTGATGAGGTTGCTTTCAAGCAGCAGGGCCTCGGCCTCGGTACGGGTCACCGTGACCTCGACGTGCCGCACGTGAACAAGCATCGCGCGCACCTTGGGCGTGTGCTGGCGCGTGGACTGGAAGTAGCTCGCAACCCGCTTGCGCAAGGAGCCGGCCTTGCCCACGTAGAGGACGGTGCCCTCCTGGTCGATCATCCGGTAGACCCCCGGTGCCGACGCAAGACGCAGCGCCACGGCACGGCCATCGAACTCCGGCGCAGGGGTGGGTTCCACCTGTGGACGCTCACTCATGGCGAGGCACCACTGGCGGTCGGGTCGTTGCGACATATGCCGACCGGGTGCGCTGCCTGCCGCTCAGTCGGCATCACCATCGCCCGGAATGAGGCCCGCCAGCGCGGCGGCACGACTCACGGCGGCATGGAACATGTCGTCGGTCAGGCGGCGTGTCTGGGTGTTGTAGCGGGAGCAGTGGTAGCTGTCGACGAGCGCGAAAACGGGTGACAGGTCGTGCACTGCGGCATGGGCGAAATCGAAGCGCGAAGGCCGGGCGCCGATGGCCCGCAATACCGCTCTGTGCGCCACCTGTCCAAGGGCAAGCACGGCCCGTGGGCTGAGGCTCTCGAGCTCGTGTGTGAGGTAGGCATTACAACGATGGACCTCGTCCGGCCGCGGTGCGTTCGCCGGCGGCACGCAGCGGACGGCGTTCGTGATGCGCACCCCGTGCAGGCGGAGACCGTCGCCGGCATCGATCGAGGCCGGCGCGCTCGCGAGCCCGAGGGCATGCAGGGTGCGGTACAGCAAGATCCCGGCGTGGTCACCCGTGAAGGGGCGACCGGTGCGGTTGGCACCATGAAAGCCCGGGGCCAGACCTACGATGAGCAGGCGCGGCGCGGCATCACCGAAGGCCGGCACGGGTGCCAGGTGGTAGCCCGAATGCTTCGCCCGACCGCAATCGAGCCAGGCCGCAAGGCGTGGACAGCGCCGGCAGGCCGGATCGAAGACCTCCCCGACCGGACGCACGCCACCCTGACCGGGCTCGGCACCCGCTACCCGCATTTACCCCCCCATCCCCCGGACGCACCCAGCCGTTGCATCCCATCAGGGTAACGCCGACTGCCCCTGCAAGCGTACCGGCACCCCGGGTGGTGGCTTGCGCAAGGCACGCCAGCCCTCATCCCGAGAACGCGCCCGGCCCCGGCCCCGTGCTGGAACCCGGCACTCGGCCCAGAGATGCGGCCCTGACGCACCGGCCGGCTTGTTGGCTACTCGAAGCCCGTGACGAGACCCATCTGGCGGCCACAACTGGCGAGCTGCACATCGTTGCTCACTGCCAGCCGCCGCAACAGATTGCGCCGATGGGTGGCGACTGTCTTCGGACTGAGTGCCAGCGTCCTCGCCACACAGGGCAAATCAAGGCCCGCACTGATGAGCCGCAGCACTTCAA
>DBNU01000100.1 GCA_002299125.1 Proteobacteria bacterium UBA664
GTAGCGCGCTCTGCATGCCGTCTAGGCGAGCACGCACGGAGGCGTCGAGCACCCGGTCGCCGACCGTGACGCGCACGCCACCGATGAGGGCCGGGTCCACCGCCACTTCGAGGTTGAGCTTGAGGCCGAGGCGCTTCTCGAGGACATCGCGCAGGCGCACCAGCGCGGCGGCGTCCAGTTCGAAGGCCGACTGCACGCGGGCGTCGGCCGCACCCTCGTGCGCATTCCTGAGGGTGCGAAACTGCGCGGCCACTTCCGGAAGCACCGCGACACGCCGGTTCTCGACCACCAGGGTGAGGAAGGTATCGAGCCCGGCGACCCTGGGCTCTGGCAGCAGGGAGCCGAGGAAGGCGACCAGTTGCCCGGTACCCAGCCGCGGATCGCCCGCAACCGCACGCAACGCCACATCGGATGCGGCCAGAGCGAGGGTATCGAGCTGGGCCGACCAGGCCTCGAGCGAGCCGCTCTCGCGTGCAAGCTGGAACAGCGCTTCGGCGTAGGGACGGGCCAGGGTTGAAGATTCAGACATGGGCTGGGATTCCTCGAGCTGCCCCCTTAGAGGCTGGCCTCCAGACGGCTGAGGAGATCGGCGTGCTGGGCCGGGTCGATCTCCCGCTCGAGGATCTGGCGGGCACCGGCTACCGCAAGCGCAGCCACCTCGCCGCGCAGCGCATCGCGGGCGCGCTGGACTTCCTGCGCGATTTCCACCTTCGCCTGCTCCACCAGACGCACACCCTCCGCCTCGGCCGCCTTGCGCTGCTGCTCGAGGTAGGTGGCCGCACGGGCCTCGGTCTCGGCGAGGATGGCTTGAGCGTTCTGCCGGGCCTCGGCCTCGATGGCCGCAAAACGGAGTTCTGCGTCCTTCAGGGCCTGCTGGCCGCGGTCCGCGGCAGCCAGACCATCGGCGATCTTGCGCGCACGTTCGTCCAGCGCCCGCATCAGCGGTGGCCAGACGAAGGTCATGGTGAACCACGCCAGAACGAAGAAGACGACGAACTGCGCGACCAGAGTAGCGTTCAAATTCACGGGTCGTTCCTCACGGCCTCGGGACGATGGCCCTCACGGGCCACCGCAGATGGCCACATGTCGCGGCACCCGACCATCGAGCCGGGACCGGAACACGCTGCCTGTCGAAGGGTTACGGCCCGCGCCAACGTGCGACGACGCAAAGCCGTGGACAGCCTGCTAGGCACTCAGCCCACGAAGGGGTTGGCGAAGGCGAACATCATCGCGATACCGACACCGATCAGGAAGGCGGCGTCGATGAGGCCGGCCAGCAGGAACATCTTCGTCTGCAGGGCGTTCATCAGTTCGGGCTGACGCGCAGCGGCCTCGATGTACTTGCCACCCATCAGTCCGATACCGATACAGGCACCGATCGCGCCCAGACCGATGATGAGACCACAGGCGAGGGCAACGAATCCGACGTCAGTCATTGGGAAACTCCTTGCTTCAGCTACGAGGTTGGAACGGTGGGTGGAAGGGGATGACGCCCGGCCGCTGTGGCCGAACGATCAGGACGATCAGTGATGCTCGTGCGCCTGACCGATGTACACCAGGGTCAGCATCATGAAGATGAAGGCCTGCAGCAGCACAATCAGGATGTGGAAGATCGCCCACGCGGAGCCGGTCAGCACATGCAGGGCGAAACCCCACCAAGTGGCGGTGGCACCGAGCAGGGCGATGAGCATGAAGATGAGTTCGCCAGCGTACATGTTGCCGAAGAGTCGCATGCCGAGGGAGACGGTCTTGGCGACGAACTCGATGATGTTGAGCAGCAGGTTGGCGGGCCAGAGCAAGGGATGGCTGCCGAAGGGCGCGCAGAAGAGCTCGTGCATGAAGCCGCCGGCACCCTTGATCTTGAAGCTGTAGTACAGCATCAGCGTGAGCACGCCGAGCGCCATGCCAAGGGTGCAGTTGAGATCAGCGGTGGGCACCACGCGGAGGTGCTCGACGCCCGCCACTTGTCCGAACATCGGCAGCATATCGAGGGGCAGAAGGTCGAGGGTGTTCATGAAGACCACCCACAGAAAGACCGTGAGGGCCAGGGGCGCGATGAAGCTGCGATCCCCATGCACGATCTGCTTGGATTGATCCTCCACCCACTCGACCAGGATCTCGATGAGTGCCTGGAACCGACCCGGCACACCCACTGTCGCATTGCGTGCCGCAAGGCCGAGAACCCATACCACCACGAGGCCGGCCAGCAGGGAGAAGATGAAGGTGTCGTAATTGAACAGACCGTCGGTCAGGTGACCGAGGTGATGCACGATGTACTGGGCCGGTGTCTCGGGGCCGTGACCGTGTTGAGCCGCGTCGACTGCTCCGTGGGCGACCTCGTGGGCCGCGTGCACCGCCGTTTCCGCCGTCATGAACGTGTGCCTTCCTTCATCAGGACAAACCAGGGGGCCTTCACTGCGAGGATGAGCCCGATGAGCGCGCCCCACCAGACGAAACCTGGCAGCGAGCGTACCCCGTACAGCAAAAGCGAGACGGACGAGCCGACGCGCAGGACCTCCAGGGCGAACAGCCGCGGCAGACCCAGCGGACCAACTCGCAGCATCTGATGGGCGCACCACTGCGGCAGCGCGACGACCAGAAGGCCTAGCAGCAGGCTCGCAGCGGCTTCGAGACCACCCGCGATCCAGACCGCAACGGCGGCAACTCCGCCCGTCGAGAGCTGCGCAGACAACACCCGCCAAGCGAGCTGCCCGGGCCCGGCGGCAGGCTGCCAGCGCAGCAACAACGCCAGATTCCGTGAGTTCACCGGACCTCGTGGGGGGGTGCCCTGAAAAGCCCGCGCAGGGTACTTGAAGGCCCCCGAGCGATCAATACTTTCCGGCGACACTTTTCCGGCGACACCGCGTTATGCGGTCTGGCGCTGGGCAGGGAATGGTGTTGGCGCGGGCACCACCGCGAGCCCTGCGGGCTGACTCTGGCTGCGATGCGGGCGGCCGGGCGCGGAGGTTGGCCTGCCGACCGGCCCGGGTACCGGGAGAAGGGCAGTGCCGCCAAGATCACCCCGATATTCACATGCCAGCAAAACATGGCCCCGGCACGCAGGGCGACAGGTTTCGCGGTCCCCTGCATCCCGCAGAGAGATCCACACTCCAGGCACCCATTTTTCAGATTCGGCAGATGGATGCTGGTTACCCATCGCCATCTTGCCGGGGTTGACTATCGGCTCAATCGTCGTGCGGGCGGCCCAGCATTGTGGCCAATCATGGCTCCATAGAGTGCTCTTCCGCAAACTTGCGAAGGGCGCGATTGACTGCTTCCGAGTCTGGAAAGAGTCTGTGCAAGTCGGGCTCTATCAGCACGAGGTTGGTGCCCTCCCGATAAGTGCTTGCATACTTCCCTCGCTCTCCTGACTTGATCAGATCGGCCGGATATTCCGGCCTCATGGCATCTTCATTGCTCATAGGCCTCGCGCTCCTGTCTGGTCATGCGCCGCACTGAGATGATGCGAATCGCATGGGATCTGTCTGTAAACGCCACAACAAGAAAATTCCCTTTCGAGGAAACTCCAAAGAGCAGGTGTCGATCCTCCTCATGTGAATGGTCCGGGTCATGGACGCACGAGGAGCAGTCATCACCAAACACCTCGGCAGCCTCGAGGAATGAGACGCCATGTTTGATCTAGTTGGCACGCGCCTTTGTTTCATCCCATTCGAAGTCCATCGGCACTTCCCGTTCCAGGACTCACCGGGCGTTGCCCTTGTTCGCGCCAGTCCGCTCCACCTCGCTGGCCCTAGCGGATGTGCGCGAGGATGCCGTCCAGTTCGTCGAGTGAGCCGTAGCGGATCACCAGTTGCCCGCCCTTGGCACCATGCCGGATGCTGACCGGTGCGCCGAGGCGTTCGGAGAGGTCCTGCGCCAGTCGCTCGACATTCGGATCCGTGGTCGGTGTGCGCGCCTCATCACCCGCCCCTGGTCGTGTCAGCGCATCGGCGCCGGCGAGGCGCTCGCGCACCAGGGCCTCGGTGGCACGCACCGAAAGCGCCTGTTCGCGCACGCTGCGCAGGGCATGTGGCTGTGCAGCGTCCGGCAGCGCGAGCAGCGCACGTGCATGACCCATCTCGATCTCGCCGGCCTCGAGCGCCTCGCGCACGGGTGCCGAGGCATTCAACAGACGGATGAGGTTGCTCACCGCCACCCGCGAGCGCCCCACCGCCACGGCGGCCTCCTCGTGGGTGAGTTCGAACTCCGCGACCAGACGCGCGAGCGCGCGTGCCTCCTCCATGGGGTTGAGGTCCTGGCGCTGGATATTCTCGATGAGTGCAACACTCAGTGCAGCACGGTCACTGAGATCCCGCACCAGCACCGGCACCTCTTCCAGACCCGCCAGGCGTGCGGCCCGAAAGCGGCGCTCGCCGGCGATGATCTCGAAGAATTCTCCATCCACCGCGCGGACCACGATGGGCTGCACGATGCCCTGAGCGCGGATGGACTCGGCCAGTTCCTCGAGCGCCTCCGGCGGCATGTGCACGCGCGGCTGGTAGCGCCCGGGTTTCAGCCGCGCGAGCGGCAGGCGTCGCAGTTCACCCGCGAGATCGGCGGCCGACGTCTGGCCATGCGCCGCCTCCATTACCGGGCGGGTCATGCCGATGAGGGCATCGAGGCCACGCCCCAACCCGCGCTTGCGTTGTGTCATCTGGACTCTCTGAAGTAGCCCTGCATCCGCCCTCAGGAGGCGGATTGCGCGGCGGGCAGCGTGGAGGCAC
>DBNU01000017.1 GCA_002299125.1 Proteobacteria bacterium UBA664
GCAGCATGGTCAAGCAGACGCTACGACGTCGCCAGCCCGGCTTCAATGAGAGCTACTACGGTTATTCCGCCTTCGGCGACCTGCTCGAGGATGCCGCCAAGCACGGCCTGCTCACGCTCGAACGCGACGGCAAGTCGGGCGGCTACATCGTGCGACCGGTATATCCGGAGGGTTGAGGCGGCTGGTACCTCCACCGCGCGACGGCAATCCGCCTCTCGCCGCGGTCGGCCGCCTGCGCGGGGATGACGGAGTGCGCGGGGCGTCGGCTCAGCCGAGTTCAGCGCCCGGGCAACCTCGCACCCGCAGGCTGAAGGTGGCCGGCCCTTCGTTCACCAGCGCTACACGCATCCCGGCACCGAAGCGGCCGCCGTGAACCGGGCTATGGCGTAGGCTGGCGAAGCCGAGCGCGTGCAGAAACAGCCGCTCGGCATCGGCGGGCGGGGCGCAGGGTGTGAACGACGGTCGTAGCCCTCGGCGGGTGTCTGCCGCCAGGGTGAACTGGGGGACGAGCAGCAGACCGCCCCCCACGTCCGTGAGACTGCGGTTCATGCGACCGGCCTCATCCTCGAACACGCGGTAGCGCAACAGGCGCTCGATGAGGCCCTCGGCGTCGCTCGTGGTATCGCCCCGCTCAACCGCGAGCAGTACCAGCAAGCCCTGGTCGATCGCCCCGAGCGTCTCTCCGCCCACCAGCACGCGGGCCTCGGAGACCCGTTGCAAGAGCCCGATCATGCCCACATGCCCGCGACCGATCGCGGCGAGGTCGCGGGCATGCAGCGGCCCCGCTCAGGCCGTCTCACTGCTCCGCCCGGCCTTCTTGCGCTCGTGCTCCTTCAGGAATTTCTTGCGGATACGCAGATTCTTCGGCGTGACCTCGACCAGCTCGTCGTCGTCGATGAACTCCAGCGCCTGCTCCAGATCGAAGCGGATCGGCGGTGTGAGCAGGATGTTCTCGTCCGAACCGGCGGCACGAATGTTGGTGAGTTTCTTGCCCTTCAGCGGATTGACCACCAGATCGTTGTCGCGCGAATGGATGCCGATGATCATTCCCTCGTACACCTCCTCGCCGTGGCCGATCAGCATGCGCCCACGCTCCTGGAGGCTGAACAGCGAATAGGCCAGCGCCTTGCCGTTGTCCATCGATACCAGCACGCCGTTCTGGCGCTGACCGATCGCCCCGGGCTTCACCGGCGCGTACTTCTCGAAGGTGTGGTAGAGCAGGCCCGTGCCCTGCGTGGCAGTGAGGAACTCCGTGCGGAAGCCGATGAGACCGCGCGCCGGTATGAGGTACTCCAGGCGCACGCGCCCGCGCCCGTCTGGCGTCATGTCCTGAAGCTCGCCTTTGCGCAGGCCGAGTCGTTCCATGACGGTGCCTTGATGGTTCTCCTCGACATCCACCGTGAGCTGCTCGACGGGCTCGCACATCACGCCGTCGACCTCGCGGAAGATCACCCGCGGCCGCCCCACCGACAGCTCAAAGCCTTCGCGACGCATGTTCTCGATGAGAATGGCGAGGTGCAGTTCACCGCGCCCGGAAACGCGGAATGCCGAGGGGTCATCCGTTTCCTCGACCCGCAGAGCCACGTTGTGCAGAAGCTCCTTCTGCAGCCGCTCGGCAATCTGGCGACTGGTGACGAACTTTCCCTCGCGACCCGCCAGCGGCGAATCGGAGACCTGAAAGGTCATGCTGACCGTCGGCTCATCCACCGACAGCGGTGGCAGTGCCTCGGGGGCCTTGATGTCACACAACGTGTCGGAGATGAGGATGCCCTCGATGCCCGTGATGGCGATGATGTCGCCGGCGCTCGCCTCTGGTACTTCCACACGATCGAGGCCGTGGAAGCCGAGCACCTGCAACACACGGCCGCCACGTTGCGTGCCGTCGCGCGAGATGATGGTGACGGGAGTGTTGGTGCGCACCGTCCCGCGCTTGATGCGCCCGATGCCGATGGTGCCCACGTAGCTCGAGTAGGCAAGCGAACTCACCTGCATCTGGAAGGGCCCTTCCAGATCGACGTCCGGCGGTGCCACGCGATCGATGATGGTCTGGAACAGCACCTCCATATCGGTGCGTCCGTCGCTGTTGTCGGGCGTGTGGGTGGCGTAGCCGTTGAGTGCGGAGGCGTACACCACGGGGAAATCGAGTTGCTCTTCTGTGGCACCAAGGCGATCAAAGAGATCGAACACCTGGTCGATCACCCAGGCTGGGCGTGAACCGGGGCGGTCGATCTTGTTGACGACGACGATGGGCTTCAGCCCTTGCGCGAAGGCCTTCTGCGTGACGAAGCGCGTCTGCGGCATGGGGCCGTCCACGGCATCCACCAGCAACAGCACGCAGTCCACCATCGAGAGGATGCGCTCCACCTCGCCGCCGAAGTCCGCGTGGCCGGGTGTGTCGACGATATTGATGCGGTAGTCCTGCCAGCGGATGGCGGTGTTCTTGGCGAGGATGGTGATGCCGCGCTCGCGTTCGATGTCGTTGGAGTCCATCACCCGCTCCGGCACGATGGCGCGCGGGCCGAGGGTGCCGGACTGCGACAGCAGCCGATCGACGAGGGTGGTCTTGCCGTGGTCGACGTGCGCGACGATGGCGATGTTGCGAAGCTTGGAGGTACTCACGGTATTTCCTTGGGATGGAGGCAGAGGGGCCGGCGCCTGCAGGTGCGAAGGTGCTCGGTGGCCGAACCCGGGTAAAAAGGGCCGCGCATTATAGGCGGAGCCTTGCGGCCAGAGGTGAAAGCCGCCCCTCGTCGGGCTAATCTGCGGGGCCTCCAGCCGGTAGCGACCCACCCAAATCCCCCATGATCGAGTTTCGCGATTTCACCCTGGCCCGCGCCGGGCGCACGCTGATCCAAGGCCTCACGCTGCAGATCCATCCGGGGCAGAAGGTCGGGCTTACCGGGGCGAACGGCTGCGGCAAGTCGACACTACTCGCCGCCCTGCGGGGTGAACTCGCGCCGGAACAGGGCAGTTGCACCCGGCCGGCGCAGTGGGTGGTGGCGCATGTGGCGCAGGAAACCCCCGCGGTCCGCGCCTCCGCCCTCGAATGGACATTGGCCGGTGATGTCGCACTGGCGCGCCTGCGCACGGCGCTGGCGCAAGCCGAGTTGGCCCACGATGGCGCGGCCCTGGGCGATCTGCACGAGGCGATGGCGGCCTGCGATGGCTACCGCGGTGAGTCGCGTGCGGCAACGCTGCTGCATGGTCTGGGTTTCAGCGCGGGGGACCATGCACGGCCGGTGGCCGAGTTCTCCGGTGGCTGGCGCATGCGTCTTGAACTCGCCCGCGCACTCATGGCCCCCTCGGATCTGCTGCTGCTCGACGAGCCCACCAATCATCTGGACCTCGATGCCATCATCTGGCTGGAGCGCTGGCTGGCGAGCTACCGCGGTACCCTGCTGATGGTGTCCCACGATCGTGATTTCCTCGATGCCACGGTGGCTGCCATCGCCCACATCGAACAGGGCCGGCTCGGTTGGTACCGCGGTGGCTACAGCGATTTCGAACGCATCCGGGCCGAGCGGCTCGCCGTGCAGCAGGCGAGTCACGAGGCCGAGCAGCGCCGCGCGGCCGAGCTCCGCGCCTTCGTCGATCGCTTCCGCGCCCAGGCCACCAAGGCCCGTCAGGCGCAGTCGCGACTCAAGGCGCTGGAGCGCTTGCAGACCACGGAGGCCGTGCGCGTCGCCGGTGGTCCACGCCTCACCTTCCCCGAGCCGTTGAAGAACCCCGAGCGGCTGCTCACGCTCGATACTGCCCGCATCGGCCACGACGATCGGCCGCTGCTCGACGGCGTGAACCTGCGCATCTCGCGCGGAGAGCGCATCGGCATCCTGGGTCGGAACGGTGCCGGCAAGACCACCCTCATGCGCGCCCTCGCTGGGGATCTGCCGCTGCTCGCCGGTGAACGCGTCACGGCACGCGACCTGGAACTCGGCTATTTCGCCCAGCACCAGATCGATGAACTCGACCTCGACGCGTCGCCTTTGCTCGCCTTGCGGCGCCTCGCCCCGACCACGCGCGAACAGGAGCTGCGCGACTGGCTGGGTCGCTTCGGCTTCAGTGGTGAGCGTGTGGAGACCCCCATCCGGGTCGCCTCGGGCGGGGAGAAGGCGCGCCTCGCGTTTGCCCTCATCGTGCACGCCCGACCGAATCTGCTGCTGCTGGACGAACCCACCAACCACCTCGACCTTGGCATGCGCGAGGCGCTGGCCGAGGCGCTGGCGGATTTCGGCGGTGCCGTGGTGCTCGTGTCACACGACCGCCATCTGCTCGCGAGCACCGTCGATGCCCTGTACCTGGTCGATGCCGGGAAGGTGGCCGAGTTCGCAGGCGATCTCGCCGATTACGCGCGCTGGTCCGCCTCGCGGCAACAGCAGGCGAGCAGCACCGCCGACGATGCGACACGGGAAGCGCGGCGCGCCGGACGCGAGGGACTGGCGGCCGAGCGCCAGTCGCGCTTGCGGGAACGCCGACCGCTCGAAAAGGAACTCACGCAGGTGGAGCGGCGGCTGGCCGCACTCACCACCGAGCAGGCAGCGCTGGATGCGGCCCTGGCCGATCCGGCCCTCTACAGCAGCGGCACCGGCGGCCAGGTGACCGAACTCACCCGGCGCAAGACCGGACTCGCCACGGAGGTCGCCACGCTGGAGGAGCGTTGGCTGCAACTGGGAGAGGCACTGGAATCGCTCGCCGAGCCGTGAGGGGGGCGAGCATGATGGTGTGGTGATTGCTGAGTGGTGCCGGTGTGGCCCTGGGTCCCCGCCTGCGCGGGGACGACGATACTCATACCCTTCATTGAACGCTTTTTGCGCGCTGCGTCCAAGCCGCTCGCCCGCAGCAGGAGTCATCACGATGATCATTACCACCACGCCCAACATCGAAGGCAAGCGCATCACGAAGTACTGCGGCATCGTTTCCGGCGAGGCCATCCTCGGTGCCAACCTGTTCAAGGATCTGTTTGCCGGGCTGCGCGATCTGGTCGGCGGACGATCGGCGACCTACGAGCGGGAATTGCAGAATGCCCGCGACATCGCCATGCAGGAGATCCGTACGCGTGCCGAGGAGCTTGGCGCGAACGCTGTCGTCGGAGTCGATCTGGACTACGAGGTCATGGGCCAGTCGAACGGAATGCTCATGGTTTCGGTCAGCGGGACGGCCGTGATAGTGGAGTGAGTCCGCGCCCAACGCAGCCATCGGGACACACGGCAGATTGATTCACACCGGCTCAGCCCGTGCGCCCGAGCATGGCCTCGACGTAGGCGGCGGGTTCGAAGGGGCGCAGGTCCTCCAGGGCCTCGCCCACGCCGATGTAGCGGATCGGCAGCTTCAGCCGATCCACCAGCGCGAAGACGATGCCGCCCCGTGCGGTGCCGTCGAGCTTGGTCACCACCATGCCCGAGAGTCCCACGGCTTCATGGAACTTGAGTGCCTGGGCCAGCGCGTTCTGTCCGGCCGTGCCATCAATGACGAGCAGCGTCTCGTGCGGTGCGCGGGGATCGAGCTTGCCCAGCACGCGCTTCACCTTCTTCAGCTCGTCCATCAGGTTCGATTGCGTGTGCAAGCGGCCTGCGGTGTCGGCGATGAGGATGTCGATGTTGCGCGCCTGGGCCGCCGAGAGGGCGTCATGCACCACCGATGCCGGGTCCGCGCCCTGCGGCTGGGCGATGACGGGAACGGCGTTGCGCTCGCCCCAGGCCTGGAGCTGCTGCACGGCGGCGGCGCGGAAGGTGTCACCCGCGGCCAGCAGCACGCTGCGGCCCGCGGCGCGGTAGTGCGCGGCGAGCTTGCCGATGGTGGTGGTCTTGCCCGCGCCGTTGACGCCGATGGTCAGGATCACGAAGGGGCGGTCGCCCTGCTCCGGCAGTTCGAGCGGCTCGGCGTAACCAACCAGACGCGCCGTGAGCAGATCCGCGAGACCTCGATAGAGCGCCTCCGGGTCCTGCAGCTCATTGCGCTTGAGGCGATTGGTGAGTTCGGCGATGACGCTGCTGGTCGTCTCCAGGCCCACATCGGCACCGAGCAACAGGGCCTCGAGGTCCTCGAGCGATTCGGCATCCAGGCGCTTGCGCCCGCTCACGATGCGCGCGATGCCTTCACCCAGCGCCTCGCGGGTGCGCGCGATGCCGGCCTTCAGGCGTCCGAAGAAGCCGGTGCGGTTGCCCACGGGCTCCGCCTCGACCTGGGCCGCGAGGGCTTCAGCCGCCCGTGTCTCCGGGCCGCTGGGCGCGGATTCCGCAGTCGGCGTCGCGGCCGCTGCGGCCGGGCTGGCATCCGGGCTGGCATCCGGGCTGGCATCCGGGCCAGTGTCGGGGGAGGTGGTGTCGGCGCTTACGCCCGCGGCAGGCCGCTTGCGACGGAAGAAGAACATGGCGTTGGCAGAGATCCGGAAGTGGGGTTGCGCCGTCGCCGCTCGATGACGCTGCGATGAAGGGCGCTAGTGTACTGTTTCGGGTGCCGGCCCCCTGCACGGCGTCTCCATCGGCATCAGCCCAGGTCAGCACGACATGAGCAAGCGCCCAGCGGCGCGCCCCGGCTCGGTGCGCATCATCGGCGGCAGCCATCGTGGTCGCCGCATCCCCATCGTCGCCGACGATAGTCTGCGGCCGACACCGGATCGCATTCGCGAGACCCTCTTCAACTGGCTCGCGCCGGTGCTTCCCGGTGCTCGCGTACTCGACCTCTGTGCCGGCACCGGGGTGCTGGGCCTCGAGGCCCTCTCCCGCGGTGCCGCGCATTGCGTGGCGGTGGAGCGGGAGCCGGTACTGGCCCGCGCCATCGCCACCACTGCGGAGGCCTTCGGCCTGACCGGACGTCTCACGCTACTGACTGGCGATGCCGCCCAAGCACTGGCACGCCTGACCGATCGCTTCGATGTGGTCTTCCTGGACCCGCCCTACCCCGCCATGGCCTGGACGGCGCTGGCCGAGCATCTGCGGCAGCACGACCTGCTGACACCCCAGGCGCGGGTGTACCTCGAATGGCCGTCGGCGCTCGCGTCGGCCCCGTTGCCCGCGCATTGGCAGGCAGAGAAGGCGTCGCACGCCGGCGCGGTGCGTTTCGGGCTGTTCAGGCCGAGGGCGGCGGGGGCGGAGATCCAGGCATGTCCCGACGCTCGGCCCGATCCTTTTCGCGGGGAGTGAGGGTCCCGGGTTCGAGCCCTGCCCCTGCCCGCAGGAAGGGGGCCTTCGGTGGGCAATTTCGTGGACAATCCGGCTGTCAGGTCTGACGCAGGGGCGATATGAACAACACGATCATCTATCCGGGCACCTTCGACCCGATCACCGATGGCCACACCGACATCGCCGCGCGGGCGGCGCGCATCTTCGATCGCGTGGTGCTGGCAGTGGCGCACGACACCGGCAAGCAGACGGCCTTCGATACCGACGAGCGGGTCGCCCTCGCCTGTGCCGCCACGGCGCATATCCGCAATGTCGAGGTCTGTCGCTTCGATGGCCTGCTCGCCAACTACCTGCGCGAGATTGGGTGTACCCGCGTCCTGCGCGGTCTGCGCGCCCTGTCGGACTTCGAGCATGAGTTCCAGCTCGCCAGCATGAACCGCCGCCTGGACGCGGACATCGAGACGCTCTTCCTGACCCCGGACGAACGCTACAGCTTCATTTCCTCGAGCCTCGTGCGCCAGATCGCCGACCTCGGCGGCGAGGTCTCTGCCTTCGTGCACGAGGGCGTCGCCACGGCCCTGCGTGAGCGTCTCGCACGGCGTCAGTGAAGCGGGACGTCCGGCCCCGGAGTCGTCGCGCCGGCGCTTTGGAAGAACTGGATCCCCGCCGCAGCCTGCCCCCGAGTGCTCTTGTCGGGGGCGGGGATGACGGCGTGCCGGGCGACCACGCGCAGGCAGATGCAGTTGCACCTCAGGGGACCGGCACGCCCTCCAGCAGTCGTCGCACCAACTCGCCTCCCTCGATGAAGCCGGCCTGATGCGCCGGGGCCAGACGGTGCGCCAGTACCGGCAGCGCCAGATGCTGGAGATCATCGGGCCGCACGGAGCGGCGGCCGTGCAGCCATGCCCAGGCCTGGGCGGCCCGAAGCCAGGCGAGGCCAGCCCGGGGTGAGACGCCATGGTCGATGGCGCTGTGCTCGCGACTCGCCCGGAGCAAGGTCAGCAGGTAGTCGAGCACCACATCGGCTACGTGCACGCCCCGGATCTCGTTCGACCAGCCGCGTAGCTGCGCCGGATCGACCCGTGGATTCATGCGCGCGAGCAGATCACGGCGGGCCTCGCCCTGCAGCAGGGCGCGCTCGGCCGCAGGCCCCGGGTAACCGATGGCCAGGCGCATGAGGAAACGATCGAGCTGCGATTCAGGCAGGGGGAAGGTGCCCACCTGTTCGCGCGGGTTCTGGGTGGCGATGACGAAGAAGGGCTGTGGCAGCGGATGACTCACGCCATCCACTGAGACCTGCCCCTCTTCCATGGCCTCCAGCAGGGCGCTCTGCGCCCGCGGGGTGGCGCGGTTCACCTCGTCCGCCAGCAGTACCTGTGCAAAGACCGGCCCCGGATGGAAGCGGAACTCGCCGCGCGCCGGTTCGTACACCGATGCCCCGAGGATGTCCGCCGGCAGCATGTCGGCCGTGAACTGCAGGCGGCGGAACTCGAGGCCGAGGAGCGCGGCGAGGGTGTGCGCGAGCGTGGTCTTGCCGACGCCGGGCAGATCCTCGATGAGCAGATGGCCGCCGGCGAGCAGGCAGGTGAGCGCGAGACGCAGTGCCTCGTCCTTGCCGAGGATGATACGGCTGGCCTCCGTCAGCAGATCGTCGAGGGGGCCGGTCTGCCCGGGGCGGGTGACATTCATCGGCAATGCGGCTCCGGTTGTTGGCGCAGGAAAATCCCGCTGCCGGCGGCACGGCCCCTCAGTCACCCGCGACCGTCATCTCGTCGATGAGTATCGACCCGGTGCGGATGCGCGAGTTGTCATCCTCGTCATTGGCCACGGCCTGGATGCCGAGGAACATGTCCTTCAGGTTGCCGGCGATGGTGATCTCCTCCACCGGATAGGCGATGGCACCGCCCTCGACGCGAAAGCCCGCCGCCCCGCGCGAGTAGTC
>DBNU01000034.1:0-4624 GCA_002299125.1 Proteobacteria bacterium UBA664
CCGACGGGGATTCGCCGGGCTCGGGCGTCTCGTCGATGGCCACATCCAGCACCTCGAAGGGCACGCCGAGCTGATCGAGAAGCTCGCGCCGCCGGGGCGATCGCGAAGCAAGCAGGATGGCGGGATAGCGAAAATCCATGGGCGGGCTCCTGGCGGTCGGCTGAAATCGTCCGCTCCCTTCCGCGACACGGACACTCACGGGCAGAGCACATCGTCGTTCCCGCGCAGGTGGGAATCCAGTGTCGTCGCGCCGCCCTTGGAGAAGGACTGGATCCCCGCCTGCGCGGGGATGACGGTGGGGCGCGGGGGACGACGGTGGTGCGCGGGGATGGTGGTGGTGCGCGGGGATGGTGGTGGTGCGCGGGGATGGTGGTGGTGCGCAGGGACGACGGGTGGTATCTGGCCCGTAGTCGCGGAAGCCATCGGCAGTACAAGCATCCGAGCAAGCCGGGCTTGGTGACCATTCCGGGCAAGGTCAGCGATGATGTCGCGCTTGGAACCTTGAACAGCATTCGACGCCAAGCGGGGCCGAAGCAATGAAGTATCCGATTGTCATCGAGCAAACTGCGACCGGGTTCTCCGCATACTTTCCCGATCTGCCCGGTTGCGTCTCCACGGGTGCTACGCGCGAGGAAACTGAGCAGAACATGCGTGAAGCCATCGAATTTCATCTCGATGGTCTGCGTACTGGAGGGTGCCCCGATCCCCTGCCGGCGACCGTTTCGAGTTACGTCGAGGTCAGCGCCGCTTGGTTGCGGCGGCGGGCGTAGTGGGCGCGCCAGGTGGGAACGGGGTCGTGGCCGGCCCCAATGGGGGGCGAAACGTGAGTGCGAATCCGAGCGACTTGAAGGGAGCGAGCCGATGATCGCTTCCATCCTGCTCGACAACTTCAAGTCCTGGCGACAGGTCGGCCCGGTGCGGCTGGCACCGCTGACCGGGCTATTCGGCACCAATAGTTCGGGCAAGACCAGCCTGATGCAGTTCCTGCTCATGCTGAGGCAGACAGCCGAGTCACCCGATCGCAACCTCGTGCTCGAACTGGGCGATACGCGCAGCCTCGTCGAACTCGGCACGTTCCGAGACGTGGTGCATCAACATGATGTTGCCCAAATCCTGCGGTGGGGCCTCTCCTGGCGCTTGCGCGAACCCTTGAGCGTGGTGGACCCCGGGGCGCGTCGATCGGTATCGCTGACCGGTGATGCCATCGAATTCTCGGCCTCGGTGCGCTGGGATAAGAATGGCTCGTCAGCCAGCGGCCGCATGACGGTGGCCAGCATGGCCTACCGATTCGCGGACGCGGAATTCGGCATGCGCCCGCTAACCGACCATCCCGGCGAGTACGAGCTCTTCAGCGCGCACAAACGTTTCAACTTCAAGCGGGTGAAGGGCCGCGCCTGGAACCTGCCGCAGCCGGCCAAGTGCTATGGCTTCCCGGATCAGGTGCGAGCCTACTTCCAGAACGCCGCATTTTTGTCGGACTTCGAGCTCGCGTTCGAAAGGCTGGCCGCAAGCCTTTTCTACCTGGGGCCGCTGCGCGAGTACCCGAAGCGCGAGTACGCCTGGGGTGGATCGCAACCCACCGACGTCGGGCGCCGCGGCGAGCGCGTGGTCGAGGCCCTGCTCGCTTCCCGCGACCAAGGGGTGCTCTACTCCTTCGGCCAAGGCAAGAAGCGCAAGACGCTCGACGAGGTCGTAGCGATGTGGCTGAAAGAACTCGGCCTGATCGATACCTTCGAGGTGCGGCCGATCGTCAGCGGCGGCAAGCTCTTCCAGGTGTGGGTGCGCCGGCAACCCGGCGCGCAGGAGGTGCTGCTGACCGACGTGGGCTTCGGCGTTTCGCAGATCCTGCCGGTGATCGCCCTGTGCTACTACGCGCCCGAGGGGGCGACCGTGCTGCTTGAGCAACCGGAGATTCACCTGCACCCGAGCGTGCAAGCGGGGCTTGCGGATGTGTTGATCGACGTGGTCAAGACCCGCAGCGTGCAGATCGTCGTCGAGAGCCACAGCGAACACCTGCTGCGGCGCCTGCAGCGCCGCATTGCGGAAGAGAAACTGCTGCCGATGGACACGGCACTCTATTTCTGCGGGATCGAGGCCGGTGTCTCGCACCTGACCGAGTTGAATGTGGACCCGTACGGGAACATCACGAACTGGCCGGAGGGATTCTTCGGTGACGACTTCGGCGAGATTGCCGAGACTCAGAAGGCTATCCTGCGGCGTCGCAGCGCCTCGGCAACGTGAGTGTCGTCATCGACACCAATGTGCTGGTGGTGGCCAATGGCCGCCATGAACCTGCGCAAGAGCGCTGCGTCGGGGCTTGCATCGACGCACTGGAGCGTGCGCGGCGCGACCAGGTGGTGATCGATGACGGCCAGCTCATTCTGGGCGAATACCGCAAGCACTGCTCGCTTTCCGGACAGCCCGGGTTGGGCGATGCGTTCTTCAAGTGGCTCTGGAGTCGGCAGGCCGATCCTCGATTCTGTCGCCAGGTGCGCATCACCCCGCACGCGCAGCGCGGTTTCGTCGAGTTTCCTGGCGACCGGCGGCTGCAAGACTTTGATCGCAATGATCGCAAGTTCGTTGCCGTGGCTTTGGCAGCGGGCGATTCACCCCCGGTACTCAATGCTTCAGACACGGATTGGTGGCATGCACGACAGGTACTCGCCGAGCATGGCGTGACGATCTGCTTTCAGTGTCCTGAGCTTATGCCGATCGACCCTAAAAAGAGCGGGTGCCAGAGTCAGGATAGGCCGTGACCATCACCAACAATGAACGTGTCGGCCGAGGGCTAACCTCCCCGCAATCCCGATGCATCACGTTCAACCCGAAAGGCGATAGTTCACCTCACGCAGGCGCTCGCCGGCCTCGATCCAGGTGACATAGCGGCGGGCGTAGTGGGCGCGCCAGGTGGGTACTGGCTCGAAGTAATCGATGGGGCCGGGCAGGACCTGACTCCAGCGGGCGGGCTCCGGGAAGACGCCGATGCCACTGCCGGCCAGCAGGGCCGAGGCCACGGCGGCGTCGCCGAAGGCCGGCACCACCAGGGGGCGATCCAGCACCGAGGCGAGGATGCCCGCCCACAGGCGCGAGCGGGAGCCGCCGCCGATGAGCCGCATGGGGCCGAAATCGAAGCCGCGCTCGCGCGCTGCGTCCATTGCATGCCGCAGACCGTAGGCGATCCCTTCGTAAAGGGCGCGCACGAAGTGCCCGCGGCCGTGACGCAGCGTGATGCCGATGAAGTCGCCACGCGCACGCGGGTCCCAGAGCGGCGCGCGCTCACCCTGCAGGTAGGGGTGGAAGAGGAGTTCCTCGGCCCCCGCCGGCACCAGCTCGGCCATGCGGTCCATGATGCGCCAGGCCTCGGCAGCGGACTGGGTGGCCTCGCCGGCAAAGCACAGATCGCGCAACCACTGATGCGCAGCGGCGCAACTGTTGGTGCCGGTGGCCGCGTAAAAGAGACCGTCCACCAGATGCGGGTAGCAGGAGATGGGCGGGACCACCTCGGCCTCGGCCGTGACCAGATAGAGCACCCCGGCGCTGGCGAGCTTCACCACTCCATCACCCGGCTGGCAGGCCCCGGCGGCGCAGGATTCGACCGTGGTGTCGATGGAGCCGCACATCACGGGCGTGCCGGCGGGCAGGCCAATCTCCTCAGCCGCCGTGGCCGTGATCTCGCCCACGACGCGCGTGGGGGCAGTGATCGGAGGTAGCTGATCGGCAACAAGGCCGGCCGCGCCGATAAGCGCGCGCGACCAGTCCTGTGCGGGCCAGTCCACCAGGAGCGAGCCCACGGCATCGCCGCCGTCGGTGTGCCAGTCGCCCGTCAGACGTGACCGCAGCCAATCCTTCGCCAGATACACCCGGGCCACGCGCGGGAGGAGTTGCTCCTCGTGCTGGCGCAGCCACAGCAGTTGTGGCAGGAGCCAGGTGGGGTTCGGCCGGTTGAGCGCATGCCGGCGACAGAGGTTGCCCAAGCGCTGCTCGAGCTGCTCGGCCTCACGCACCGCGCGTTGATCGCTCCAGAAGATGGCCGGCCGGAGCGGCTGCCCCTGAGCATCGGTCAGGACACCGATGTGTGCCCCGGCACTGATCGACAGCGCCTTGATGCGGCTGCGATCCACACCCGCGGCCGCCAAGGCGCGCGGGATGGTGCGCACGAGGGCCCGGTGCCAATCCTCGGGGCGTTGTTCGGCCCAGCCCGGCTGCGGCCGTAGTGTGAGCACGGGCGACTCGGCCGTGCCCAGCACGCGCCCGCCGGCATCCACCACCGCGGCCTTGAGGCTCGCGCCTCCCAGATCCACGCCGAGCAGGATGGCATCGGTGTCCATGCTCAGGGCTCTCGCACCGGCTCGGCAAGGACACGAACCAGGCCCAGCGGGTCCTGTGGATCGACCCCGGCCTTGAAGGTCTCGCGGCGCACATTACCCATCACCTGGTAGATGTTGCCGAGCCAGTTGTTGAGGATGGACTCTGCGGAGTCGTGCCAGGTGTTGTCGAGGCGCGCGACGATGAGATGTTCGGGGAAGGGCGGCAATTCGCCGCGATGCGGGCGCGCGACCTCACAGCGCTCGCGGTATTCGTTCAACACGGCCTGGGTGCGGGCATCGAAGTAGTGCTCCGGAAA
>DBNU01000034.1:4851-20219 GCA_002299125.1 Proteobacteria bacterium UBA664
TCGCCGCGATGCGGGCGCGCGACCTCACAGCGCTCGCGGTATTCGTTCAACACGGCCTGGGTGCGGGCATCGAAGTAGTGCTCCGGAAAGGGTGGGTAGTCCTCCCGTTCGCCGTGCAGGAAGCGGCCTACCTCACGCTTGTACTCCTTCAGCAGGCTGATGGTGTCGTATTCCGGGTGACCCTGAAAGAAAACCAGGCGGAAGAGGTCCTCGGAGACGGCCACATGCACGTCACCTGCGTCCGACTGCACCAGCACTTTGAGTCCAGCGGCATCGAACTGCTCGCGGCGGATCTCGTTGAAGCGCGAGTGGGGTACGTCGAAGCGGGTGTTGGCGCCGGCCACCAGCGGGTGGCGACGCTCGATCACCCGGTGCTGGTACACACCCCAGCGTTTCGCCGGCAGCGGGTGGCGCCTCTGGCCGTAGCGAAATTCCAGCACGGCGTGGGTGGCAAGGCAGGAACACAGCGTGGAGGTGACCTCGCGCGCGGCCCAGTCAATCACCTCGATGAGCGGCTCCCAGAAGGGCTGCGCACTGAGTTCGGTCCCGGTGACATTCGCTCCGGTGATGATGAGGGCGTCCAGCCCGGTCGCGCGCAACTGATCGAAGCCCTGGTAGTAGCGCTCCACATGGGCGCGGCCCTCGGGCGAGCGCGGGATGCTGTCGAGCGTGAAAGGGTGGACATAGAACTGCGCGATCTGATTGCTCTCACCCACCAGACGGAAGAACTGCCGCTCGGTGGCCTCGAGCGCGGCATCCGGCATCATGTTGAGCAGGCCGATGTGCATCTCGCGGATGTCCTGCCGCAGGGCGTAGTCGTCGGAGAGCACGGTCGCCCCTTCGCGGCGCAGGCGATCGAAGGAGGGCAGCGGACGGTGCGCGACCAGCGGCATCGTCAGGCAGCCTGGCGACTGCTTCGCGCGATGGCGCGGGCGATGAGTTCGATGAAATCCGTCTCGCCCGTCACCTGCGCGACCTCTTCGCTCGATACCGTGTAGCCGTACTGCGCAGCGATGGCGGCGTAGCGGGGCACGCGGGAGCGGTACAGGCGCGGGAAGACCCAGCGCACGAAGTCGTCCGGATCGATGAGGGCCACGTATTCCAGCCCGCGCTCACGCAGATAGTCGCGCAGCGCCTCGGCGAGGAAGGCAGGCCGGTAGTAGAGGGGCTTCGGGCTCTGTTCGGCGCGTGTGATGAGCGCATGCTCGTCGCGCGGTGTGGCCTCGATGTACAGCATGAGCGTATGACGGGCCAGGGTTTCCAGCACGTCGGGGGCATCGATCTCGCAGGCACTGCCACCGGCATCATTCACGAAGCAGGCGGCACCGTAGACCTCGTGTGCCTTCACGATGAACTGTGGCACATCGCGCAGGGCCTGCACCTCGGCCTCGTGGTGCAATTGCTGGCGGCGGGTGAACTCGGGCAGGGACAGCCCCCCAAGCTCGGGGTTACCCACCTTGCCAAGAAAGCTCGACACCGGCGCCAGATTCTCGAAGCTCAGGTTGTTGTGGATCTGGATGGAGTCGCTACGCAGGAGCTCTCGCAGGAAGGGCACCTGCATCGCCTGGAGTTTGATGTTGTCGAGGATGGGCTCGTCCAGATAGCGCTTGCCGATGCGGTAATCCGCCGAGTAGTGGAACCATCGATCACGCCGCAGCAGGCCAGCCAGGCGGGTCTTGCCCACGCCCGACATGCCGAAGAGGGTGACGGCCTTCTCGCGCCAGGCGCGGAAGGCGTCGGCGGTCATGCGCATGCGGGCATCATCCGTGGCCTTCCGGAGCGGCACCACAGCAGCCGCATTCAGCCGGCACCGGACACCTGCGCGTCATACGCGGTGGCATCCATCAGGCTGTCGAATTCGACCGGGGCGGTCGGCCGCAGCCTGAGAAACCAGCCTGCGCCGAGGGGATCGGTGTTGACCGTCTCCGGTGCATCCATGAGCACTTCGTTGCAGGCCAGCACCTCGCCCGAGAGCGGCAGGTGCACGTCGCTCGCCGACTTCACCGACTCCACCACGGCCGCTACCTCACCCTGGCGAAACTGGCGGCCGACCTGCGGCAACTGCACGTAGACCACGTCACCGAGTTGCTCCTGGGCGAAGCCGGAGATGCCGACCGTGGCGGTACCGTCCGCCTCCAGTCGGGCCCAGGTGTGCTCGGGGTGGAAGCGCGGGTCGGTCGTCATCGGACACCTCGAAACGGACGGGCTGCTGGCCGGGGGCGGCAATCCTAGCCCATTGTGGCCGGTGTGCAGCGCCTCATCCCGATCCGGATCAGGTTAGGCGGGTGAGGGGGCAGGCGTCGCCTGCGCGGCCCCGAGTGCGGACCACGGGTCACTGCTCCGAGGTGCCCGGGCAAGCATCCTCGCCAAAGGCGAAACCCACCTGCACACTCGCCATGACCTCGATCTCGCCCGCGGCGACGGGCACGGCGGCCTCGGCCACGTCCATCACCATCGCCATCCGGCCGGCTCGCGCCATGACACCACCGAAGCCTTCATTCAACGACACCACGCAACCCAGGGGACGCCCGGCGGCCTCGGCATAGAGCGTCGCCCGTCGCCGTGCATCGGCCACGGCCGCGCGCCGGGCGGCGTCGGTCATCTCCTGTCGGCGGGTACTGTCGAAGGTGATACCGCGCAACTGATTGGCACCACCGCGCACGGCGGCATCGAGCAGGGCCCCGAGCCGGTCGAAGTCGCGCACCGTCAGGGCGAGACCGTGCTGGACCTCGTAGCCCTGAGGCGTGGACCCGGGCGTCAGGTCGTTGGCCACGAAGTGCGGGGACACGTGCAACTGAGTCGTCTGCAGATCCTTTTCGGCCAGCGCGAAATCCTGCCGCAGCACGGCCTGCAGCGCCTGCATGGCCGAGTTGTTGGCCGCCAGCGCCGCGCTCGCCGTCTCGGCGCGCGTGACCACTGCCAGATCGACTCGCGCGAGGTCGGGCACTGCGGACAGGCGCGCCTCACCGGCGACGATAATCGCGGCCTCGGTGGTGGCGACCGCGTTGGCCAGGACCGCCGTCGTCACCCCCCAGAACACCAGCAACCACAGTGGCCACAGGCAGGGCCCGGGGGCGAGACGCCGGGGGCGATGACGAGGGTGACAACGGGGCGGGCTTGGCAAGAGATCCATGGCATCGGACTCCAGGTGGGCGCCTCGCTGGTCGGATCGGGATGGGAAGCCCCGGCGGCGAGGTCTGCGGAACCAAGGTACACGGGATAGGCGTTCAGCGCCTGGGCAGTGGGCAGGTCTCGAAGCGAGTGGTCACCGGCAGACCGAGGGCCATGCGGATGGGTTCGGGCAAGGCCGACGGAGGGCCGCTCGACCAGAAGCGCTGGCCGCTCAGAAGGTCCGCCAGCCTGGGCGCACGCTCGATGCCGGCGAGTTCCAGCCGGTGTCGCAGGTGGCGTGCGACGGCAGGGCCCGTATCCACCAGCGCCACCCCCTCGCCGGCCACGGCGCGCACGGCGTCGGCGACCCAGGGGAAGTGGGTACAGCCGAGGATGATGACGTCCGCGCCCGCGGCCAGCGCGGGGCCAAGCGCAGCGCCGAGACAGGCACGCACGGTCGGGCCGTCGAATTCGCCGGCCTCGATGCATTCGACCAGCCCGAGTACCGGGGCCGGCAACACGCGCAGGCTGGCGGCATGGCGGGCCACCAGATGGGCGAAACGAGGGCTGGCCAGCGTGTGCTCGGTGGCGAGCACCGCTACCGCACCGCTGCGGGTGAGTGCCTCGGCGGGCTTCACCCCCGGTTCGAGGGCCACCACCGGCACTCGCGCCTGCGCCCGCACCTCCTCGGCCGCGAGCGCAGTCGCCGTGTTGCAAGCGATCACCAGGGCATCACAGCCGAGGTCGCGCTCCAGCAATCCGGCAATGGCACGCGCCCGTTCCCGCACGAAGGCGGCATCCCGCGTGCCATACGGGGCATAAGCCCGATCGGCGTAATAGTGGAAACTGGCCTGGGGCAACAGGGCGCGGCAGTGCCGCAGAACCGACAATCCGCCGACACCTGAATCCCAGATGCCGATGCGGCAGACGGCACCGGGGGTGGGCACGGACGGAGGGGAGAGGGTCGTCACGGGCCGGGATTGTATGCCCGCGGGCCACGCGACTCACCGTGGCCTCAGCGTCCCGGCCAGGGCCCCGAGTTTGCTCGGTATGGCCGAGCTTTCGTCATGCCCGCGCAGGCGGGCATCCAGTCCTTCCGTGGTGACGGCGTGACGACACTGGATCCCCGCCTGCGCGGGGATGACGACGAGGGTGCGGGTGCGCAAGGTTTGGAGCTCCGGCTGCCCGAACCCCATTCAGATGCCGGCCAGACAGCGTTGCAGTTCGCCGAGTTCGGCCTCGGCCTCCTCCAGCGCGGCGAGATTCAGGCGGGTGCCCTTGCGCACGGTGGCGGCAAGACGCGCGAAGGACGGCAGCGAAAGCGCATCGGGATGGTCGTCACCCTCGGGATGACCCGCCAGGGCGAAGCTGCGCGCCACCTGCACGAGGTCGCAGAGATCGGCACGGGCCTCGTGCACGCGCTGCCATTGCTCGGTCTCCAGTGCCACGGTGACAAGTTCATCCGGGAAGTCCCAGTAGGCGAGTACGGCGGCGCCGAGCGGGGCCTGCAGCCGCCGCTCCACGTGGCGCAGCCCACCGGCATCGTCCAGCAGTTCGAGGTGTCGACCAGCGCAGGCGAGCACCGTCAGGCGACCCATGCTCTGCAACAGACCAGCGAGCTGCGCCCGGTCGGGATCGAAGCCCGCGAGTTGCCGGGCGATGGCACCGGCAAAGGCCGCCACCCGGCAGCCGGACTCCCAGACCTCGCGCATTCGTACTGCGAGCAGCGGCGAGCCCGGTCGGAAGGCCGCCCTCGCAGACAGTGCGGTGACGTAGCCACGCGTGGCAGCGAAGCCGATGCGCGCGAGCGCAGCCCCGAGTCCAGTGACGGGTTGCGCCCCGGCGTAGGCCGCGCTGTTGGCCAGACGCACGAGCTGCGAGGCGATCACGGGCTCGGCCTGGAGCAGTCGTGCGACGTCGGTCACCCGCACTCCGGGCTGCACCATGAGGTGGCCGAGCCGCGGCACCACGTCCGGCAGGGCGGGCAGACGCAGTTGTCCATGCGCATGATCGGATTCGATGGCTGCCAGCAGGGCCGCCGCACGGCGCGACACCGGGGTGCCGCGGGTGGTGTAGACATATTGCATGGAACACGTCTCCGCCAGCCGATCGGCGGCTTCGATCCGCGCGCGTACCACCTCGTTCCGAGGCAGGCCCGGCGTGCTCCGTGCCTCGGCGGTCGCGTCCCGCCGAGGGGCCGCTTCCAGAGCCGGGGTACTGGCGATGGGCGCTGGATAATCAGGCGGCGATGCAGGCCCGGCGGGCTTGGCCTTGTTGGCCAGGCGTCGGGCTTGACTCCTCTTTACCGCTTCACTCACTTGCTGCAGAGCGACGGCGCAGTCAGCCGCATCCATGCGTTCGTGGCAGGACACCGCAGCCATGCGATCGAGCAACCCCTGCAGGAACGAGAGGTTTCGTGGCAGACGCGGTAGTGGGTCACGCTTCTGTCGCAGTACCTCAGTGAGCCCCCGTCGTCCCCCGCCATCGCCACGCCCGGGGCGCTGGCCGGTGAGCATCTCGTGCAGGATCACACCAAGGGAATAGATGTCGCTGCGGCCATCCAACCCGTGCCCCTCGGCCTGTTCCGGTGAGAGGTAGGACAGCGTTCCGACCACCGTGCCGTCGATGGTCAGCGAGGACTCCGTGTTGAGGTCCTTGGCCACACCGAAGTCGGTGAGGACCGGGGTCTCTGCATCCCGGAACAGCACGTTCGCCGGTTTGAGATCGCGATGCACGATGCCGCGCGCGTGCACCGCCGCAAGGGCCGAGGCGATCTGCGCTGCCCAGGACAGTGCCGTGATGACGGTGACCTGCGAGCGCAGACGCCGCCGCAAATCGCCGCCCGGCAGATACTCCATGCAGAGATATTGGGTCTCGCCGAGATCGCCGATGTCGTAGAGGGTCACGACGTGCCGGTGGCTGATGGAGGCGAGCAGGCGCCCTTCGGCGAGAGGCAGGCCGCCGCTGGCCTCATGCTGACCAGCGGCGGGTACATTCAGAACCTTCAGCGCCACCTCGCGACCAAGCGAGATCTGCTCGGCCAGATAGACGCTGGCCATCGCGCCACGACCGAGGAGCTCGCGCAAGCGATAGCCGGGGATGAGGTCCACAGGCACGGCTCCGTGCACGGCCCCGGAGAGGTCGGTCGAGGACGATGTGACTTGCGGGACGAGAGCCGGCATGGGAGTGGTCGTATCGTGTCGAAACATTGGAACTATGTTTTAACGGCCACATTCGCCGCGTTCTGAAGGGGCGCACTCCCCGCTGCCCTGCTGACCCGCGCCCCACCCCATCAACGCTGCCCGACGAATCACCCTGCACGCATGACCCACTGGCTATCGAGTTACGTCATTTTTGTCGTTGTTGCCTTCGGCAGTGCCTGGCTGGCCGACCGGCTCGTCGGCCTCACGGCCCCGGGCGACTCCTGCGAGGGCTTGCTGCTCACACTCACGGTCGGCCTCATGGGGATCTTGTTCCTGCTGGCGATTGTCTACCTGCGCATCGCGATGGCCGCCATCCTGCGTGAGCGCTGGCCTGATTTCCTGCGGCGACGGCCTTGGCTGCATCCGGTTGGAGTCGGCTGTCTCGTGTTCAGCATCTCCACACCTTTCGTGTTTCTGGCCGGACCGCAGAGTGCGCGCGCCTACGGTGAGCGGGTGGTGGTCACCGAGGCCCTGTCGCGCAGCGTACCGCTGCAACGGGCGGTGGAGGACTACTTCGCTCGAACTGGAGAACTGCCGCAGAGCCTTGCGGAGCTACCGATCCCGAGCGAGACCCCGCCCGCCTTCTCCGCCCTGCGTGCCGTGAGTCTGATGCCAGGCGGTGCCCTGCGACTGGCCCTCGGCAGTGCGCGCTACCCCGATGTCAATGCGCGCCACATCCTGCTCATTCCGCAGATTGAGGACAGCGTGCTGGACGGTTGGGATTGCCGCGGTGGTGATCTGCCGGCGGGCCTGCGGCCGCCCGCATGCCGCGCAAGCAGCGTCTGCGAGGCGTTTGGCTACCCGGTCACGGCGGACCGCTGAAGTCTGCGGGCGCACAGCGCACGAAGCCGGGCACGAGGGGCAGCAGCGCGTTCAGGAAAAGGAGTCGGTCCCGCCGTTGTCTGCCTCGACACTCGCACGCGGCACTCGCTGTGGAGCCGTGAGCGGCGCCTCGGTCAAGTCGCGCAGGCGGCTCTGACCTTGAAATGAACGCCCCGGGCGCGTCCTGGGGCGCACGACAGACGTGGGCAGGATCCCCTCCGGCAGCCAGTTCGCGCGCCCGAGCAGCGGCGTCAGTGCCTCTGCCGGCATCGGCCTGCACGTGAGGTAGCCCTGCGCAAGGTCGCAACCCAGCCATTGCAGGGCGCGTAATTCGTCCGCCATCTCGATGCCTTCGGCGACGACCTCGTGACCGAGGGCATGGCCGAGCTCGACCACGATGCGCACCAGATCGTAGCGCTTGGCGTCGCGCTGTAGTTCACGCACGAAGCTGCGGTCGATCTTGAGCACGTCCACCGGCAGCAACCGCAGGTAACTCAGCGAGGAGTAGCCGGTACCGAAGTCGTCGATGGCCAAGCGCACCCCAACGGCCTTCAGGGCGTGCAGTCCGCTCGACATGAGGTCCATGTCGTTGAGACTGAACCCTTCGGTGATCTCGAGTTCCAGACTGTCGGGTGGCAGCCCGCTGGCGCGGAGCACGTCGGCCACGAGATCCGGCAGCTCGCCGCTGGCGAGTTGTAGCGGCGAGACGTTCACCGACATGCGCAGATCCGGATGGCCGATCCGCCGCCAATTGGCGAGCTGCTCGCAGGCGCTGATCAGGACCCAGCGACCGATATCGTTGATGGCCCCCGTCTCTTCGGCGATGGGGATGAACTCGGCCGGGCTCACCGAGCCGAGGCGCGGATGTTGCCAACGCAGGAGCGACTCCAGACCGGCGAGCCGCCCGGTGGCGATCTCGATCTGCGGATGGAAGTGCAGGCTGAGCGACCCATCCGCGCAGGCACGCTGCAGCCCCTCCTCCAATTCCGTGCGCCGCTGCAGACTCGCGCGCATCTCCGGATCGAAGAGTCGCACCGGCATGGCACCGTCGTCGCGCGCGACCCGCAGCGCCGTCTCGGCAGAGCTCACCAGCATGTCGGCACTGGCGGCGGCATCGGGATATTCGACCAGGCCCACGCGGAGGTCGAGGAAGATATCGTGGTCGTCCAGACACAAAGGGGCATTGAAGCCCCGCACTACCGTGTGCAGGAGCGCCTGGGCCCGATCGCGACTCAGCTCCGGCAGCACGAGCGCAAACATCGTGCCCTCGAGTCGGTACATCTGTACGTCGTCACCGTGCAGGCTGGCGAGATCGGTGGCGATCCTGCGCGCCGCCGCCACCAGTGCGCGATCCGCGAATACGGGGCCGTAGACGTGCACCACGCGAGTGAAGCGCTCGAGCTTCACCAATGCGAGCAGCCCCTGCGACCGCTGTTCGAGCAGTCGGTGGAGATCGGCCTCAAGCGCACGCCGGTTGGGCAGTTGGGTCAGCGCATCGCGTCGTCCCGCGTGCCGCGCCGCATCCTCACTGCGACGACTGACACGCAGGAAGTACAGACCACCGACGAGCAGGCCAATGGTCGCAATGACCACGATCACGAGCGCACCACCGGCGACGACGACCGCCGTGTCGATGTGGATGCCGTGGTCTGCGGGGGCCCAGGGCTGCGGAGCCAGCAATTGATCGATACGGTGCCGGAGTTCGACGGCGCCGGCCAACTCCGCACCCGCCATCCGCAGTCCGAGCGTGGCGCGGGCCGTGGCGCGTGGATCGGCACGGTCGCTCGCCAGCAGAGTAGCCAGTGCGCCCGCTGCCTGCGACCAACGCTCGATGGCACGTTCAAGGCCGCGCAGATCGGCGTCCACTGTTGTAACGCGATAGTCGGCGAAGTGGGCAATCACGTCCGCGATGGCCTGCCTGAGTTCACGTGCAGCGGTCAGTGGATCGCGTTCGATCGGCGCACCCTTGAGCGCCGGCGGCATGGCGCTCCGCTCCAACAGAGCGGCGAGATGGCGCGCGGCAGCGGGCGGTGTCGCCCCCTGCTGCTGGACGCCCCGCACCATCCGATGCAAAGAGCCAACCACGTTGCCTGCAAGCCCGAGCGCGACCAGCGCCAGCAAAGCGGCGACGAGAATCAGCGTGCGCTGACGACCAGCACGGTAGCTGACACCCTGAGTCGCCGTTAGGCTTGCCGAAGACGGCTGCATGCAGAAAATGACCCGTGGCCGTGGGGGTGCTCGTTACTGGAGTCCGCAACCGCAGCGGCGGCGGAAATGGCTTGCGATACCGGCCGTATCGGCCATGACAGCTCGCGACTTGACCGCGTCCCGGCGGTGCTCGGTCACCGAGCCGTCATCGCCGCGAGGGCAGGGTTCCAGCGGTCGTCATGCCGGCGCTGCGGAAGGCGCTGGATCCCCGCCTGCGCGGGGATGACGGAAATACGCGCTCCTTACGAGCACCTACCGGGTCTGGATCCCCGCCTGCACGGGGATGACGGGGCGCGTGGCGGGGATGACGGGGTGGCGGGGTCGCGCGGCGGGGTGACGGCGTGGCCTGCCCCCGAGCACCCTTGTCGGGGACGGAAATGAGCATGTCTTTCCCGGCTCAACCCGCCTGACCGCGCAGGCGCAGGGCAGCAGCAGCAGCGAAGGGGGCAAGGGACAGCGCGAGCAGCGCGAGCGCTGCCAGCATCCTGATGGCCGGTTCGGCCGGGAAGCCGTGGGCTGCGGCCCGCACGGCCCCGGCGGCAAAGATGAGCACCGGCACCAGCAGCGGCAACAGCAACAAGGGCAGCAGCAGGCCGCCGCGCGGCAAACCCACCACCAGTGCGGCCCCGGCAAGTCCGAGCAGGCAGAGCGTCGGCGCACCGAGCAGCAGGCAGAGCGCCAGCACGGTTACGGCCGGCCACGGCAGCCCGAACAACCAGCCCGCCACCGGTGCGATGAGCATCAGAGGCAGGGCCACGGCGAGGCAGGCGACCATGGCCTTGGCCAGCATGAGCAGCGGCAGCGGGGCCGGCGAGAGCAGCAGCCGATCAGCGGTACCGTCCTGCAAATCGGCACGCACCAGCGGCTCCACCGCCGGCAGCAGGGTCAACAGCACACCCACCCAGATCACCGCCGGGGCGATCTCGGCCAAAAGCGCCGGACTGGGTGACGCGCCCAGCGGAAAGAGGGTGCAGACGATGAGGAAGAGCACCCACGGTTGCGCGAGGTCGGCGGGCCGGGCACCGAGCACGGCGAGATCCCGTCGCAGCAGGGCGAGCACCTCCCGAGCCGTGGAGATCTCGCCCCTCATGTTGAACGCCCCCCGGTCCCGCCAGGGTCTGCGCCGAACTCGATGGGTGGTGGCAACGCCAGGCGCCGCGCCGCGCCGATCCCCTCGTCGTGATGGTTGCTGTAGACGAGCATGCCGCCGGCCGTCACGTGTTCGGTCATCAGCCGACGCACCAGTGCGCGACCGTCCACGTCCAGTGCGGTGAAGGGCTCATCGAGAAGCCAGATCCGGCGTGCCGACAGCAGCACGCGGGCGAGCGCGAGCCGCCGCCGCTGGCCGGCCGAGAGCCGGCCCGCCTCCACTTCGACCGCGGCCGCCAGGCCGACACGGCCGAGCGCATGCAGGGCCGCTGCCGCGCTGACGCCGGCCTCGAGGGCAAGGTTGTCGAAGGCGGTGAGTTCGGCCTTGAGCCCATCCAGATGACCGAGCCAGGCCAGCGCCGCGTGCCACTCGGGCCGCACCTCCGCAATGGGACTACCGCACCAGCGCACGCTGCCCGTGTCGGCCACGCAGAGCCCGGCCAGCACCCTGAGCAGGGTCGTCTTGCCGCAGCCGTTCGGCCCGGTCAGCTCGATGGCCTGCCCAGGCTCCACCATCAGGGCCAGGCCGTGCAGAAGCTGCCGGTCGCCGCGCTCGACCGTGAGCCCTTCGGCCTCGAGTCGCTCGTGCGGTGCGCGCACGTCGGGGGGACCATCGCCCGAAACCCCGCTGACCCGCGTGGTGTCACTCAGGGGCTGGGAGGCAGCGGGCGGAAGTCCTCGAGCCGGACTCGGTGGGTGACGAACCAGGGTCTGCTCTCAACGATCAAGGTAGAAGGCGCGTGGCGCGGCCTGGTTGAAGGGACGCGATCCGATGCAGCCTGGGAACGCGTTTTGCCGGCGAATCGCGCCGTGGAACTTCGACTGGCTGCCCGGCGTTGTCAACTGCAGGGCTCGCTCAGGTTCGCCAGCATCGCGGCTGGAGCAAGACCCGCCCCGGGAAGCGTCCGCCGGCAACGGGATCAACTCGGGACGGCAGGCCCGAAGGCCACGATTACGAGCACGAGGATCGCGCCCGCAATGTGCGGCAACAGGAGTGTGAGCCCCCAGTCGCGATCCGGCAGGTGGGCCGCGAGCAGGCCAGCCCCGGCCACCAACGCCGCGGAACCGGCCAGAAGCCAGGCCCCTTCGATGAAGGACAGGCAGATGAGACCGGCGGCGAGCAGACGGTGGGCCTGCCGCAGCGCATGCACACGCGGCAGGCCGAGAGAGGCGAGTGCCACCCCGGCGGCGATGGTGAGGAACGTGAGGAGGCTGAGCATCGACGCGGAGTGTACCGGCACGACCCGGAACGGCGGCGGTGAACTCCGGAATGACGTCTCGGGAATGACGGCGCAGTCGGTACGCGGACATGGCAGACTGGCGCTCATGGCACGCGCGTACCGCCATGACCCCGACTTCTGAGCGGGCCCACAGTCGGGCAGCCACAACCGAGGCCGGGTGGCTGACACACCTTGCGACCGAGGGTGGCGTCATCGTCACCGCCACCCATCGTCAGGCGGCCCGCGTGCTGGCGGTGCATGCCGAGGCCAGGCGCCAAGCGGGCGCATTCGCCTGGGCGCGACCGCGCGTGGTGAGCTTCGAGCAGTGGCTCGGCGCGCTGTGCGCCGCGGCGACGGCCCGAGGGGTCCTGCCGCCCGTCATCGACACCACGCAGTCGCGCATGCTCTGGGCCGAGGTGCTCGGCGACTGGGAGACCACGAACGTGGGCCGGTTGGGTGCCGGCGCCTTGGTCTCGCGTGTGGCCACGGTGGAGGCTGCCATGCGTGCCTGGCGGCTGTGGCTGGAGGCCGGTCTGCCGCTCAACGACCTGCCACCGGCGTGGGCCGACGAAGAATCGGCCTGTCTTGCGACCTGGACCGCGGATTACCGTCGCCGCCTCGCTGCTCACGGTCTGCTCGATCGACCGCTGGCCCTCGAACGCCTGCCCGAAGTACTCGCGCCGACGCATCTGGCTGGGGCCCGTCACCTGCATCTGCTGGGCTTCCTCGAACTGCCTGCGGCCCATCAGCGCCTGCTGGCTGCCTGCACGCGTCTGGGCCTCACCGTCACGGGTGTACCGGCGGAGAGCAGCGACGCCCACTCCCTGCCCGCTCCCCAGGGTTTCCAGGGCCGGCATGCCCCGGATCCGGAGACCGAGCGCCGTGCGGCCGCCCGCTGGGCGCGCGCCTGGCTCTGTTCCGACCCCGCCGCCCGCATCGCCATTGTCGTCCCCGACATCGACACCGATGCGGTGGATCTGCAACGGGTGCTCGACGAAACCCTGCAACCGCAGCGCCATTACCGGGGTGGTGCAGCCCCAGCCCCGGTTTACGACCTCGCCTGGACGCCCTCGCTCAGCCATTGGCCCGTGGTGGCCGACGCCCTGGCGATCCTGGGCTTCGGGGTGGGCACGGATTCGGGTTCAGCACCGGCTGCCGACTGGACCCGCCTGTTGCTGTCCCCGTGCATCGCCGGATCGGCGGGGGAACTCGACGGGCGGGTGCGGACGGATCGGAAGCTGCGTCGCACGCGCATTGAGCCGTGGACGGCAGCCTCCGTACTGGCCGCTGCCACGCGGGATGCGCCGCAGTGGGCGCGGTTGTTCGCCGGTCTCGGCGAGGACGCCCGAGTGATCTGGGCGAATCCTGCCCCACCCTCGATCTGGGCGCAGCGTTTTCAGGAGCGGCTGGCCCGGGCCGGCTGGCCTGGCGACGCCCACCGCGACGACCCGGCCCTGCACCAGGCGGTGCAGCAGTTCGTCGAGCGACTCGAGGCGCTGGCGAGCCTGGATGCGCTGTTGCCGCCGCTCAAGGCCACGGCCGCACTGGCGCGGCTGGGCGAACTCGTCGAGGCCCAGCGTTTCCGGCCTCGCACCGCCCCCTGCCGGCTGGACGTGATCCCGCCGGACGAATTGCCGGGACTCGCCTGGGACGCCGTATGGGTGCTCGGCATGACCGCGACCGCCTTTCCGGAGCCGATCCGCCCGCCGGCGTTTCTGCCTGCGGCGCGGATCCGGGAGTGTGCCCTGCCCGGCTCAGCGGGTGCGCAGCTCGCCAGGGCGCGGCGCTGGCTGGCGGCGCTGGTCGCGGCCACGCCCGAGGGGATGCTCAGCGCCGCCACGCGCATCGGTGAGGAGACGCACGAACTCGCCCCGCTGCTGGCCGGCTGGCTACCCAGCCCAGAGCCGCTCCCGGCCCAGGATGACGGGCTGTCCGGCCTGACGCTGGAGGCCTGGACGGATGATCGCGCCACGCCCCTGCCGCCCGGTCGCCACGCGGGCAGCCGGCATCTGCTCGCGGATCAGTCCGAGTGCCCCTTCCGCGCCTGGGCCCGGCACCGTGTACGCGCCGAGGCGCCGCCGCTGCCGGCGCGCGGCATCGAGGCCCGGCACCGCGGGGAGTGGCTGCATGCCGCTCTGGCCAGCCTGTGGCGGGCGATCCGTGACTCCCGCACCCTCGCCGAGGCCGCGGAGTCGCAACGTGAGGCCTGGCTCGATGAGGCGATCCGCGGGGCCGAGCAGGCGATGCGGGCCACCGATGGGCGTCTTGCGGGCAGTCGCTATCTCCGCCTGGAATCCGCGCGACTGCGCGACCTCCTCGCCCGTTGGCTCGACGTCGAGGCGGGCCGCCTCGGGGAATTCGTGGTCAGCGCGGTGGAGACGGAGATCCCCTGCGCGATCGGTGTGCTCGATCTGCGCCTGCGACCCGACCGCATTGATCGGCTGGAGGACGGTGCGCGGGTGGTGCTGGACTACAAGAGCGGCACGCTGCGACCGGCCTGGTGGCTGGCACCCCGCCCGCGCGATCCACAACCCGCCCTGTATGCGCTGGCGCTCACCGAGCCCGCCCCGCAGGCGGTCCTGTTCGCACAACCCGAACGACCGGACACCCCCTTCAGTGGCTTTGCCAGCGATGCGACGCAACAGGCCGCGTTCGGTCTGAAGCCAGTGACCGGGGCACCGAAGGATTTCGCCAGCCTGCTGGCCGACTGGGAGACTGCGCTCTCCGCTCTGGCGTGTGAGTACACCAGCGGCGAGGCGCGCGTGAGGCCATTGGCCGGCGCCTGCCGGTATTGCGACCTGGGACCGCTCTGCCGCGTCGATGCCCTGCGGCGCGACGCAAGCCTGGCGGAAGAGACCGCAGAGCCGGGAGACGATGTTGCCGATGACTGACACCGTGAGCGATCCGCCGCCAGCCGGGCCGGGGTTGGCGCACGAGGATGACCTCGCCCGGGAACAAGCCGTGGATCCCCACGGCTCCTTCATCGTTCAGGCCCCGGCGGGTTCGGGCAAGACCGGCCTGCTGGTGCTGCGGCTGCTGCGCCTGCTTGGCCTGGTCGCACGTCCCGAGTCCCTCCTCGCCATCACCTTCACGCGCAAGGCGCAGGCGGAGATGCGTCACCGGGTGATCCAGGCCCTGACGGAGGCAGCGACCGGCTGCCCGCTGCCCGAGGCCGCCCCGCCCTTCGAGCGCGAGCGCCGGCGGCTGGCACTGGCGGCCCTGGACCGTTCACGGAAACTCGGCTGGGACCTCATCGCCCAGCCCGAACGCATCGGCATCCTCACCATCGACGCACTCAACAGCCGACTCGTCCGGCGACTGCCGATCACGAGCGGGCTCGGCGTGACACCCCAACCCTGCGAGGACGCCAGCCACCTCTACGCGGAGGCAGTCGCCGCCGTGCTCGCCTGCCTGGAGGAGGGGCCGGAGCCGATCGCCCTGGCCATTGAGCGCGTGCTCGTACACCTCGACAACGACCGGCCGAGACTTTCGCGACTGCTGCTGCAGATGCTGGGCAGCCGCGACCGCTGGCAACGCCATCTCGGCGTGCTGCACGACCCGGAGTCGCTGCACGTGGCGCTTGCCGAGGAAGTCGCGCTGCGCCTCGCACAACTGCGGGCCCGCCTGCCGGACGGCTTCCTCGCACCGGTCGCGC
>DBNU01000196.1:0-4875 GCA_002299125.1 Proteobacteria bacterium UBA664
GCGGCCGAGGCCACCTCCGGCAGATCGACCACCTCGACCGAGTTGAGGATCACCTTGTCGAGCGAGTTGTAGTACACGACCCGCCAGGTGTTGGGCAGGCGGGCGTTGGTGATCCGGCAATTGCCATAGCCGCGCGAAAGGATCACCACCCGCCCGGTACCGATCTGGTGATCGAGCCAGGCGATGTCCTCCGGCGTGACCGGCAGCAGACTCAGGTTGATGACATGCGGCGGATCACCGGGTGCCCAGCGCGCACTCTGATCGCGCAACTCGGCGATGAGCATCGGCGCATTCTGGACATTCGGCGGCAGCGGGCCATCCCAGGGTGCGAGCGGGCGGGCGGAGTCTTCCCGCGCGAGATCGCGCAGACATTGCGGCACCGGTCCCACCTCCAGGCGGTCGTCCACGACCTGGCCCGCGCGCACGGTGATGAGTCGCCAGATCCCAGTGAAGATCGACTCTTGGATACGCACGTCCAGCCCGGCATCGGGGTCGATGAGACGCGCACTGGCCTCGCCCTCGGCCAGCACCTGATTCAGCGCGGCGCGCTCGTCCTCGTCCAGACCAGCGAGATCGACCTGCGCGTTCGTCCCACTATCGGCTGCTTTATCCAGCAGGTCGAGCAGGCGCCCGAGCACCGCCCGCGCCTCATCGAGCACGGCGAAGTGCTCGGGATCGGGCAGGGAGGGTGGGTAGTAGATGTCCATCTCCCGCGGCATGGCGAGATACTCGAGTGTCTCCTCCTCGGTCTGGGAGCCGGGTCCAAGGGCGACGACGGGGATGGGAAAGGGCTTCATGTGCTTGCTCCTGAGGCGACGCTGGGTAGGACGGAATCGGTCGCGCCACCGCGCGGCCCGTCATTGGTGGTTACGCCCCACATGACGGACCCGACCCACCCTCGGCCACGAGGGGAATGCCGATGCCGGGCGGGCGTGAGGTCGGCATGGCCAGGGCCTCGGCCACCATCCGAAGGAAGACATCCCAGTCCTGCATCCCGGCGATGGTGGTGACGTACTGGCCATCGCGGAAAAACAGCAGCGAGGGCCAACGCTGCGCGCCATAGCGACGGGCGATCGCGTCCTCATGCGCGGCCGCCACGACGGCCACGACGAAACGCCGGTCGAAGGCCTTCAGCAGCTCCGGCAGCACGGCGGCCACGTCCTGACCCTCGGGGAAGCGCACCGGATCGCCGGCGAGCAGCACTACCCGATCGCCAGCCGACGCAAGCCAGTCCCTGAGGGAGTTGTCGTCCACCCACACGGCACCGAAATCGCGTACCAGGCGCAGCAGCAGCGGTGGCGCCGACGCCGGTGTGGCGACCGGGGGCGATGGCGAGATGAATACAGCGCGGTCAGACATGGGTGTCGGCTCGGTGTAGGTGCTTCATTGATTGATGGATGGCTCGCGCCGCAGGCCGGTGAGCGCGCGCAGATCCTCGGCACTCATCTGCGAAGGCAGGGCAAAACCCGGTGATAGCGTTGAATCGGCTCCGAAGCCGGCTGTGCCTTGCAGCGTTTCGCGCAGCAGATCCAGCGCCGCCTGCACCTCCGCAGCCCGCACGGCATCGATGCGCTCTCGGGCATCATCCAGGAACACCAGCAGCCAATCCCCCGGAACGACGGCACCGACGAGCGCCGTGCGCACACGTCGCCGTTCACCGCCACCAACGACCCAGGCATGACCGGGATCGATGGACTGCACCTGCATGGGGAGCCCTATGCACATGGCTGTATCCCGGTCATTCCGCGACTCGAGCCGCAGCGCCCATGAGGAAACGATCATCACCTTCGCGGCAGGCGTGTTCCGCAGCGGGCCGGCCGGCCTCGTAACGTGTGATGTCGAGTTCCCCGAGGGTGATGGCCTCATGCACCGTGAGCGGCGTGACTCGGGGACGCGGCTTCGCACCCCAGTCGGCCAGTACATCGCGCGCGAGGTCAAGCGCTCCGTCCAGTGCGGCCCGCACACTCGGGCGCAGGCTGCCGCCGTAGTCGTCGATCTCCTCGGGTTGGCAACCGATGAGCAACAGCCGCGCCGGAAAGCGACCGGTGAGCTGGGCCAACAGCAACACCTCCTGGAAACCGGTCTGGTGCAGGCTCATCTTGCGCACGCCGAGGAAGCGCGGGACCTCATCGTCGTGCACCACCTTGAGCGTGCCGGGTGCCTGGCCGTAATCCACCGCATCGAAGATGAGCAGCGCATCTGCGGATTGCACGTGCTGGATGAGATAGAGCCCCTGGGTACCGCCATCGATGAGTTCCACGTGCTCGGCGAACTCATGGCTCCGTTGCAATGCCTCCACACAGCGCACACCGAACCCTTCGTCGGCCCACAGCAGGTTGCCGATCCCGAGCACGACGATACGCGCAGGCAGCGCCGGGGTGGCAGCGCATGCGGATTGAATGGGTGTACCGGACATGTCAGTTACTCCATCGCGCTCGGCGTGGGCCGCACCACCCGTCATTCCCGCACCAACCGTCATCCCCGCGCAGGCGGGGATCCAGTCATCCTTCAGCGACGGAACGACATCATTCGGTTCCCGCATTCGCGAGAATGACAGAAGCACACCCGTCATCCCCGCCGCCACCCGTCATCCCCACGCAGGCGGGGATCCAGTGACCTCGATGATGTTTGCCACCGGCGGCCTCTCGTCATCCCCGCGCAGGCGGGGATCCAGTCATCCTTCAGCGACGGAACGACATCATTCGGTTCCCGCATTCGCGAGAATGACGATGAACCGCTATCGCGCATCAACCGTCGTTGCCGCATGCGCCTGAATGACGGACTGACCTGAGCAGGACCCTAGTCCTTGAAGGTGCGATAGCCGGAGATCATGGTGCTCACCACACTCTGGCGACCCATGATGTCCTCGCGGATGGCGGCGTACACGTGCACGATCACGAAGATGATCAGCGCCCACATGCCGAGCCGATGCCAGTTGTGCACGGTGAGGCTGTCGCCGAAGAGCGGGATCACCCAGCCGAACATCTGATCCGCCCAGGAGCCGGCCTGTGCGCCTTCCGCGTAGAGCGCGAAGCCGGTGACGATCATGAACACCGTGAGGAACAGAAAGCCGAAGAACATGGCGAAACGCGCCAGCGGGTTGTGGCCGACGAAGCGCCCCGGGGCCGGTGCGAGGAAGGCATACCACAGAATCATCCCGCGCATCTCCTGCCAGTAGGCCTTCTGGAAGAGCGGCACCCAGAAGAGCTCCCGCGCATGGTGATTGCCCACGATGGCCCAGTAGATGCGACCCAGCAGACCGACGGCGAGCAGATAGCCGGCCGTGAAGTGGGCGAAGCGGATATAACCCATCAGGAAGTGATCGCTGGCCTCGCCGGGCATGGTCGGCAGCGGCACACCGATGAAGTAACCGGTGATGGCGAGCACGACGATGCACAGGGCATTGACCCAGTGCCACACCCGCACCGGCGCCTCGTAGACGTACATCGCCTTGACACTGCCGGCGGTCTGTACGGAGTGGTCGTCGCTGCCGGCGGGCCCCGTCAGCGTGCTGCCGTGAGTGGCACTCATGGGAAGCTCCTCGTCATCTGATGGAAGGGCAATCGCCGGTCGTTTGGAGCGAAGCCAACTCAGGCAGCGAGCTGGCCGAGCAGCACGAGCCCGGAGATCCCCAGGGCCGCGCCCACGCCCTGGAAGGCCAGGCGACCATGGTCGGCCAGCCAGCGCTGCAGGGAGAGCGCGGTCAGTACGCCGGCAATGTGCAGGGTGATGGTCGTGCCGAGGAAACCTGCGGCATAGGCAGCGAAGTCGCCCACGGGGGCCTCGGCACCATGGGCCAGACCGTGCAGCGCCGCGGCAGCGGCCACCAGCACGAGACCGGGTGCGGCCAGAGTGCCACCTCTACTCGCCAGCACGAGCAGTACCCCGAAGAGCACGACCGACAGCGCAATGCCCTGCTCCACGAGCGGCATGCCGAGACCGGCAACCCCGCACAGTGCACCCAGCAGCAGCGCGACGACGAAGCAGGCAGGCCCTCGCCAGATGCGGGCAGCCGGCAGGGCCACCACGCTCCACACGCCGACCGCGAGCATGGCAAGCAGGTGATCGGCCCCGAGCGGGTGCAGCAGGCCGTCCATCAGACCGTGGGTGCCGTGTCCCGTGTGTGCCTGCGCCATGCCAGCGACACCCGCCAAGGCAATGAGGGCCGCCAGGCGGCCAGAGTTCATGCGTGTCATCGAGAAATCTCCTCAGGTTGACGTTGACGAGGCCGGCTCAGCGCACGGTGACGCGCGCCATTTCCTGCCCATCCTCGCTCATCACGTGGGTGGAACAGGCCAGGCAGGGGTCGAAACTATGCAGCGTGCGCAGGATCTCGAGCGGCTGCTCCGGGTTCACCATCGGGGTGTTGAGGAGACTGGCCTCGAAGGCACCGATCTGCCCCTTGGGGTCGCGCGGAGAGCCATTCCAGGTGGTGGGGACTACGCATTGGTAGTTTTCGATGCGGCCGTCCTTGATGCGGATCCAGTGACCCAGCATGCCACGCGGTGCCGCCACCGTGCCGACGCCCTTGGCCTCCTTGGGCCAGGTGGCCGGATCCCATTTCTCGACGTTGGCCGTGGCGTAGTCACCGCCCTTGAGATTGCCGATGAGCTGACGGAAGTCGTCCATCATCATCTCGGCGCTGTACTGGGCCTCGAGTGAGCGCGCGAGGGTACGCCCGATGGTGGTGGTCAGGAGCTGCTGCACCGTGAACTGTGATTCCGGCAGACCCAGTGCCGCCGGGATCGCACTGTTGATGGCCACGGCCGCGCCGTCCACCTGTTCCTTGACGCGCTGGCACCACTTGTTGCCCTGGCTCGCGTGCATGTAGCCCAGGATGTAGCGCGACAGCGGCCCCACCTCCACCGCATGCCC
>DBNU01000196.1:4991-5120 GCA_002299125.1 Proteobacteria bacterium UBA664
TGTACTGGGCCTCGAGTGAGCGTGCGAGGGTGCGCCCGATGGTGGTGGTGAGGAGCTGCTTCACCGTGAACTGCGTCTCCGGCAGACCGAGTGCCGCCGGAATCCCGCTGTTGATGGCCACGGCCGCGC
>DBNU01000196.1:5193-7497 GCA_002299125.1 Proteobacteria bacterium UBA664
GCCCCACCTCCACCGCATGCCCGCGCCAGCGCGGCGACTTGATCCAGGAATAACGGGCGGATTCGTCCAGGTTCTCGATCTTGGTGCGGGTGCCGCGAAAGTTGGGGCCTTCGGGCTGATAGTTGGGCTCGGTCACGCCTTCCCATGGGTGCAGGCCACGGCTGTCGTCCGCATAGCGATACCAACTGTGAGGCACGAATTCCTGCACCTGATCCGGATCGCGCGGGTCGATGGGATGGATCTCGTCCCAGTTGCCATCCAGGATGACGCCACCCGGGAGCTGCTGGGTAGCGTAGTCGTACGGCACCTTCTCGTAGGTGCCATAGTCCGCCACGTTCAGGGCCGAGAGTCCGCCGCCGTAGAGCCAGCCCGCCTGCTTGTAGAGCGTGCCGATCGCGAGCACGTCCGGGACATAGACGTTGTTGACGAACTCGATCATCTCGCGGATGCGGGCCTCGACGAAGTTCAACCGTTCCATGTTGATCGGCGCACCTTGGGCCCCGTCCCCGTCGATATTGATGGCGCAGGGCACGCCGCCCACCATGTAGTTCGGGTGTGGGTTCTTGCCGCCGAAGATGGTGTGCACCTTCACCCACTCTTTCTGGAGATCGAGCGCCTCCAGATAGTGGGTCACGGCCATGAGATTGGCCTCGGGCGGCAGGACGTAAGCCGGGCTGCCCCAGTAGGCATTGGCGAAGATCCCGAGCTGGCCGCTCTCCACGAAGCGCTTGAGCCGGTTCTGGATGTCGCGGAAATAGCCTGGCGAGGACAGCGGATGCGAGGGTGAGACCAGTTGCTGCAACTCGCTGGTCTTCTTCGGATCGGCATTCAGTGCGGAGAGCACGTCCACCCAATCGAGTGCATGCAGATGGTAGAAGTGCACCGCGTGGTCGTGGACCTGCAGGGTCTTGGCCATGATGTCGCGGATGAGGTGCGCGTTGAGCGGGATCTGGATCCCCAGCGCATCCTCCACGGCGCGGACGCTCGCCAGCGCATGACAGCCGGTACACACACCGCAGATCCGCTCGACGAAGGCCCAGGCATCGCGTGGGTCCCGCCCCTTCAGGATCACCTCGAGGCCACGCCACATGGTGCCGGAAGACACGGCATTGCGGATGACGTTGTCGCCGTCGAGGTTCACCTCGCAGCGCATGTGACCCTCGATGCGGGTCACCGGATCGACCACCACGCGGCGGCCGGTATTGTCGAGCTGGAAGCCTTGAGTTTCGTGGACACCCATGTGTGTCACCCTGTGGTTCTGGAAACGTTGAAGGGGGCGGCGCCGGCCTGGGGCGCGACCAAGGCAAGCTGGGGCGCGGGCTGGCTACTCGCGCGCGTAATCACGCACCCGCTTGGCGACCGACACCGCCGCATGCGCGGCCACCGCGGCACCGACCACCGCCGCTGCCGTGCCGCCGATGCTGTCGGCCGTGCTCTCGACACCGAACTGGTGGATATCCGTCACGCGGTCGTAGAAAGAGCCCTTGTCCCAGAAGCCGTCTTCGGAGCATCCGATGCAGCCATGACCCGCCTTGATGGGGAAGCTGGTCCCTTCATTCCACTCCATCGTGGAGCAGGCGTTGTAGGTGGTCGGTCCCTTGCAGCCCACCTTGTAGAGGCAGTAACCGCGGCGGGCGAACTCATCGTCGAAGGCCTCGACGAACTGGCCTGCGTCGAAGTGTGGCCGGCGATAGCACTTGTCGTGGATGCGCTGGCTGTAGAACATCTTCGGCCGTCCCTGGCGATCGAGCTCCGGGAAGCGATCAAAGGTGACCATGAAGGTGATCACGCCCGTCATCACCTCGGCGATGGGCGGACAGCCCGGCACCTTGATGAGTGGCTTGCCGTGAATGACCTTGTCGATGGGCGTGGCCTGGGTCGGATTGGGCTTGGCGGCCTGCACGCAGCCCCAGCTCGCGCAGGAGCCCCAGGCGATGACGGCCTTGGCGTGTTCGGCCACGCGCTGCAGCTTCTCGATGAAGGGGCGGCCGCCCTGGATGCAGAACATGCCGTCTTCGTTCAGCGGCGGGTTGCCCTCCACCGCCAGGATGTAGTTGCCCTTGTGGCGCGCGATGGCCTCCTCGAGCAGGGCCTCGGCCTGGTGACCGGCGGCGGCCATCAGCGTGTCGTCGTAGTCGAGGCTGATCATCGAGAGGATCACATCCTTGGCCAGCGGATGGGCCGAGCGGATGAAGCTTTCGGTGCAGCAGGTGCACTCGAGCCCGTGCAACCACAGCACCGGTGTGCGTGGCTTGGTCTCCATGGCGCGGGCGATCTGGGGCACGAAGGCTGGGGCGAGCCCCA
>DBNU01000193.1 GCA_002299125.1 Proteobacteria bacterium UBA664
ACGTGCTGTCGATCGCTCAGCAATGGCTGATCACACGCGGCATCGAGGCCGAAGCCGCGCCCGCGAAGACCTGAGGCCGCAGCCCCTGGCACTGGAGACCGACACCATCGCCGCCATCGCCACGGCACCGGGCCAGGCGGCGGTGGGTGTGCTGCGGATCTCGGGTCAGACTGCGGCAGTGCGTCTGCTGGCCGAGCGGCTCGCCGGCGGCCTGCCACCCGCGCGGCGCGCAGTACTCCGGCAGTTCCGCGATGGCGAGGGCCAGGCCCTGGACGAAGGCCTTCTGCTCTGGTTTCCCGCGCCCCATTCCTATACGGGCGAAGATATCCTCGAGTTGCAGACGCACGGATCGCCGGTTGTGCTCGCACTGCTGCACGAAGCGGCCCGCGCCGCGGGTGCCCGTCCGGCACGCCCCGGCGAGTTCACCGAGCGGGCCTGGTTGAACGGCCGCATGGATCTGCTGCAGGCCGAGGCCGTGGCCGATCTCATCGCCGCCGGCTCGCGCGGCGCGGCGCGGCTTGCACTGCGTGCCATGGGCGGTGAGGCAAGCGCACAGTTGCAGGCACTGGAGGCACGGCTGGCGAGCCTGCGGGCCGAGGTCGAGGCCCGCATCGATTTCCCTGAAGATCTGCCGGAAGACGCACTGCGCCCGGAGCCCTGCCCCGGGATCGCGCGCCTCACGGCCGACGTCCGCGCACTGGCTGAAGCTGCCCGACGCGGCCGGCACGCACGGAGCGGTCTGCGCGTGGTGATCGTGGGCCCGCCGAATGCGGGCAAATCACTGCTCTACAACCGGCTGCTTGGCGCCGATCGCGCCATGGTGAGCCCCGATGCCGGCACCACGCGCGATGCACTGGAGGCAGAAATCACTCTCGCGGGCCTCTGCCTCACCCTCTGCGATACGGCGGGCCTGCGCGAGACCGCATCGGCCCTGGAGGCCGAAGGGGTGCGCCGGGCACGCGCAGCACTGGAAACGGCCGATGTGTGGTTGTTCGTCTCGGCACCCGACGTGGCGGCAGAGGCAGCGACACTGCTGGAAGAACTGCGCGCCACGCGCCCGCAAGGCGTGCTGCTCATCGAAGTGCACAACAAGGCCGATCTGCTGGCAGCACCAGTGGAGAGACGCACGGATCCCGCCGCGTCGGGGGCAATGAGCGACCAGAGTTCACGGCAGCGCGCGGTCGATGTTCCGCTGGCGGTCTCGGCGCTGCACGGCACCGGCATGGCAGCGCTCGAAGCACGTCTGCAGGCACAGGCCGCCCAGCTCGATCAGGGCGCCATCGGCCTGATGCAGGCACGCCACGCCAGCGCGCTGGCGGAGATCGAAGAGCGGCTGACTGAGGCAGCGGCCCTCAGCGCCGGTGCTGTGGGGCCGGAGCTTGCGGCAGAGGCGCTGCGTGCAGCGGCAACGGCCTTCGATCGCCTGTTCGGCCGCCATGCCGATGTCGAGACCTTGCTCGGCGAGATCTTCGGGCGCTTCTGTATCGGGAAGTAGGTGTGCTGCCGGGGGGGGCTGGCGGGGTGCTCATCCCGTAATGGCGCTGTGACGCACCTCATCAATGGCTGCCAGCAGTTCGATCAGTTCCACCGGGTTGAAGATGGCATCCGGACCATGCGGCGTCAGGTCGGTGAAGGGAGATTCGTAGAGCCGCGCGGCGTCCATCAGGCCGTGCTCGGTGAGGTGGTTGACGATCAGGTTCACGAACTCGATCTGGTTGGCGCTGAGTGTCTTCCCGTTGACGAACCCAGCCAGGGCTTCCTTTGCCGCCTGGCGATCGAGGCCGACCAGCGAGCGCACAAAGAGCCCCAGCCCTTGCGACTCCTCGGCGGCGTGTTGGATGTCCTCCGCGCCGCCAATGCCGCTCTCAACAAGCAGGCGTTGCAACTCAGAGAGATCAGCAGCGGTCAGCGCCCGGTTCATCCGCAGCTTGTGGATCGCAAGATGATCTTGATGCGCTCGCAGGAAGGCCTGCACCTTGGCGCGGAACTTCGTGTGGTCGGTCCCCATGCCGAGCCCGGGCAAAGGGACCGCGACCTCCTGGCCCAATTGGTCCTCGAAGTCGGTGTAGATGGGCTTGTGCTTGCGCTTCTCGATGAGCCTGATCAGATCGCGCAGCCGCCGGCGCATGGCCTCGAGCAGCGGCACAGTCACGTCCTGCCACCATGCTTCGCTCTGCACGTCCTCTATCAGCGTCAAGTGATCGCGCACCATCGGCACGGTCGCTAGCTCCTCCAACAGCCCCGCAAGCTCCTTGACCCGATCGCGCAGGCGCGCGAAGGCCGGCTCGGAGCGTAGCAGTGCGAGTTCCAGCTTCAGGACCAGCAGATCGAAGCGCTTGGCCTCCTCGCTTTCCGGGTCAAGCTCCGACGGCAGGCCAGCGACCTGATGCGAAAGCTCCGTGATCGCTGCAGGTGACAAAGATGCCCATGCCTCGGGCCTGGCGTACTCCTCGACAATGCGTCGCCGCGGCCGCACGACGAAGTTGTCGAGGTTCATCGCCGCAACTTCGCACTGCAACAGCGCCGCGAGCTGCGCGCGAACCTCACGCTCCGACATCGGATGCCCATGCCGGGGATCCTGCGGCTCCCGCTGCGATCTCTGATCGTCGTCGGTGAAGCGACCATCCAGTTCGGCGATGAGATCCAACCGAGCATTGAACAAGCGCTTGCCGAGCGACGCACCGACCGCGCCCTCGGTGGCAGGGATGTCTTGGCTGAAGTACTCCAAGTTCTGGCAGTAGTCGAAGACGTAGAAGCAGTCCTTGTCGCGCCCCGGGCCGAACAGGTCGGGACACAGGCGCGTACCACGACCGAGCATCTGCCAGAACTTGGTCTTCGAGCGCACTAGCTTGAAGAACACCAGATTCACGACTTCCGGCACGTCTATCCCCGTATCGAGCATGTCCACCGAGATGGCGATGTGCGGTGCCTTGTCCTTGATCGAGAAGCTGTCGATCAGGCTCTGCGCGTACTCGGTCTTGAAGGTGATCGCGCGCGCGAACTCGCCTTGGTGGTGCGGGTAGTTGGCGTTGAAGCGCTCGGCGATGAACTCGGCGTGCTGCTGGTTCTTGGCGAACAGGATGGTCTTGCCCAGCCGATCGCCCCCCGAGACCGTCACGCCCCGGGTCATGAGGTGCTCCAGAACCTTGTCCACTGTGTCCTTGTTGAACAGCCACTTGTTGACCGCCTCTGCCTCGACGCGATCAGGGACGTCGCCTTCTTCGTTCCACTCCAGCGCGTCCCACTGATCCTTGTCCTCTTCGGACAGCTCGTCGTAGCGGATCCCCTCGCGCTGGAACTTCAGCGGCACTGACACGGCCTGCGGTGGAACAAGGAAGCCGTCGCGCACCGCATCATCCAGCCCATAGGCGTCAGTGGGCACGCCGCTCTCCAGATCGAACAGGCGGTAAGTGTTGCGGTCCACCTCATCCTTGGGCGTGGCCGTGAGCCCGACCAGCAACGAGTCGAACCAGTCGAAGAGTGCCCGGTACTTCTGGAACACCGAGCGATGCGCCTCGTCGATGATCACCAGATCGAAGTGCCCCACGCCAAAGCGCCGCTGGCCGTCGCGCCCGCCCTCACGCGAGCTGTCGATGAGCCCCATCATCGTCGGGTAGGTGGAAACGAACACCCGCCCTTCGGTGTCCTTTTCGGTCACCAGGTTCACCGGCGAGGCGTCAGGCAGGTGGCGCTTGAAGGCATTCACCGCCTGATTCACCAGCGCCACGCGGTCGGCCAGGAACAGCACGCGCTTGACCCAGTTGCTCCTCATCAACAGATCGGCAAGCGCGATCACGGTGCGCGTCTTGCCGGCGCCGGTGGCCATCACCACCAGCGCTTTGCGCTCGTGGTCGCGCTCGAAGGCCTCGGCGATGCGCCGGATGCCGCGCGTCTGGTAGTAGCGCTCGGCGATGCCCGGATTGATCTCGCCCGCCGCCAGCGGCTTGCGCGTACTGCGCCGCTGGATCGCCAGCTCCAGCTCGGCCTTCTTGTAGAAGCCCTGCACCGCGCGCGGCGGGTAGCGGGTGTCGTCCCAGAGCCAGTGCTCGTAGCCGTTGGAGTAGAAGATCAACGGACGCTGGCCGAACTGGCGCTCCAGGCAGTCGGCGTACAGCCTGGCCTGTTGCTGGCCGACGCGTGCGTCATGCCGGGTGCGCTTGGCCTCCACGAGGCCGAGCGGCTTGCCGTCGTCTCCCCACAGCACGTAGTCGACGAAGCCCCGGCCTTCCTTGTTGGGCATCCCGGCGACTTCGAACTCCCGGTCGCGCGGCTCATCGAGCGGCCAGCCGGCTTCCTTAAGCAGCAGGTCGATGAAGGTGTCGCGCGTCTCGGCCTCGGAGTAGTCGTGCGTGTCCGGCAGCAAGGCAGCAGCCTGCTTGGCCGCTGCCACTTCGGCGCGCAGGCGAGCCAGCTCCTCGTCCAGCGTGGTCCTGTCGGCCAGCAAGGCGGCGAGCTTGTCGTCGCGTTCGCGCAGACTGGCTTCGAGCTGCTGCAACTGCTCGGCGGTCTGCGCGCGCACCGGAGCCGCCTTCGTCAGCGCGCTTGCGTCGAAGGCCAGGTTCGGCGCCGGACGCGACGTGCGACCATAGGTGCGCGCAAGCCAGTAGGCCACGTGGAACAGCTCGCGCACCGCGACCAGTGCCTCGTCGAGTGGGATCGCCCGCGGTCCGTGCACGGCGCGGTTACCCAGCGCGTTGATGACCCGCGTCTTGCTGAACACGGCCTCGCCGGCGGTCTGCTTGAAGCTCGGCTCGTGGATCAGCGCCGACAGGTTGTTCTGGTACGGCAGCTTGAGTGCATCATCGTGCTTGTACACCCAGCACACTGCCAGCTCGAGCGCGCGGCGCGCGTAGAAGCAGGCCGTGCGCGGGTCGGTATGCACGGCCGCTTCCGCATGCACCGCGGCGTCGTGTACCGCCGGCCATTCCCCCTGCAGGAAGGCGAACTGGCTCATCCGGGCATCTCCAGTTCAGACGCCAGTTGCCCGACGTACTCGCGATAGCTGAACACGCGGCCACGCTGCCGGTTGGTGAGTTCACTCACGATGCCGATGCGCGTGAGGTGCGCCAGCGACTTGTTGACCGTCGCTGGCGTGAGCCGTGTCGCCTTCACCAGTGCAGCCGAGGTGGCGATGGGCTGGCGCTGCAGTGCCTGGTGTACCTCGAGCGCCGACGTCGCCGCGCGCCCAAGGCCGGCGATGCGGACGCGATCCGCGTTGACCAGCGCGAGCAAGGCCGTTGCCGTGGCCACGCCCTGCGTCGCGCTTGCCTCGATGCCCTCGGCGAAGAAGTCGAGCCAGCGCTCCCAGTCGCCGTGCAGGCGCACCCCGTTGAGCAGTTCGTAGTAGAGCGCGCGATGCCTGTTGAAGAAGAGGCTTGGGTACAGCATCGGCTCGCGCAGCACGCCATCGGCCACCAATTGCAGCACGATCAGCAGTCGACCAAGGCGCCCGTTGCCGTCGAGAAACGGGTGGATGGTCTCGAACTGCACATGGCAGAGAGCAGCCTTCAGCAGTGGTGGCGCCGGTTCGGGAGCGTCGTTGAGGAAGCGTTCGAACGCAGCCAGGCACTCGGGCACCGCCTCGGACGGTGGCGGCACGAAGGCCGCGTTGCCGGGCCGGGTGCCGCCGAGCCAGACCTGCGAACGGCGCACTTCGCCGGGCGTCTTGCTGCGCCCGCCCGGGTGGCTCATCAGCACCTCGTGCATCTCGCACAGCAGGCGCATGCACAGCGGCAACCCGCCCCGCAGCCTCTGCAGGCCACGTTCGAGCGCCGCCACGCAGCGGCTCACCTCGCGCGCATCTTCCACCGGCACGCCCGGCTGCTCGTCGATCTCGTAGAGCAGCAGATCGGCCAGTGAGGACTGCGTGCCCTCGATCTGCGAGGACAGCACCGCCTCCTTGCGCACGAAGCTGTAGAGCAGCAGCGCCGCGTTCGGCAGCAGCGCCGTCACCGCGTCGAGCCGCCCGAGCGCCAGCAGCGCCGCGTCGAAGCGCCGACGCAATGCGGCCGACCACTCCACCGGCGGATCGGGCGGCAACGGTGCCGGCACGAAGGCCCGGAACGGCTCGCCGGCGCTCGTGGCGGTGACGTAGTGGCCGGGGCTGGGCCGGTGCATGGGCGGCAGAGCCTAAAACAAGCGGAGCGGTTATTTTAGGTTCGTGCGCCACGTTGAATCAACGGCGGGTGGTGGTGCGGTCACGAGCACAGCCCGGAGGCGAAAGACCGGGGCCGGCAGGAGGCCGCCAGACCTGCGGCCGAGCCGACGTCACCATCGCCGTTTGCAGCGGAATTGCGCAGGGATTGCAACCGGTGATCCGCCGGTTGCAATCGCACGGTCGACCGCGCGCTTTCGAATCATTGGGTTACGCGGGCCCTGCCCGTCGCTGATTGCGGCGGCTATGACGGCAGCTCTTCGAGGTTGCAATTCGCCGGATGAGCGCCGAGAAACCAGCGAGCCGCCTTGGTGGCACCGACGCTGTGGACCAACCGTTCCTTGCGCAACTCGCGCAGCAACACGCGCCAAGTCTCGGACCATACGCCGATGAACTCGCCGGGCATGGCTACAGCTCTCCCCGGAAAGCGCGGTGCTGGAGCGAAGTGAACAATGCGTGGCTGTCCTTGGCGGACGCGTGACAGTCGACGCGGACCCTTTCGACGGCGGCAAGGCGCTTCGTGAATTCCCTCTGGATCGCTATCGGCGGACAAATGGTCGAAATGCCGAAGACTTTCTCCTGCGAGATGTTTTTCATCGACCCGCTTGTGCCGGTTGCCCTACTCCCGATCTCTCGTCGGACCGCTGGTGTCTGAAAGAGCGCCCAGATGAAGAGCGGCTCTACCAGCGCAGGCTGCCTCCACACAAAGCGCCAGGGTTTGTCCGGTAGCAGCAAGTTCTGAGGTGTGCGTTCCACGTACGCAACAGCACCGACGAGGTCGGTCGTGTTGGCGCGGCTGAAGAGCAGATCGCCGGGACGTACAAAGTGCTCGACCGGTGGGGTGTAACTGTCCGGGACCGGTTTGCACTCATTGGCGAGAAACGTCATTCCGGTCACGGCGCTCACCTTCAGTACTCGATTCCGCGTTACGACGTTCTCGCCGCTTTCCGATTCAAGACTTTTTCCACCTTGAAACTCGGCGACGTACTCGGATACCCGACGAATTGGCCAGGATTTGGGGTTCCTGTCCGCATCGCCGAACATGTCGAGGAAGATGGATTGGGTGAGGGTGTCGAGTTCGGCGAGGGCTTTGCTTCGCTTGGCACGCAGCGCGTCCGCTTTGTCCAGGATCTCCGCAATCCGCCGCTGCTCGGGGAGGGGTGGGAGTGGGATCGTGATCTGGGCAACGTGCGCTGGACGTGCGCGAAGCAGCGAGCCGCCCACCCCTGAGACCGTGCGCATGAACTGGGCGTGGAACGGGTCTCCGACGAGCACGTGCCGCAGAAACTGTGGATGGACACGGTAGCTCCGGAACACGATCCATTCACCAGACGCTATAAGCCGACGGCCGCGGTTCTCGCCAACAACCCACGACCGCCGAATGTGCGGCACGATCTTTGACAGCAGTACATCTCCGGGCTCGACGATTTGCTTGGCTGAGCCGATCTCTTTGCCGGGGACGATTTCGGATGTGCCGCGATCGAAGGCAGGAATGCTGTAGAGATCGAATACCTCGTCGGGGAACTTCGCAGGGTCAACGGTTCCCGCTCGTGCCGGCATGAGCGTGCCGAGTTCAATGGTCGGCGCGTTGCTCACCTGAGCATCCCCTCCAACTCCTTCATCCCCCGCTGGATCTCCTCCTCCAGCTTCGCGAGGTCGGCGAGGATCTCCTTTGGCGCGCGGTGCTCGACCGCCTCGTGCACCACTTCCTTGTACCGGTTGAGCGAGAGGTCGTAGCCCTGCGCTGCGATGTCGGCCTTCGGCACGCAGAAACTCTGCGCGGTGCGCGGGCGTTCGCGCTCAGTGCTGTTGCGCCCAGCCCAGCGCGCCAGCACGTCGGGCAGGTTGTTCTTGGCGTGGTCCTCTGGCGTCAGGACTGGATTCCCGCCTGCGCGGGAATGACGGAGTGAGGTCTCCGTACTTGCGCAGGAATGACGAGTGGGTGCCTCGGCATCTTCGCGGGAATGACGGAGGCAGGCCGGCACGGGGCCGAGCTTGTCTTCGGGCAGCAGCGGCGTGCGCTTGTCGTCAAGGCTTAAGCCGTCGGCCTCGACGTCGTAGAACCAGACGAAGTCGGTGCCGCCGGAGTTGGTCTTGGTGAACAGCAGAATCGCGGTCGACACACCCGCGTAGGGCCGGAACACGCCGCCGGGCAGCTTGACGACGGCGTCGAGCTTCTGCTCCTCCACCAGCGCGCGGCGCAGTTCCTTGTGTGCCTTGCTCGAGCCGAACAGCACGCCGTCGGGAACGATCACCGCGGCGCGGCCGCCCGGCTTCAAGAGCCGCAGGAACAGCGCGAGGAACAGCAGCTCGGTCTTCTTGGTCTTGACGATGGCGAGCAGGTCCTTGGCGGTGTTCCCAAAGTCAAGGCTGCCGGCAAACGGCGGATTGGCCAGCACCAGCGTGTATTTCTCGTCCTCGCCGGCGTGGTCCTGCGCCAGCGAATCGCGGTAGCGGATGTCGGGATTCTCCACGCCGTGCAGCAGCATGTTCATGCTGCCGATGCGCAGCATGGTGTTGTCGAAGTCGAAGCCGTGGAACATGCGGTGGTGGAAGTGCTCGCGCAGCCCGGCGTCGTGCAGCAGGTTCGGGTAACGCTCGCGCAGGTGCTCGCCGGCGGCGACGAGAAAGCCCGCGGTGCCGCAGGCCGGGTCGCAGATCACGTCAGTTGGCTCCGGCGCAGTCAGCTCCACCATCAACTGGATGATGTGGCGTGGCGTGCGGAACTGGCCGTTCTGCCCGGCGCTGGCGATCTTGCCGAGCATGTATTCGTAGACGTCGCCCTTGGTGTCGCGGTCCGCCATCGGCACGGCGTCGAGCAGGTCCACCACCTTGGCCAGCAGCGCCGCCGTGGGGATGGTGAAGCGCGCGTCCTTCATGTGGTGCGCGTAGGTGGAGTCGTCACCGCCGTGATTCCTGGCCAGTTCATTGCGCAGGAAGGGGAACACATGCTCGCCGATCACGGTGTGCATCTCGCCCGGAGCGAAGTGCTTGAAGCGCGACCAGCGCAGGTCGTCGTAAGGGCGGCCCCCGTTCTTCCCGATGCCGTCGTTGCCCTCGGGGAAGACCCGACGCTCCATTGGCCTCTTGAGCCGCGCGGACTTGTTCTCTTCCAGCGTGTGCAGGTCGTCCAGCCGGCGCAGGAAGAGCAGGTAAGTGATCTGCTCGATCACCTCCAGCGGATTGGAGATCCCGCCGGACCAGAAGGCGTTCCAGATCTGATCGATCTGGCTCTTGATGTTGCCGGTGATCATGGGGTCAGGCTCGCAGGGCTTGTCATAGGCTTTGGTCCGTGACGCATCGGGGCAGCCCCCACCACCGCACGGTCAGCACGTCAGGGGTGATCCAGCCGACTGAAGCCGGCCGGTTGCGGGTCTTGTCGCTGCGCAGGGTAGCCGCGCGATCCTGCGTGCGGCGCCCGGGGTGGGTCTGCTCGCGCCGTTCCAAATCAGCCTCCCTTCCGGAGCGCGGCCAATCTGGCGCGGCCGTTCTCAGTGAGTCGGTACTGCTGCAGACGACTGTTGGGCTTGTCAGGCAGGGTCATTTCGATGAGGCCTAGTCCCTCCGCCGGGTGCAGGTAGTTGGCGCGGAACGTGGGGCGGTGCTTCAACCCGAGGCGATCCTGAATCACTGAAGGTGCCAATGCCTGGCTTGCCAGTATCACCAGCACGCGATCCACTGGGTCGGTGACTGGGTCGGTGACTGGGTCGGTGACTGGGTCGGTGACCTCGTGGGTACGCCGATCGGCGACACGCTCGGACAAGCCTTCGATCAACGTAAGGTAGCCGCGCGAAAAAGCGAAGGTCACCCACAGACCGGTCGCGTCATGGGCGATCACCGGCTCCGGAAGCCCAGCCACGCGGCAGGCTGCCACGATCCGCTCGATGCCGCGCCCCCACGCCTCGATCTCCCCGGCACGGAAGAACACGTTCGCCAGATCTGGATTGAATGGATGCGAGGCATGCTTCTGCTTGAGCTTCTCCACTGTCCACGAGGGCGGCAACTGCCCCGGGTTCCAGACCATCAGCTTGTCGTCATAAACGCTGATCTGCACGGGCACACCGGAAGCGTAGTCCTTGTGAATGATCGCATTCAGCACGGCCTCACGCAGGGCGGGCTCAGGCACCGGGTAGGTCTCGATCCGCTGGATACCCTGGTAGCTGATCGCAGCCTTCAGGTACTTGGTCCGCAGCAATCGCAGGGTCTGGTCCACCTGCGTGAACAAGGGGCCGCAGACCTCATCGTGATAACGGAGATCGTCGTTGCTGCGAAAGAAGCCGATCTTCACCAGGGCACCGGTGACGTAACGTTCCGGCTCTGGGTGAAAAGCCAGCACCGCCGCGCGCTTCAGGTGGGTGCCATCCCAGAGGTGCAGCTTCTCCATCAAGCCGGCGGAAGACTCCCCCAGGTCGACCGCCGCCACGCGCTCGCTTGCGCGCGCGCACGCTCGGAACGCATCCACGGCGACTTTGGACAGGTTGCGCGGAGCGACACCGGGCACCGGCACATCGTCCCAGCGACGGCCATGGCGGCGTAGCAGGAATCGGTCGAGAGCGGCACCCTTCAATTCCTGCAGCGTGCTGCCGCTGCGCTGGTAGTAGTGCCCACGGTAGCTGATCGGCGAGGGATACGCCGGCGTCACGACCTCGAGGTAGTCCTTGCCGCCTTCTCTGCGGAGATTGACCTCGACCAGGATGCCGAGCAGGTCGCGGATCTTGTTTGGCAACTCCTCCAGCAGCTTCGCGGCGTCGGCAATGCCGACCACCTGTCCCCGGTCGTTGCGCCCGATAGCTAGCACGCCACCCTCGGCGTTGGCAAAGCCGCACACCCAGCGCAGATGGTCGTCGCGCCAGGACGCCTTCCATTCGGTGTGCTGGGACTCGACTTCGGAGTGCGGCATACCCTGCCGTTTCATGTCAGCGTCCAGTTTCGATTGGGGCCGGTGAGGCCCAGCCGGCCTACAGGTCCCACAGTCGCGCCAGCGGCATCGCGAGGCTGCGCCCGTCGCCGAGCGCGTAGGCGCTGTCACCCGCGTAGAGCAGCACGCCGCCCTGGTAATCCGCGCCGCATTGCTCGGCCAGCCGCCGCAGGCCCTGCCCGTCAGCGGGCATTGCTGTCATCGTCGATTTCACCTCCACGCCCCAGGTCTGCTGGCCGCGCGTGATAACCAGATCGATCTCCACCCGGTCCTTGTCGCGATAGTGCCAAAAGCGCAGGTCGGGGTCCGTCCAGCCGGCCTGCGCCACGAGCTGCTGGACCACGAAGGATTCGAGCAGGTGCCCGAAGCGGCTGCGCTGCTTGTTCCAGTCCGCCGCGGTGAGGCCGGTCAGCGTGGCGGCCAGTCCGCTGTCCAGCAGGTGCACCTTCGGTGACTTGATCAAGCGGCTGGCGTGATTGCGATGCCACGGCGGCAGGCGGCGCACCAGATAGAGTCGCTCGCATACGCTGAGGTAGTGATCGACGGTTTCGCGGCGCAAGTCCAGATCGTTGCCGAGGCTGGACACATTCAGCAGCTCCCCCGTGCGCAGCGCCAGCAGTTCCAGCATTCGCCCGATCGCGGTGGTGTCGCGAACACGCGCGACCTCGCGCACATCGCGTTCAAGCAGCATGCGCAGGTATTCGCGGTGCCAGGCACGGGCGCGGGCGGCAGGCCGCGCCACCGCCTCCGGGAAGCCGCCCGCGACGATGCGCTCGGCCAGCGCCAGCGGTGCCTGCAGTGCGGCCTCGGCGATGGCTGGTCGCAAGCGCCCACCCAGCAGCGCCGCCAGGAAGCCGCCCGGTGCGCGCGCCTGCTCGGCGGCCGTGAGCGGATGCAGTTGCACGATCTCCATGCGCCCGGCCAGCGAATCGCCGAGTCCGGGCAACAGCAGCAGATTGGCCGAGCCGGTGAGCACGAAGCGGCCCGGCCGCCGATCCTGGTCGACCGCCAGCTTGAGCGTGCGCAACAGCTCCGGCACGCGCTGGATCTCGTCGAGGATCGTTCGCGGCGGCAGCGCAGCCACGAAGCCCGTCGGATCGGCCCGCGCGAAGGCCAGCGTCGCGGCGTCGTCGAAGGTGATGTAGGCATAGCGCGGCACGAGCATGCGCGCCAGCGTGGTTTTGCCGGACTGGCGCGGCCCGAGCAGGCAGACCACCGGTGTGTCGCGCAGCGCGGCCTTGAGGCTGCCCGCCAGCGGCCGGGCATAGAGCTTCACGCGAGACCGTCCATTTGCCGACCACCGTAGCGTCTGTTTGCCTGGTTGGCAAACGTCCGATTGCCGATTGCCGATTGCCGATTGCCGATTGCCGATTGCCGATTGCCGATTGCCGATTGCCGATTGCCGGTTGGCGGGTTGGCCATTCGCCGGACTCAGATGAGCGGTGTCCTGCCGGTGCGCAGCGCCCGCATCATCGCCTTCCTTCGCGTGCGGGTCTTGTCGCAGCAGGCTTGGAGGGCGGCGAGTTCAAGCTTTTGCCGATCTCGCTGATGCCCGCGAAGTCCAGCTCCACGCACCTCAGGCACGTTCGGCGAGCCACACCTCGGGCGTGACCGCGTCGCCACGCCGGATCAACTCACCGTCCCAAGTCACCATCGCGGCGCCGAGGCTGCGCGCGAGTGCCAGGTAGACGGCGTCGGCTGCTCGGAGAAATGCGTCCGTCCCTGCCGCGATTGCGTTGTCCACCAGCGCCGCGTCCAGCGGATGCTCGATCACAAGTGGCGAGCGGACGATACCGTTGGCGATGTGGTGTGCGGCCTGCGCGTCTCGCAAGCGCCGCGCGAGCGCGCAGGCGACTTCGATGCGCGCCAGCACGGGCAACGCGACCGGCAAAGCGCCGACCGCCACGGCTTCGAGGAAGCGGCGGCTCCTCCCGCTGAACGGGTCGGTCGCATCGGCCGCTGAGATCCAGACGCTGGCATCGATGACGAGCGCGGTCAACGCCGGTCCAGCCGATCTCGGTCGGCTGCGAGCTCATCCCGCGCCGGTCGGCTGGCCGGCGCCGCGTGGACCGCAGCGTCGGCGGACTCGAGCCAGCCGCTCAGCCATGCCTGCGGCGATGGTCCCGGGCCCGCCGGCGGCTCGCCCGCCAGCCAGCGCACGTAGAGTTCGACCGTCACCTCGCGGATCGGCTTGCCGAGCATCGCGCTCTTGGCCTTGACCCTACGGTACAGATCGTCGGGAACGTCGATAGTGGTTTTCATGGAAAGCAGGGTGCCCGTATTCCCGCATTACCGTCAAATCCCAAGCTCAGGCTGCGCGCGCGTGGCGGCTGGAGAGCCTTGCGTCAGCCGTGCGCCTCCTGCGCTCGCTCGCCGTGTACGGGCGACGGGTCGGCCCGCTCGCGTCTCGCCCCAGACCGCCTCGCCAGCCGCACGGCCTTGCCATGGAACTTGCAGCCGTGGCGGCTCATGCCACGTCGCGCCTGAGCACCGCGAAGCGAGGGTCGGTTTCGTAGAACTGTTGGCGTCCCTCGCGCTCGCGTTGCGCCACGATGTTGAGCGCAAGCCAGCTCTTCAGGTACTTCTGGATCTGCTGCTTGCTCTTGTCAGTCCGGGTGGCAAGCTGGGTGTTCGTGAATCGCCCCAACGCCGCGGCCTCCAGGAACACGGCCTCTTCAGCACCATGCAGCAGGCTGCGCACCTGACTGCGGGCAATCCCTTGCAGGAGCGTCCTGGCCTCCTCCAGCGACAGCGTGCGGGCGTAGCTGTCCGGCAGATGGCTCACCAGCGACGTGATGGCATTCATCACATAGCGGATCTTGCCGGAGAAGGTCTGGTAGAGACTCTCCACGACGATGTCTTCGACCGGCTTGATCCAGGCCTTGTTCGGCACCGCCAGCAGCGTGTAACGGCGCTCCATCACGGCCTTCACTTCAGCTAGGGTCAGCGGGTCCAGATGCACGGGCATGTCGAAGAAGATGCTGCGGACCCGTGGCAGCGGCACGATGACCTGCTGGAACATCCCCGCGTTGCCGACGAAGATGAAGTAGGCATCCTTCTCCTGCAGCAGATCGCGCGCGGCGTCAAAGAACTTCTGCAGGGCGGCGATGTTGCTCCGCCCCAGGAGCTCCAGGTTGTCCAGGTGAAAGATGACCCCGGCAAAGCCCCGCTTCTTCACGAGGGCGATCAGGCGTTGCAGGCAGTCCCGCAGATGCTCGTTGGTGAGCTCTCCGACCTTCGCCGACTTGCTGCGGTTGTGCCCCAGCCCGCCGCCGAAGCCGAACAGCGTCAGACTGGCGCTGAGCCCGCTACCGTCTTCCGCACGCACGCCCACGATGGCGTTGATCTCGGTCAGGAGCTTGTTCCTGGCGAAGTCCTTCTCGCCGAGGTCGAGCCGCAGGCGCGCAGACAGCGAGGCCAGCAGGTTGAGCAGCAGGTCGCGCTCCGTCCAGCCCTCCCGGACCGAGATCTCACCGGGCGGCGAGATCAGCTTGTGCCTGGCGGCGGCTTCCCATTGCTGCCGGTGGAAATTGACGAAGGTCGTTTTGCCCACCCCGGGGTCGCCCTCGACGACGATGCGGCCCCCACCCGGGTTGCGCAGGAAGTTGGTCAGCAGATTCGCCGACGTGGCCCCTGCGGCCCGCGGGATGTAGGCCGCCTCTACCGACAGCGACGCCGAGCGGCTGAGCGACAACGCCTTGGTGTCATAGGGGTTGTCGCTGAAGCCGTAGCGCTCCCAGAGGTTCTGCGTCAGTTCCATGCGGCACCCGAAGTGGTAAGCCAAATCGGGATTACCGTGGTTGACCGTCGGCGTCAAGGTCAGCCGAAACCGGATTACCGTGGTTGACCATCGAATCGGCCTGCCCGAGAACAATGATGAGGACGTCGCGCACGTCCACCGGCAAGAACTTCGCCTTGCCCACGCTCCGCAGTCGGCACCGGCCTGCCACGGGTGCAGTGCGGGCTGGCCTCGTGGATGGCCGAACAGCGGCAGGATAATGCGCGACCCGGCTTACTCCGCCGCCAGTGTCGCGCACAGATCGCAAAGTGAGATCGCCTCTACGTCGTCTGCCAGCGGGAAGCGCTCGACGC
>DBNU01000227.1 GCA_002299125.1 Proteobacteria bacterium UBA664
TCGATGAACTCATCCACGACGCAGATCACGCCGTCATCGAGGCTGGCCTGCCACTGCCATCGCCATTGCATGGCAATGGCCAGGCGAATGGTCACGCCCATGATGAACGACCGCTGGGGCGTCTGTTCCTGCAGACGCAGCAGATGCAGGACGACCTGCCCGGCGGCCTGCCTGGCAACCGTCCCGACAACAACATCCTCGGTACCGCGCTGGCACTCTCGCGTCTGCGGCCGGAGCGTCAAGTGGTGCTGGTGTCCAAGGACATCAACCTGCGCATCAAGGCGCGCGCCGTCGGAGTGCACGCCGAGGATTACCAGAACGACAAGGTGCTGGATGATGTCGCGCTGCTCTACAGTGGCACTGCGGTGCTCCCCGCCGATTTCTGGGAGACGCACGGACGCGACATGCAGTGCTGGACGCAAGGCGAGCGCACGCTCTACCGCCTGCAGGGGCCGCTGACTGCGGGCTGGTATCCGCAGCAGTGCATCTGGCAGGACGAGGAGGGCGGCTTGGAGGCCATTGTCCGGCGTGTCGGTGGCAGCGTCGCCGACGTGCAGCAGGTGGCGGATTTCCGCAGCGCCCATCATTCGGTCTGGGGGATCGTCGCGCGCAATCGCGAGCAGAACTTCGCACTCAATCTGCTGATGGACCCGGAAGTGGATTTCGTGACCCTGCTCGGGCAGGCGGGCACCGGCAAGACGCTGCTCGCACTTGCCGCCGGTCTCGCGCAGACGATGGACATGAAGCGTTACCGTGAGATCGTGATGACCCGGGTCACCGTGCCGGTGGGCGAGGACATCGGCTTCCTGCCCGGCACCGAGGAAGAGAAGATGACGCCCTGGATGGGCGCACTGCTGGACAACCTCGAGGTGCTCACGCAATCCGAAGTGGGCGGCGACTGGGGGCGCGCAGCCACGGCGGACCTGCTGCAGAAGCGCATCAAGATCCGCTCGCTCAACTTCATGCGGGGGCGCACCTTCCTGTCGCGTTACATCATCATCGATGAGGCACAGAACCTCACCTCCAAGCAGATGAAGACGCTCATCACCCGCGCCGGTCCCGGCACCAAGGTCATCTGCCTCGGTAACGTCTCGCAGATCGACACCCCCTATCTGAGCGAGACCACCTCGGGGCTCACCTACGTGGTCGATCGTTTCAAGGACTGGGCCCACAGCGGGCACATCATCCTGATGCGGGGCGAACGCTCGCGACTCGCCGACCATGCCTCGGAATGCCTGTGACCCGGCCGCCTCTGCACTGCCGGGGCAGTGGCAGACAGGCCTGCGGTCGAACGACCGCCTGCGAGCCCACGGCGCGGTGGATCGCTGGCCCGTGTCGACGAGGGTGGCCGCTACGCCTTCTCCCGCTGCCGGTGATGCAGGACCGGAAACGGTGAGGCCGGCGACATGGCGCGTGTCCAGGGCAGCGAACCCTTAGCCCTCCTCGTCCTCGGCTGTCTCGGTTGGGTGGCCGGTGGCTTCATCGGGGCGGGTGTGGGGCTACTGGCGGGCTATCTGCTCGAACGCTTCCCGCTACGGGGCCAGGCCGCCTCCGATGCGACCCCCGAAACAGCAGCGCGCGACGGCCGCGGGCAGGACACGACGCAAAATCCGGGATCGGCCCCTCCCCGCGAGGATTCACTCGGGGAGCGCTTCTTTCGTGCCGCCTTTCTCACACTCGGACATCTGAGCAAGGCCGACGGACGCGTCTCGCGCGAGGAGATCCACGCCGCCGAGCGGATCATGCAGCGCATGTCGCTCACCGCGGCACGTCGTGATGCGGCCATGCAGCGCTTTCGCGAGGGCAAGGCGGTAGGGGTATCGCTCGCGCACTGCCTGTCCGGGTTGGACGAATGGCTTGCCGGGCATCCCGAGATCTCGTTGCTCTTTCTCGAGGTCATGTTGTCGGTGGCCTGGGCCGAGGGCGCACCCGGGCCAGAGAAGCGCCAGGTCTTGCAGGAAATCGTGCAGTGTCTGCGGATCGAGGCGGGTGAGTTTGCCCGCGCCGAGGCCCAGGTGGCGGGCGGGCGGCGCAGCCCCGGGCCGACAGCGGCCAACGACGGGCGCGCAGCGCTCGAGGACGCCTATCGCGTCCTCGGCATCCCGCCCATGGCGAGCGACGGCGACGCACGCCGGGCCTACCGGCGCCTGATCAGTCGGCACCACCCCGACAAACTCCTCGCCCAGGGCCTGCCCGATGAATGGGTGGCCGTTGCCAACGAGCATACCCACCAGATCCGACGCGCCTGGGAGGTAGTCAGCCGTGTCCGCGGGTTGCGCTGAGGTCCGGAGGCGTGCAGGTGTGCATCGTCATCCTGCGCTTGCCGTCATCCCCGCGCAGGCGGGGATCCAGTCGATCTGCAATGCCCCGAGTACCGGGCCCTCACCCCAACGCCACTCCCCAGAGGCTTGCGGGCCCCATCGATCTGCAAATGAATCTAATGTACTGGCGCGGAAACGGAGGGACACATGCACGTCGTCGGGGTCTATCTGCCGAAGGGCGGTGTGGGCAAGACGGCCATCGCCGTCAATCTGGCCCACACGGCGGCCGTGGCGGGGGAACGGGTCCTGCTCATCGACCTCGACCCTCAGGGTGCGGCCGCCTGGTTGCTCGGTTGCACACCGGGGAGCAGGGGCGTGGCCGGTCTCTTGGCGGCCGGGGCCGGCGAGGGGCGGCGGCTGGCCCCGGGCGAGGCGGTCGCCAGCGCAGTACAGGCGACGGCATGGCCACGGCTGCATGTGCTGCCCATGGACCTCGATGCCCGGCATCTGGAGGCCGATCTCGCCCGGCTCGACCATCCGCGAAGGCGGCTGCGTCGGCTGCTCGCCGAGCTCGCCGGGCGTTACGACCGGATCGTCCTCGACTGCGCCCCCTCGATGGCCTTGCTCGCCGATGCGGTGTTGAAGGCGGCCGATGCCCTGCTGGTGCCGCTGGTGCCGAGTCATCTCTCGCTCGCTGCCTGGGAGCGTCTGCGCGAACTGTGCGCCGAACGCGCCCCGGAGCTGCCGCTGTGGCCGGTGTTCTCGCTGGTCGATCGTCGGCGTGCCCTGCACCGGGACCTGATCACCGCCTTTGCCCGCGTCCATCCGACGCTGATGCCGGTCTATCTGCCGAGCGCGGCCGCGGTCGAGCGCATGGGCGAGCATCGGGCGCCCGTGGCCACCTTCGCCGCCGGTAGTCCGGCCGCACGTGCCTTCAGCGAGTTGTATCGCTGCCTGCTGGCACGCACACCGGCGCAGCCCAACGGGCGCCTCGGGGAGGCGGATGGCAGCGCTGCCGCCGGCTGAACGCCTCCTCGACTGGTTGCGCGAGGAGGCCGCCGGTCTCGGTTTCTCGGCGCTCGGAGTGAGCGACACCGATGTCAGCGTCGATGCCGCACGCCTGCGGCGCTGGCTCGGGGACGGTCTGCACGGGGGCGAGGCCGGGGCACTGCGTTATCTGGAACGACACCTCGAACAGCGCTGTGAGCCGCGGCGTCTCAAGCCCGGCACGCTGCGTGTGGTGAGCCTGCGCATGGACTACTGGCCAGTGACTGCGCACGAACCCTGGGCGGTGCTGGGCGACGGCCGCCTGGGTTACATCGCCCGCTACGCCCTCGGCCGCGACTATCACCGCACGATCCGACCCCGGTTGCAGCGTCTCTGCGACGCCATGGTCGCGCGCATCGGCCCCTTTGGCTATCGCGTGTATGTGGACAGCGCCCCGGTCCTGGAACGGGCGCTGGCTCGCAAGGCGGGACTCGGCTGGGTCGGCAAGCACACCAACCTCATCCACCGGGATGCCGGTTCCAGCTTCCTGCTCGCCGAGATCTACACCGATCTGCCCTTGCCGATCACGAGCCAGGAACATCCGCATCTCTGCGGCAGTTGCAGCGCCTGCATCGACGTCTGTCCGACCGGTGCCATCGTGGCGCCCTACCGCCTGGACGCCAGCCGCTGCATTCCCTACCTCACCATCGAATCCAAGGCCCCGATCCCGGAGCCGCTCAGGCCGCTCATCGGCAATCGCATCTTCGGCTGCGACGACTGCCAGCTCGTCTGTCCGTGGAACCGCTACGCCGGTCGCGCCGAGCTGCCGGATTTCACCGCCCGCCATGGTCTGGATGCGCCACCGCTCATCTGGCTCATGGCCTGGAGCGAGGCCGACTATCTGCACTACACGGAGGGCAGCGCCCTGCGCCGGATCGGCTACGAGGGCTGGCTGCGGAACGTGGCGGTGGCGCTCGGGAATGGCCCGCCCGATCCTGACGCCATTGCGGTCCTCGAAGCCCGGCGGGACGACGCGAGTGAGCTGGTCCGCGAGCATGTGGGCTGGGCGCTTCTGCGCCTCGGGTGGTGCTGAGGGGGTGCGCCGCCAGCAAGCCGAATCGAATGGGTTATCCTTGCAAATCATCCACGGCGTGGATAATTTGCAAGGATGTTTCCTCGCCAGATCAGCCCGGAGCTGACGAGCGCCCTGTCGCGTCAGGCCGCGGTCGCCCTGCTGGGGCCGCGCCAGGTGGGCAAGACCACCCTTGCTCTGAAGCTGGGCGAGAGCCTCGATGCCCTGTACCTCGACCTCGAGGACCGCGACGACCGCACCCGGCTGAGCGAGCCCGCGCTCTTCTTCCAGGCCTGCGCGGATCGCCTGGTGATCCTCGACGAGATCCACCGCATGCCCGAACTGTTCGACACCTTGAGAGGGGTGATCGACCGCGGACGTCGTGAGGGCAAGGGCAAGGGGCGCTTTCTCATCCTGGGCTCCGCTGCCATCGATCTCATGCGCCAGTCCGAAACCCTGGCCGGACGCATCGCTTACCTCGAGCTCACGCCCTTCACCTTCGAAGAGGTTCCGGACACGCTCGAGGCCCGTGAACGCCTGTGGCTGCGGGGCGGTTTCCCGCAGGCCTGGCTCGCCGCGAGCGATGCCGAGAGCCTGGCGCTGCGGCGTGACTTCATCCGCACCTATCTCGAGCGTGACATCCCGCAGTTCGGTCCGCGCATCCCGGCGGCCACTCTGGAACGTCTCTGGACGCTGCTCGCCCATCACCAGGGCGGGCTGCTGAATGCCGCGTCCATTGCCCGCGCGCTCGAGCTGAGCGCACAGACGGTCACGCGCTACATCGATCTGCTCGTGAACCTGCTGCTGGTGCGCCGGCTGCCACCCGTCGGTGCGAACGTGGCCAAACGCCTGATCCGATCACCCAAGGTGTACGTCCGCGACAGTGGCCTGGTCCACGCGCTGCTCGGCATCGCGAGCCTGAGCCAGCTCAGCGGCCATCCGGTGCAGGGTGCGAGCTGGGAGGGGATGGTCATCGAATCCCTGCTGGCGGCGGCACCCTGGGGCACGCGGGCGGGCTTCTATCGCACGGCGGCGGGTGCGGAAATCGACCTGGTGCTGGAGTTTCCCGATGGTCAACGCTGGGCGGTTGAAATCAAGCGCAGCCAGGCCGCCCGCCCCGCCAGGGGCTTCCACAGCGCCCTCGTGGACCTCCGTCCGGAAGCTGCCTTCGTGGTCCACGCGGGTGAGGCCCGCTATCCCCTCGCTGACGGCATCGAGGCCCTGGGGATACGGGCACTTGCCGCCAGGCTGCGCGGCGGCCCGAACCAGCGATAGGCCGGCCCGCTGCGCGGTCGCCCGGACTACCGACCCAAGGATTACCGCCCCGCCAGCAGGCTCTTCAGCGAGGCCAGCGCGGCCTTGCCGCGCGTGCGCTCCTGCCCATCCTTGGGGCCGCGGCCTTCCCAGGCGAGCAGATCGCTCGGGATCTCCTGCAGAAAGCGGCTGGGCTCGCTCGCCACGCGCTCACCCCCCGCGCGTCGGCTGCGTGCCAGCGTGAAGGTGAGGCTGCGTTGGGCGCGGGTGATGCCCACGTAGGCCAGACGGCGCTCCTCCTCCAGTGCCTCGGGTGACTGGCTGTGGCGATGTGGCAGCAGGTCTTCCTCCATGCCGATCAGGTACACGTGCGCGAACTCCAGACCCTTCGCCGTGTGCAGCGTCATCAGACGCACGCGCCCAGTGACGTCCTCCTCGCCGCGTTCCAGCCGGTCGATGAGTGTCAGGCGGTTGACCACGGAGCCGAGATCTGCGGCATCGGGGTGCTTCTGCACGCTGCGGTCGATGAAGGCGAGCAGCTCGTCGAGGTTCTCGTTGCGGCGACGGGCCGTGCGCGCATCGGGTGCCTGCTCCTCGATCCAGGCGCGGTAATCGCCTTCCTCGACCAGCCGACGCGCCACCTGCGCGGCGGTCTCGTCCTCCGCGCGTCGCGCGAGTTCGCGCAGCCAGTCCACGAAGAGCGCGAGTTGCCGCCAGGCGCGATCACCGATGTGCAGCCGTATGCCAGGAAGCGCGGCCGTCTCCAGCAGCGACAGCCCGGCACGGGTGGCCTGGGCGGAGAGCTTCTCGAGCGTCGCCGTGCCGATCTCGCGGCGTGGCACGTTGACGATGCGCAGGAAGGCCGTGTCGTCATCCGGGTTCGCGATCAGGCGCAGGTAGGCGAAGACATCGCGTACCTCGCTGTGGGCAAAGAAGGAGGTGCCGCCGGAGAGGTGATAGGGCACTTCCGCCTCGCGCAGCCGCTTCTCCAGTGGCCGCGACTGGTGGTTGCCACGGTAGAGGATGGCGAAGTCGCCAAAGCCCATGCCGTGCAGCAGGCGCCGGTGCAGGAGATCGGCGACCACGCGCTCGGCTTCGGCCTCTTCGTCGCTGGCCTCGAGTACGCGCAGATCCTCGCCCGGGCCGTGTTCGCACCAGAGACGTTTCTCGAAGACATGCGGGTTGTGGGCGATGAGCGCGTTGGCGGCCTTCAGGATGTTGCCGGTGGAGCGGTAGTTCTGTTCGAGCGCCACGACCGCCAGTTCCGGGTAGTGCTCGCGCAGCAGCCGGAGGTTCTGCGGTGCCGCGCCGCGCCAGGCGTAGATGGACTGATCGTCATCGCCCACCGCAGTGAAGCGTGCCCGCTCGCCGGTGAGCACGCGCAGGAGCCGGTACTGGGCGGCGTTGGTGTCCTGGTACTCGTCCACCAGCAGATAGCCCATGCGCTCCTGCCAGGCCGCGCGACAGTCCGCGTGCTCGCTCAGGGCCTGCACCGGCAGGCCGATGAGGTCATCGAAATCCACCGCGTTGCAGGCGAGCAGCGCCCGTTGATAATCCGCCCACGCTCTGGCTGCCTGCTGGGCATTGTCGTCAGCGGCGCTCGCCAGCGCGGATTCGGGACTGAGCCCCAGCCCCTTGAAGGCGGCGATGCGGGCCTGGATGGCGGGCAGCTCCGTCGCCTGTGGCGATTTCCGCAGGACCTCGGCGAGCAGTGCGGTGCTGTCGTCGGCATCGAGGATGGAGAAGCGTGGGCGCAGCCCCACGCGTGCGTGCTCCTCGCGCAGGATGTCGAGACCCAGGGTGTGGAAGGTGGTGACGGACAGCCCGCGCGCATCCCCGCCCCGAAGTTCGGCGCTGGCCCGCTCGCGCATCTCGCGCGCCGCCTTGTTGGTGAAGGTGACGGCGTGGATGCGCCGGGCTGGCATGCCGCAGTCGCGGATGAGATGGGCGATCTTGGCGACGATGACACGCGTCTTGCCGCTCCCGGCCCCGGCAATCACGAGCAGGGGGCCATGGACGTGGCGTACGGCCGCGAGCTGGGCGGGGTTGAGACGGTTCACGGGAGGGCCGACGTGCACGAGGGCGCGCGAGCGTAGCACGCTGTCCCGCGGTCGCGACCGCGCGTTGGGCGCGGAACTTGCTGCTCGAAAAGGGGCCCGCCCTGCCCTGGGGACAGAGGCGGGCCAGGGCGGGTCAACCGGAGGAGACTTGGGTCAAGTGAACGCTGGCTGTGCCGCCCGCCTGGCGCTCGCGACGATATTCTTCACCTGCACCGACCTTGATCGCCTCGAGCAGGGCTGGAGGGGAGAGGGCCGGGATTCACACAGGACAGGGGTGACTGGCCATGAATGCAGAGTGCAGCGCGACACCTGAACGTCGCCTGAACGCCAGTGCGTGGTGGCGGTCGCTCCGCCCGCTGTGGCGCCCGCTCCGCCCCGGGCGGCGTCCGGGGGCTGCATGAACGATCAGTCAGGTGACACCAACGGGGTGTCGCGGATCGGCTGGTTGGCCCTCCTGATGGGGCCTGTGCTGCTGGCCGCGGGTGTCTTCATCGGTGACCTGCAGGCCGATTCGCGAGTGGAGGTGCTGGCCGGCGAGGAGACGCTCATCGTGGCCGAGGTCGGCCTCGCCTTTCGCGCACGCATGGACACCGGGGCCGGGGTCTCGTCGGTGCATGCCGAGGACATCGAGGTGCTGGGTGGCGACCCGCTGGAGCCCGCACGCAACCTCGGGCGGCTGGTGCGCTTCACGCTGGTCAACGAGGAAGGGGCGAGCGCCACGCTCACCTCGCGCATCGAACGGGTGCGCAGCATCCGCACCGGGGATTGCAGCGAGGCGCGCTATCACGTGCATCTCACACTGGCCCACGGCGGCCGCAGCCAGCGGGTGCTGGTCAACCTGAACGACCGCAGCTATTCCCCGCATCGTCTGCTGGTCGGTCGCAACTGGCTGGCCCGGGGCTATCTGGTGGATGTGGGCCGCCACGCTGGAGGTGCCGAATAGGCGCTTGCTCCGGGCCTCCGGGGGTCACGTCTGGCTGGTGGAGCCGCTGGCGCTCGCGGAACTCTGGCTCGACTGAAAGTGCGCGTCAGCCCGCCTGAAAGTCTGCGTCAGCGCCCATCCGCCCCACGCGAGAGGGCGTTACGTGCCGCCAACGCGCGTTCCAGGGCCTCTTCGGCCGTGGCACCGAGCGCGGTGAGGTGGCCCATCTTGCGTCCGGGGCGGGCCGCGGTCTTGCCGTAGAGATGCAGATGGACCTCCGGCTGGGCCAGGGCGCGGGCGAAGTCCGGCGTGCCCGTCGCCCAGAGATCGCCGAGCAGATTCACCATCGCCGCTGGTCTGAGCAGTCGTGCGGACCCGAGCGGCAGGCCACACACGGCGCGCACTTGCTGCTCGAACTGGCAGCTCACACAGGCGTCGATGCTGTAGTGGCCGGAGTTGTGCGGTCGCGGGGCCAGTTCGTTCACCAGCAGCCGGCCGTCACGTGCCAGGAAGAACTCCACGCACAGCACACCGACCACGTCGAGTTTGCTGAGGATGGCGTGGGCCGTGGCCTCGGCCCGACGAGCGACCTCGTCGCAGAAGCCCCCCGGCGCAAGCGTGACGTCAAGGATGTGATTCTCGTGCGTGTTGCGCACCGGGCCGTAGTGGGTGAAGGCACCATCGCTGCCGCGCACGCCGACGACCGAGAGCTCGGCCTCGAGATCGATGAAGGCCTCGAGGATGGCCTCGGCACCGCGCAGCGATTCCCACGCCGCCCTGGCGTCGTCGGGCGTGTCGATGCGCACCTGTCCCTTGCCGTCGTAGCCCCAGCTCGCGGTCTTGAGCACGGCGGGCGTCCCGAGGGTGGCGAGCGCGGTGGCGAGCTCGGCCGCCGAGCGCACCGGCAGAAAGGGCGTGACCGGAATGCCGGCAGCGGCCAGCCAGGTCTTCTCGCGCAGTCGATTCTGGGTGATGTGCAGCACGCCGCCGGCGGGGCGTACCGGTACGAAGCGCGCCGCGCAGGCGGTCGCTGCCGTGGGCACGTTCTCGAATTCGAAGGTGATGACATCCACGCCCCGGGCAAAGTCGGCGATGGCGTCGAGGT
>DBNU01000231.1 GCA_002299125.1 Proteobacteria bacterium UBA664
GACCCATGCGGGCATCTTCGTCTGCCACCACTACCGCCGCGGCCTCCGGCGCCTCGGCATGCAGACGTTCCACTACGGCCCGTACGCGCCGCACGTCCACCCGCTGCCGATCTACCCAGATCTCACCCTTGGCAGTCACTGCCACCAGGATCGTGGCGGCCTCCTTGCGCCCGACACTGCGGGCACTGGGACGGTCGACCTCGATGCCGGTCTCCTTCACAAAGGAGGAGGTCACGATGAAGAAGATGAGCAGGATGAAGACGAGATCGATGAGCGGCGTCAGGTTGATGGCCTCGGTCGCAAGATCGTTTCGCCGTGAAGTGCGTCGCATGGTTGCAGGTCGGGTCGCTGAACTGGTCCTTGTGGTGATGACTGCTTCCGCTGCTGCACGCTTTCGACAAGAGCCTGAATGCAGTTCGCCGTCCGTTGATACGCTCGGTGAGGGTTGGCCGTCGTTGCGCCTCAGTCGAACAGGCTGGCGATGTGCTCGCGCTCCTTTTCGGCCCGCACGCGCAGGAGCGTGCCGGCGTACATGCCGCTCAATGCCGTGACCAGACCGGCGATGGTCGAGATGAGCGCCGCGTCGATACCGCGCGACAGGGCGCGCGGATTGGTGCTGCCTGCGGCCGCGATGAGATCGAAGGTGGTGATCATGCCGGTTACGGTGCCCAGCAACCCGAGCAGGGGCAAGACCACCGTGAGCGTGCGGATGGTGCCGAAGTGCGCCGTCAGCGCCGCGTCGAGCAGCGCGCAGCGCACCGCACGCAGGCGCAGGCGCACGCTGGGTTGTTCGGGGCGCTCGACCCTCCAGGCCAGTGCCATGCGGGCGCGCAGTGCCGGCAGGCGCCAGTGCAGGAACCAGAAGCGCTCGCCGATGAGCCACCACATCCAGGCCGATAACAGCAGTACCCCGATGACCTCGTTGCCACCCTTCTCGAGCAGCCGGGAGAGGAAATCAGGTGGCTCGAGCACGTCCGGCCTCTCCGGCTGCACGCTCGGCGACCAGCCCGGCGGCCTGTTCGTCCAGGCGCGCCACCAGTTCTCCACTGCGCTCGTGGAGCAGGTTGTGCAGCAGCAACATCGGGATGGCGACGAGGAGTCCCATCACTGTGGTGACCAGGGCCTGCGAGATCCCGCTTGACATCAGTCGGGGATCTCCCGTGCCGAAGAGTGTGATGGCCTGGAAGGTCTCGATGATGCCGGTCACGGTCCCGAGCAGTCCCAGCAGGGGCGCAATGGCGGCCATCAGTGCGACGAAGCCGATGCCACGTTGCAGTCTTGGAGTTTCGGCCAGTACGGCCTCGTCGAGCCTGAGCCCCAGCGCCTCGGCATCGAGGCTGGGGTTGTCCCGGGAAACGCGAATGAGGCGGCCCAGGGGGTTGGTCTCGGAGGGTTGCCCGTGACGCCGCGAGCCATCCATCCGCGCGCCCATCAGCCCGATGTTGAGCATGCGCAGCAGCGCGGCCACGAGGCCCAGCGCACCCAGACCCAGGATGACGTAGCCAATCGCTCCGCCCTGATGGATGCGTTCGCGGAGGTCGGCACGCTGGCCCTCGAGGGCAATGAGCGAACCGCGGGTTGGATCGATGACGACCTCAGCGGCCTGCCCTGCATGATGGCCGGCCATGACCGCGCGCAGGCGCGCGGAGGGTTGTCGCGCCGGGCTGAGGAAGCGGGCCGTCTCCGGCAGGTAGCGCAGGAATGCCCCATCCGCCCAGGCCGTGAAGGGACCGATCCGGATTACCTCGACCGGACGTTCCAGGCCATCCGCCACGACGATTGGCAAGCTGTCGCGCCGGATCCGCTGCCCGGCTGCAATCTCCTCGAGCATGAGTGACCAGAGCCCTTCGATCTCGGCGAGCGTCGGCAGGTCCTTGCCCTGCACCAGGGCAGTGGCGGCCTGGCTGCGGGCCGGATCGTGAGCGCCGGCCATGGATTCGGCAGTGATGGCTGCGACCTCACCAGCCACCTGCCGGATGATCGAGCCAAGGTCACCGAGGTCTGCCGTGCGTTCAGCCAGAACGGCCTCCTGCTCGCGCAGTTTCTGCTGATTCGCATCGAAGGCGGCGCGCAGGCGATCACTCTCGGCGCGCTCGCGTGCGAGCTCGGCGCGAGTCTCCTCGAGGATCTGCTTGCGCTGGTCACGCTCGGTGCGGAAGCGGGCCTCGCGCCCGGAGAGTTCTTTCGCCTGTTCCGCGCGCTCCGCGCGCAAGGCTTCGAGTAGCTCGTCCAGCGGCCCGGCCCGCACCCCCCCGCTGAGTGCTGCAAGCACGCTGACGAGGAAGACGAAGCTGCCGCCGCGCGCTGCCGGATAGCGGGTGCTCGAGCGTGGTTGCGTCGATGGTGGGCTCCGTTCGCTCATGGTGCCCCGACCGGCAGGATCAAAAGCTCCGGGGGCAGCTCCTTGCGGGCGACACGCAGCGCAAGCTGAAGCTGGGGCAGTTGCTGCGCGGGCAGGGCCACCCAGGTGCCTTCGGTCGGGTCCCAGCGCAGCGCGGTATTGCCGTCGAGACTGACGCCGTAAAGCAACAACCGGCCGATGCGCAGCAGGTCCATGAGCTGCGCACCCCCACCGAGGTCGACCGTGCCGCGCCACGCCTCGATGGTACGGCCGTAGTCCATTTCGACCTGGTAGGCCTCGAACATGCGGCGGAACTTCTCACCGATGGGCTGGGCAGGGTCTTCGAGCGACGCGCGCAGCCCTGCCAAACGCTCGGATCGCTCCTCCTCGAGGAAGGGCAGGTCGGCGGCGATGAGGCGTTCGAGCACCTCCAACATCCGCTGCAGCAGTGGGGCGACGTTACGCTGGGTCTCTTCGGCACTCGCGAGTCGCGCGTCGAAACCGTCCAGACGCGCCTCCAGTGCCGCGACCATGCCGCCAAGCTGCCGGTTGTAGACGGCAAGGCTCGCCGTCTGATCCAGCACTGCGCGATACTCGGCCAGCAGGGCCTCGGTTTCCTCGGCCAGCGCGTCGACTTGTGCCTGGGCATCGGTCTCGGCCCGTTGCAGCGCCTGCTCTTCGGTGAGGATGGTACGCAGCCGCTGTGCCTGTTCCGCTGAGGCGGGGCCGCTGACCCCGGCAAGGAGCAGGGCCAAGGCCACGGATCGCGTGCGCGCGGCCATGCGTGGACGGAGGCAGGACCATCCGGGATCGCTGCGGCGGGGCGGGGATGTGGGCTTGGACACGTGGGCACTCATCGGCAGTTTTTTTTAGTTCATGCCAAGGTTCGATCGTCTGATCCTGGTCAAAGTGTGCAGCGTGTCGCCCGGGATTCTTTCCCGCACTGCCCGGACGAACACCCGCCTGTCGTCTTGCCGACACGCTTGCGTGGGCTGTGGGCGGCACCGGTACACTGATGTCGAGATGCCGGCCAGCCCGGCGCGATCCGATTCGAAGGAGGAGGCAGCAATGACACTCTATCTGGGACACGAGGCACCGGATTTCGAGGCCGACACCACCCAGGGCCGCATACGCTTCCATGAGTGGCTGGGTGGCCAATGGGCGATCCTGTTCTCGCACCCCAAGGACTTCACGCCGGTCTGCACCACGGAGCTTGGGCGGCTGGCACGGCTGAAGACGGAATTCGAGCAGCGCAAGGTAAAGCTCATCGGGCTCAGCGTGGACCCGCTGGATGACCACCTGGCCTGGGCGAGCGACATCGCCGAGATCCACGGCACGCCGGTCGATTTCCCCATCATCGCCGACCCGGAGCTTCGCGTGGCGAAGCTCTACGAGATGATTCACGCGGATACGGTCGGCAATGCGCGGGACCGTTCGGCCAGGGACAACGCCACCATCCGTGCCGTGTTCGTGATAGCGCCCGACCGCAGTATCCGGCTCACCATGACCTACCCGATGACCACAGGCCGGAATTTCGATGAGCTGCTGCGCGTGATTGATTCACTGCAACTGACGGCCTCGAGCCCTCTGGCTACACCGGCCGACTGGCGTCCGGGTGATCGGGCCATCATCGTGACGTCACTCAGCGATGAGGAGGCGAGGGCACGTTTCCCGCAGGGCTTCGAGACGGTGAAGCCGTATCTGCGTTACGTCCAGCCAGGGAAGCCCTGAGGGCGCTTGCCCCGATGTGATCGAGCATCCCGCCGCTGGCGAATGGTGGGGTGTGCGGCTCGCGGCCGGGGCTTCCTTCGCCAGAGACGCTACCCGGTGCGCTGTGGGCGCGGCTCGCGTCGCGCGCCCGGGATCAGCACCGTCAGCGGCGCACGCCGACCGACTCGAGCTGCCGGGATACGGCGGCGACCACCTCCTTGGTGTTCGCGTCGATGACGTCTATCTCGCGACCGGCATCGCGGATGAGCGAGGTAGTGGCCTCCGAGGCCCCGAGGACGTCGCTCATGGCGGTGACTGCCTCACCCGCGAACTCGAGATTCTGGCGCACCACGTTCGAGATCTGCTGGGTTGCCTCGCGTGTGCGCGCGGCCAGGGCCCTGACCTCGTCGGCCACCACGGCGAAGCCGCGGCCCTGCTCACCCGCGCGCGCGGCCTCGATGGCCGCGTTCAGGGCGAGCAGATTGGTCTGTTCGGCGATGGCGGCGATGCCATCGGCGATACGGCGGATCTCGTCTGATTGCCCGCTCAGCACGTTGACGCGCTCGGAGGCCCGCCGTACCTCCGACACCATGCGCTCCACATGTTGCACTGACGCACTCACGGTCTCGTTGCCACGGGAGGCGGCGGCGTCGGCACGCACGGAGGCTTCGTAGACCTCCTGCGCCGTACTCTCGAGGCGTCGCTGTGATTCAGTGATGTCCTGGGCGTGCTTGACGACCTTGAGTACCGCGCCCGTTGGGCCCAGCACCGGCTTGTAGGAGGCCTCGATCCACACCGAAGCCCCCGCGCGGGTGACACGTTCGAAGCGTCCGACCAGCGCGCTGCCGTTCGCAAGGTCGCGCCAGAGGCGCGCATAGGCCTCGGAATGGGCGTATTCCGGGCGACAGAACATGCGGTGATGTTGTCCGCGTACCTCCTCGAGGGAGTAGCCGAGCAGGCGCAGGAAGTTGTCGTTGGCAGCGAGCACATGGCCATCCGGGGTGAACTCGATGATGGCAGTCGCGCGATCGAGCGCGGCCCGCTCGGCTTCGAGGTTGCGCAGGCGCTCGAACTCCTGTGGTGCTGCACTGAACAGCAAAAGAGAGCGGTCGGTGCCAGGGAACACCAGCATCACCATCGCACTGCCGTTCTTCCCCTTCACCACCGTGGCGGATGGCCACTGCTGCACCGGGCCTGACGGCAGGCCAAGGAGCAACTGATGCAAGGCCATGCCCCTGGGTCGGCCAATCTGCAGTTGCTGGCAGGCTGCCTCGGTGGCGTCATCGATGAGGCCGCGCTCGTCCACCGTCAGCATCGGCAGGTCGAGGGGTGGCATCGAACTGGTTGGCTGTGTGGGCAGAGGGGTGTCTGCCCGGGGCGGAGCGCGGCGGCCGAATAGTGAAAGCATCAGAGGTCCGTTCCGATTGACCGGTCCTCGCGCGGGAGGACGGGTGGGATTCACTGCCATCTGCTGCATGGCGTAACGGCCGGCGTCGCTACGTGCTTTAGAGGGCCTCCGCGCAATTGCCTTTCGGCCGCATGCGGCGGGGCAGGACGCGAGCAATGGCGGCAAGCAGGCGTAGGTGATTTCGCCCTCACCCCAACCTCGACCCCGGCGTTCCGGGGCATCAACCAGCACCCGGGCAGGACGCCACACGGGACTCGGTCGCTGGGAGAGCAAGGGCTTGCAGGCAGCCACAGACGCTGCCGCAGAATGAAAAAAGGCGGTCGCCCGTCGGGCAGACCGCCTCGTCTCAACTGGCTCCCGGGGACGGGCTCGAACCGCCGACCCAGTGATTAACAGTCACTTGCTCTACCGACTGAGCTACCCGGGAAGTGGGCGCGGACTATAGCGAAGCCCCGCGGGCGGGGCAACGCAGGGCATTCATCGTTGCACCGGTTGTAGCGGCCCCGCGAGGCGGCACGCCACCGTGTCGCGATGTGCTTGAGGCGGCACCCTCGTTGCCTGGAACGCCTCCCGCAGGTCAGGCCGCAAAGGCCCGCTCGAGTGCGGCCCGGATACGCTCCATGGCGGCCGTCAGGACCTCGCGGCTGGTGGCGAAGCTGATGCGCATGTAGCCGGGAGCCCCGAAGGCCGAGCCTGGCACCAGGGCACAGCCGGCATGCTCCAGCAGCCACTCACCCAGTTCGATGTCGTTGTCCACGCCCGGCAGACGGTCGATGGCCTGCTGGAAGTTCGGGAAGATGTAGAAGGTGCCGTCGCTGCCCAGACATTCGACGCCCGGCATGGCCCGCAGGGCGTCCCGCACCATCCGGTGGCGGGAGGCGAACTCCTCGTTCTGACGGTGTATGAAGCCGGGGTCGCCAGCGAGGGCAGCCGCTGCCGCCACCTGCGAGATGGAGGTGGGGTTGGAGGTGCTCTGCGACTGCACCTTCGTCATCGCCTTGATGACGTGCGCCGGCCCGGCCGCGTAACCGATGCGCCAGCCGGTCATGGCGTAGCTCTTGGAGACACCGTTCAACACCACCGTGCGTTCGGCCAGTTGCGGCGCGACGTTCAGGATGTTGACGAAGGGTTGTCCCGTGAAGCGTACGTGCTCGTAGATGTCGTCCGAGGCGATGAGCAGATCCGGGAAATCGCTGAGGACGGCGGCCAGACTGGCGAGTTCCTCGCGCGAGTAGACGGCCCCGGTCGGGTTGGAGGGTGAGTTGAGGATCACCATCCGGGTGCGTTCGTTGATGGCCCCGCGCAGTTGTTCACGACTGATCTTGAAGGATTGTTCAGCGCCGGTGCGGATGATGGTGGCCTCGGCCCCGGCGAGTTTCGCCATGTCGGGATACGACACCCAGAAGGGGGCCGGCACCACGACTTCGTCGCCCGGATTGAGCACGGCCTGCATCAGGTTGTAGATGCTGTGCTTGCAGCCGACCGACACCAGCACCTGATCGACGCTGTAGTCGAGCGCGTTTTCGCGATGAAGCTTCTCGATGATCGCCCGCTTGAGTTCCGCCGTGCCATCTACCGCCGTGTATTTGGTGAAGCCTTCCTCGATGGCGCGGATGGCCGCCGCCTTGACGAAATCCGGTGTGTCGAAATCGGGCTCGCCGGTGGAGAGATCGAGGATGTCACGTCCCTCTGCCTTGAGGACGCGGGCTCGGGCGTTGACCGCGAGCGTGGGGGAGGGCCGGACGGCCTGGACGCGATCAGAGAGTTTCGGGTCCAACCTGCACCTCGGGGCTATGGGTTGGGC
>DBNU01000152.1 GCA_002299125.1 Proteobacteria bacterium UBA664
GTTCATAATGCTCTCACCCTGCCGCCAGGCGCTCCTGATTGCATTCGTAGTAGACGCAGGCCACCTGCTGCGCCTCGAGGATCCGGCGGCAGCCGCGCAGCACGAGGGGCTCGGCACCTTCCACGTCGATCTTCATCACGGCGATCGGCTCGGCACCGACTACTTCATCGATGCGGACGGCCTCGACCGTGACCTTCTCGAGATCTCGTCCCGGCCCCTGATCAGGCCCATCCGCCGGAGCGATACCGCCCCAGCCCGTCTGCTCGGCCGGCCCCAGCCAGAAAGTTACGCTGCCGTTCGCGTCGCTGGCCGCCTTGTGCAGGATGCGAACCCGGCCGGACAGCCCATTGCGGCTGACGTTCTGCTCCAGCCGCCGCGCCGGCCCTGCCGAGGCCTCGAATGCGATCACGCGGTTGCCCGGCTGAGCGGCTGCCCACAACAGGCTGAAGTACCCCATGTTGGCCCCGACATCGAGCATGAGGCCACCGCGGCGTGCCTGCGCAAGCATGCGGCGACTGAGTTCCTGCTCGTACAGGCCGGTGAAGGCGATGCAGCCGGAGATGACATCACCCGGCACCAGGTCGTGCATCGCAAGACCCGGCGCGAACCGCAGCGGTGCCGCCCGGAACAGTCGGGGCCAGTCACGCTGCCGGTGGTGGTAAAGCCGCCAGTAGGCGCGGAGCTTCAGGGCATCGGGAAGAAGGCGTAGAAGCAGTGGACGTTGCATTTCGTGGCTCCTGATGTTCGCGGTTCCGTGAAGGAGGGAAAAGTCTGGCCGCGAAGGCTGAGTGAATCTGTCGTTGCTTCTTCAGCGCCCTGGCTTGAGGTCGCGATGCCAGGTGAAGGCGGTCCTGACGATGGATCCCAGTGAACTGTGCCGGGGCATCCAGCCGATGAGTGCAGCGGAACGCCGGGCGTCAGCGACAACCTCACTGGGATCGCCCTCACGGCGAGCGGCCAGGTGATAGGGCACGTCCACTCCAGCCTGAGCCGTGACCGCCTCGATGACTTCCATCACGCTGAAGCCGGCACCTGTGCCCAGGTTGCAGACAGTGGAAGCCCCTCCCTGCATCAGGTACTCCAGCGCGCGGACATGGGCATCGGCCAGATCGCTCACATGGATGTAGTCGCGAATGGCCGTGCCATCAGCGGTGGGGTAGTCGTTGCCGAATACTTGCAGGGCCGGTCCCTGTCCGAGCACCGCCATGATGGCGCGCGGGACGAGTCGGGTCTCCGGATCGTGGACTTCCCCCAACTGGCCGTCCGGATCGGCACCGGCGGCGTTGAAGTAGCGCAAGGCGGCCCAGCGCAGCCCATAGGCCTGACCATACCAGCGGATGGCGTTCTCGCAGTCCAGCTTGGTCTGCCCGTAGGGGCTGAGCGGGACCGTGGGGTGGTTCTCGTCGATGGGGAGCCGAACCGGATCTCCGTAGACGGCACAACTGGACGAGAAAAGCAGCACTGGCACACTGGCCGCCTGCATCGCCTCCATCAGCGAGAGCGTGGTCAGCAGATTGTTGCGGTAGTAGAAGGCTGGATCGCGCATCGAATCGCCGACGTAGGCGCTGGCTGCGAAATGCACCACTGCGGAGACCTCATGGGCGCGCAACGCGGCCGTCACCGCTGCCGTATCGAGGAGTTCGCCCTCGACCAGCGGCCCCCATTTCATGGCCCAGCGATGTCCGAGTGAAAGGTTATCGAAGGTAACAGGGACCCAGCCGGCAGCGGCGAGGGCCTTGCAGGTATGGCTTCCGATGTAACCGGCCCCGCCGGTCACCAGGACGTTGCGCTTGGATAAAGCTGCGGACATGCGTGCGACTCCCCGGAAATTGCCGTCATTCGGTCGATCTGCGGGCGACGATCTCCCGCATCGACAGATCGATCATGTGCTGGAAGGTCTTCATCATGCCGGCGTACTGCCAGCCAGCCTTGCCGTCCAGAAACCCGCGGCAGACCACCATCACATAGAGCCACCGCAGGGTCGGCCGCAGGGGCGCGCGCGCGGCCAGGTACTTCAAGGCACGCCGACGCTCGGTGCCGCCCGCGAGGAGGGAGCCCATGATGTTATGCGGCGCAAGCGCGGGATCCAGCGCAGCCTCCGCCTCCTGCATCGCGTAGCGGGCATGTTTCTTCAGCCAGTGTTCCAGGCCTTGGCTGAAGGCAAGATGCACGTACGGCTCGTGCAGGGTAGCGAAGGGGCGCTCGCTCTGCTCGCGCTGACCATGACCATGATCGATGAACCGCATCCGTCGGCGGTGCACCAGTCGCGCCTGGTAACGTGGATATTGCCCGGCCCAACGCAGCCACTGCCCGTGCAGTACGGTTTGCTCGGCCAGGTAATAACCGGCCAGGCTGCCGTCATCGCTTGCCAGCACGCTGCCGATCTCGGCACGCAGCGCCGGCGTCATGCGTTCGTCTGCATCGAGATGGAGCACCCAGTCGTGCATCAGGTTCAGGTTGTCGTGGCCCCAGTTGCGTTGGTCGCCAAAGCTCCGGAAGCGATTGACGGCAACCTGGGTCCCCGCCTGGCTGGCGATTGTATGGGTCGCGTCGGTCGAGCCCGAGTCGAGCACATGCACGTCGGCAAACCCTTCCAGTGAAGCGAGACATTCCGGAAGGTTGCGCTCTTCGTTGAGCGTCAGTATGACGACAGAGCAGGGCGGGTTTTGCGGGGGCACACGAAGGTCCTCGGAGCGGTGATTCTTGAGGTCGCGATGGTAGGGGGGCATCCCGGTGGGTGCCACCTTTTGTAGCCGGCTTTCTTCGGCGATTGCCCTGCTGCGACCGACGCGCAGCCTGCGCGGGACTCTGCCCGGCCAGCCCTGGCCAGCGCCCTTCTTGTAGACTGCCGCCGTCCGTCAGCCGAGGAGCCTCAGCCCGTGCCCCCCGTTCTCTGCCTCGTTGCGGGTGCCCGCCCGAACTTCATGAAGATCGCCCCCGTGATCCGCGCCCTCGAGGCCAGCGGCGGCGAGCTTGGTTACCGCTTGGTTCACACGGGCCAGCATTACGACGCCGACATGAGCGATGTCTTCTTCAGCGACCTCGGGATCCCCAAGCCGCACCATGCGCTTGGCTGTGGCGGCGGCAGCCATGCCGAGCAGACGGCGCGCATCATGACGGCCTTCGAGGCACTCTGCAGCCACGAACGCCCCGATATGGTGCTGGTGGTGGGGGACGTGAACTCCACCCTGGCCTGTTCCATCGTGGCGAAGAAGCTCTGCATCCCGGTGGCCCACATCGAGGCTGGGCTGCGCAGCGGCGATATGACCATGCCGGAGGAGGTCAACCGGGTCGTCACCGATGCGATCTCGGATCTCTATTTCGTGACCGAGCCGAGCGGGGAGGCCAACCTGCTGGCCGAAGGCCGGCCGCGCGAGGCCATCCACTTCGTCGGCCACGTGATGATCGACAACCTGCTGCATGAGCTGGCGCGTCTGGGCGAGCCCTGTACCGAGGTGAAGGCGCTGCTCGGGCGGGCCGGGCCGGACTACGGCGTCGTGACCCTGCATCGGCCGGCGAACGTGGATGACCCGGCCACCCTCCATCGCATCCTCAGTGCCCTGGAGGAGATCGCCTCCACGCTGCCGCTCATCTTCCCGGTACATCCGCGCACCCGCCTCGCCATGGAGGGCAGCGGCCGGCCCGTACCCCCCGGCCTTATCACCTGCCCGCCGCTCGGCTATCGGGATTTCCTCTCGATCTGGCCGCGGGCGCGCGTGGTGCTCACCGATTCCGGCGGATTGCAGGAAGAGACCACCGCGCTTGGCGTACCCTGCGTGACGCTGCGCGAGAACACCGAGCGACCCATCACGCTGACCGAGGGCACCAATACCCTGGTGGGCAGTGATCCCCTGCAGATCCTCGCGGCCACACGCCAGGCCCTGGCCGCGACGGCGCAGGCCGGCGCACGCCCGCGACCGGCGCTGTGGGATGGCCGGGCAGCCGAGCGGATCGTCGCGGTGCTGAGAGACTGGACCAGCGGGTGATGGCGCGCCCGTTCGGCTGGCCGCGACATCCCGGCGCTGCGATGTCAGCGAAGGTGTGAGCGAAAGCATGAGCAGACAAACCGGGGGAGGCCCGCAGCAATGACCAGCCCAGATGTTGCCGAGCAGATCCGCATCCAGCGCGAGTACTACGCCCAGACGGCGGATTCCTACGACGCGATGCGCAGTGAAGAGGAGGCAGCCTTCGCGCTCGCCACCGGATTTCTCTGTGGCGTTGCGCCCACGCTCGGTGTGACGTCCATCCTGGACGTGGGTGCCGGCACCGGCGCCACGACGATGAAGCTGCGGGATCGGTTGCCGGGCGTGCGCGTCGTCGGTCTGGAGCCGGTCCCAGAGCTTCGTGAAGTGGGCCATCGCCGCGGGCTTGGCCCGGCGGAGTTGGTCGAGGGTGACGCCACCCGGCTGGCGTACCCCGACGGGGCCTTCGATCTGGTCTGCGAGTTCGGCGCGCTGCACCACATCCCTGATCCCGCGCAAGCCGTGCGCGAGATGGTGCGCGTCGCCCGCAAGGCCGTGTTCATCTGTGACGTGAACAACTTCGGGCAGGGCGGGGCGGTGGCGCGACGGGTGAAGCAGCTCGCGAACACCCTCGGGCTCTGGCCGCTCTTGGACTACATCAAGACCCGCGGCCGGGGCTATTCCATCTGCGAGGGTGACGGCCTGTTCTATTCCTACTCGGTGTTCAACAACCTGCGGGAACTACGCGCCGGCTGCACCAGCCTGCACTTCATGAACTCGAACGATGCGGGGCCGGACATCTACCGCACCGCACCCGGCGCAATCGTGCTCGGCATCAAGCGACCTGCAGGGTGAGGGCGGCTGGGTTACGCATCGCCCGTTCAGGGTAGCCCCTGGGTAGGCGATGACGTTGCGCGCCGTCCGGACGCCGCTACTGAGCGCCGCGGATGTCCTGCCCCAGCACGCGATGGCGCGTGCTCTTTTTCCGCCACGATATGGCTTCAGGCTGCGCAGGTCAGTCACCGTCGCGTCACCCGGGAGCGTGGGTCAGGTCGCATGGGCGGGGCCGGGTGTCACGGCCGGGCGCCCCTGGTCAGCCATCCCTGGCTTGGCATGCAACGTCTGTCTTGCGAATTTCAACCACGACCGCGCCGAAGCCATGTGGATACATTCTGTCAACAGCGAAGCAAAGCACCCACGGCGCACAACTGCGGTAGCTCCACCAGGGGCAGGGGTGCCAGCTTGTGGGATGGCCAACCACGCATCGCCCGGCTGAAAAGCCTCACGAGCCCATCGGGTCGGGCGTATGCGCAAGGCGCGACCTGGCAATCACAGGATTGGACAGCTCAGCACCCCAGGCTATGCTCCAGCATATACTCTTGTTGGCCGGTTGGGGAATGCGCCATGACCGAGGTCCGGAAAGCGAAGTTGTTCAAGAACGGGGCCAGTCAGGCGGTTCGACTGCCTGCCGACTTCCGCTTCGAGGGCGAGGAGGTGTTCGTGACCCGGGATGAGGCGACCGGCGATGTCGTTCTGTCGACCCGACCGGGCGCGCGGGCTTGGTTCGCATTCTTTGCACTGCTGCGTGCCGTCGACGTACCCGACAGCTTCATGGGTGAGCGCCCAATGAACACCATGCCACCCGATCGCGGAATGTTTGATGATGCGGCGGGGCCACAGCACCGGGCGGATCGGCGTTGACGATGCGGCGCATGCTGGACACCGACACGGTCAGCTACCTGATGAAGGGAAAATCTCCAGCGATCGAGGCTCGTCTCGCCGCGCTGGTGCCTTCGACAGTCTGTATTTCGGTGATGACCCTGGCAGAATTGCGGTTTGGGCTCAAGCGCCTGCCCGCCGAGCATCGCCTGCATGTGGTGGTGCGTCAGTTTCTCAAGATCATCCATGTCCTGCCATGGGGCGCAGACGCGGCAGACTGGTATGCGGAGATCCGCCACCAGTTGCTCGGTTCAGGCCAGCCGATTGGTGAGATGGACATGATGATCGCCGCGCATGCGTTGGCCGCAGACTCGATACTGGTCACCAACAACGGCCGCCACTTCGAGCGCATCACGGCCCCCCTCATCCTGGAGAACTGGGAGTGATGTCGAGTCATGCAAACCGGCCTCATCGTTGGGTATGATCCTGGCGGAAATGATGCTCACGGGGTGGCGTTGCTTACCCTTGAGGCGGGACGCACCGCCAGCGTAGCAACCATGACATTTGGCACGACCGAGGCAGTGATCAATTACGTTGAGCACCTGACTCCCCTCCTTGCACTGGGCGTGGATACCCTTACTTGCTGGAGCACTGGAGGCGGTGGCTGGCGGCCTGCGGACCGGTGGTTGCGACTAAAGTACGGTTCCAGACACGTAAGGAACAGCGTGATGACGCCAAACGGACTTGCAGGGTCAATGGGCCTAAATGGCATGAGCCTTCTTCTGGCGATTCGAACGAAGGATCCGAAAGTCGTCGTCGTGGAGACCCACCCGAAGGTACTCTACTGGGCACTCAAGCAGACAAGACACAATTACGCGTCGGACCAAGCGGAGATGGAGCGCTTCTTGTGCCAAGCCCTTGAGGTCGAATTCACAACGGCTAATGACCACGAGTGGGATGCCGCCATTTCAGCTTTTGCGGCCGCGAGTGGAGTACTTGGCCGCTGGAAGAACGACCTTCATGCGCTGCCGACCGTTCCCGAAGAACGTCTGATTGCGCCATGCGGGGCAACAAATTACTACTGGCCGGAGTCGTGAACGGGATCTTCGGCTAACTGAACCAGTCGCTGCACCTGACCGGGGCCGCATTACGATTTTTCGTGCTGCGACGACTCACCAGCGGCCCCGGCAGGCCTCACAGAACGACCATCGTCACTTGGGATCATCGATAGCGACCCTGATCTCCTCATCCGAACGAACGTCAAGATGCGCCAAACTCCGCTCATGCGAATTTATCTCGACTGTTGTTGCCTGCGACGGCCTCTTCATGACCAGACGCAACCAAGGATTAGAGTTGAAACAGAGGCAGTTTTGGCAATCCTGGCGTCCGTTCAAGCGGGTGATGTATCGCTGTTGAGTTCTGAGGCGCTTGAATACGAAGTAAGTCGCATTCCAGACGAAGTACGAAGAAATGAAATTATGGCGGTGCTGGCGCTGGCCAGTGAGCGCCTTGAAATCAATGAGGCAGCAGAAGCGCTTGCAGAGTCGATCGAAAGCCGTGGTGTGTCGTCGATGGACGCTGTGCATCTAGCACTTGCGTCAATAGCCCTAGCGGATTTCTTTGGCACCTGCGACGACAAACTTCTGCGGAAGTGCCAAGCACTTGCTGGCTTGACATGCAAGGTCATGCCCGTCCTTGGACTAATGCCTGAGGTTACAAAATGAGCGTGC
>DBNU01000149.1:0-3528 GCA_002299125.1 Proteobacteria bacterium UBA664
GGTAGTTGTATCCTACCCGCATTGGAGTAGATTGATACCCTGTTGGAGGTATAGGAAATCGCAGTGCAGCATGAGTAACATCAGCGCCACTTTATGCAGAAGGCCAGCAAAGGTCGGTATGATCTAGGCTGCAACGATTAAAACCCTAGCCCCGGAGACAATTCATGGCCAAGAAACCGTACGACACGCCCAACCTCGACCAGCTTGAGACTGGTCCCTGGCCCAGTTTCGTCACAGGCCTCAAGCGTCTGGCAAAAGACAAGGACAGCGTGGTCGACCTGCTGGGCCACCTGGAGCACTGCTACAAGACGCGCAGCGGCTACTGGAAGGGTGGCACGGTCGGCGTCATCGGCTACGGCGGCGGCGTCATCCCGCGCTTTACCGAGATCAAGGACAAGGACGGCAAGCCGGTCTTTCCCGAGGCCGCCGAGTTCCATACCCTGCGCATCATGCCGCCGCCCGGCATGCACTACGATACGGGTACGCTGCGCAAGTTCTGTGACCTCTGGGAAAAGCACGGCTCCGGTCTGATTGCTTTTCACGGCCAGAGCGGCGACATCATGTTCCAGGGCTGCACCACGGAGAACGTGCAAAAGGCCTTCGACGACATCAACGACATGGGCTTCGACATGGGCGGTGCTGGTCCGGCCGTGCGCACCTCGATGTCCTGCGTCGGGGCGGCGCGCTGCGAGCAATCCTGCTACGACGAGGCCAGGGCGCACCGCAAGGTCATCAACTCGTTCCTGGACGACATGCACCGCCCGGCGCTGCCCTACAAGTTCAAGTTCAAGTTCTCCGGCTGCCCGAACGATTGCATGAACTCCATCCAGCGCTCCGACATGGCCGTCATCGGCACCTGGCGCGACAATATGCGCACCGACGAAGCCCTGGCCAGGAAGTGGTTCGTCCGGCACGGTCTGAACGAGCTGGTCAACGACGTCATCGGCATGTGCCCGACCCGCGCCATCCAGTTGCGGGACACCAAGGCCGTCAGCAAGGACGCCACGGTTTCCAGCGTTGCCGTCAACGACACTCAGTCGATCGAGGTTCAGAACCGCGACTGCGTGCGCTGCATGCACTGCATCAACGTCATGACTGGCGCCCTGGCGCCCGGCCGGGACAAGGGCATCGCCATCCTCGTCGGCGGCAAGAGCCAGTTGAAGATCGGCGCCCTGATGGGTATCGTCACCGTCCCATTCATGAAGCTCCAGACGGAGGCGGACCACGACAAACTGGTCGAACTGGCCCAATCGATCATCGACTTCTTTGCCGAGAACGCGCTCGAGCACGAGCGCATCGGCGAGATGGTCGAGCGCATCGGCGTGTCCAACTTCATCGAAGGCATCGGTCTGGATATCGACCCGAACATGGTGTCGGCACCGCGCACCAACCCCTACGTCCGCACAGACGGCTGGGATGATGAAGTCGCCAGGATCAACGCCAAGAAGGCTGCGGCCTGATTTTTGCTGCAATTCGGGCTGCCCGACCTACGAACACGAAAACGGAGAACAAAGAGTCATGTCTCAACCGCAAATGCGCCGGGCCATCGAGAGTGGAACGCCGGACAACAAAGCCTACCTGCACCCGAAGCTGCTCAAGAACTACGGCAACTGGAAATACCACGACAGGCCGCGGCCCGGCGTGCTGCACCATGTCTCGCACGACGGCGATCAAGTCTGGTCGGTGCGTGTCGGCACGCAGCGCCAGATGGACGTCTGGACCGTGCGCAAGCTGTGCGACATCGCCGACAAGTTCGCCGAAGGCCGCGTTCGCTTCACCATCCGCTCCAACATCGAGTTCATCGTCGGGGACGAGGCGAAAGTGGCGCCGCTGATTGCCGAACTCGAAAAGAACGGCTTCCCCGTCGGCGGCACCGGCAACTCGGTGTCCATGGTCGCCCACACCCAGGGCTGGCTGCACTGCGACATCCCCGGCACCGATGCCTCCGGCGTGGTGAAGGCGATGATGGACAATCTCATCGAGGAGTTCAAGCACGAGGAGATGCCCAACCGCGTGCGCCTGTCCACTTCCTGCTGCTCGATCAACTGCGGCGGCCAGGCCGACCTGGCCGTGATCGTGCAATACACCAAGCCGCCCAAGATCAACCACGACCTGGTCGCCAACGTCTGCGAACGTCCGACCGTAGTGGCGCGCTGCCCGGTGGCGGCGATCCGCCCGGCGCTGGTCAACGGCAAGCCCTCGCTCGAAGTGGATGAGAAGAAGTGCATGTGCTGCGGCGCCTGCTTCCCGCCCTGTCCGCCGATGCAGATCAACGATCCGGAGTTCAACCGGCTCTCGATCTGGGTCGGTGGCAAGAACTCGAACGCCCGCAGCAAGCCGGCCCTCATGAAAATGGTCGCCAGCGGCCTGCCCAACAACGCGCCGCGCTGGCCGGAGGTCAATGCCGTCGTCAAGACCATCCTGATGACCTACAAGGCCGATGCCCGTCCCTGGGAGCGCATGGCCGACTGGATCGAGCGCATCGGCTGGCCGCGCTTTTTCGAAAAGACCGACCTGCCCTTCACCAAGTACCTGATCGACGACTGGCGCGGCGCGCGCTCCAACCTGAACGCCTCGACCCACATCCGCTTCTGATCCACTTGCAACTTGGTCAATCCATATGAATATCGGCATCCTCATCAATGAAGGGCCCTACACGCACCAGGCCTCGGACAGCGCCTACCTGTTCGCCCGCGCCGCCATCGAGAAGGGGCATCGGGTCAGCCGCGTGTTCTTCTACCATGATGGCGTGAACAACTCGACGCGCCTGACCGAGCCGCCGCAGGACGACCGCCACATCGTGAACCGCTGGGCCAAGCTGAACCAGGAACACGGCGTCGACCTGGTGGTGTGCGTGGCGGCGGCGCTGCGGCGCGGCATCAAGGAAGAGAATCTGGCGTCCGGGTTCCGCATCTCCGGCCTCGGCCAGTTGATCGAATCCGGTATCCAGTCCGATCGCTACGTGACGTTTGGGGACTAGGATGATATAAGATGACGGCCCAGCCCCCCCTTGTCCAGCGGACAGGGTTGACAACGGTTTCAGCCGCAAGGCGGCTTGCCTGTCGGTGACTTCAGCCCTTTTTGGGGCGGATGCGACGCAGGACCAAGGAGAGCGCGATGAGCGAAGGACAGATCAAGAAATTCATGTATGTGAACCGCAAGGCGCCGCACGGCACCATTTACGCGCTTGAGTCGCTGGAAGTGGTGCTGATCGCCGCCGCCTTCGAACAAGACGTCAGCCTGGCGTTCATGGACGACGGCGTGTACCAACTGAAGCAGGGTTTCAACACCAAGGGCCTCGGGGTGAAGAACTTCCAGCCGACCTACCGTGCGCTGGACGACTACGACGTCAACAAGCTCTACGTCGAGCAAGAAGCGCTGGCGGCGCGCGGCCTCACCGAAGAGGACCTGTGCGTGCCAGTCGAGATCATGAGCCGCGCCGAGATCGGCAAACTAATGGAAACCCAGGACATCGTCCTGAGCTTCTGAGGAGGAAACATGTACCACCACGCTCACCTTCGTTCGCTG
>DBNU01000149.1:3900-8957 GCA_002299125.1 Proteobacteria bacterium UBA664
TGGGGCGGCCCGGCGGGAGGCATGACCATGCTGCATATCGTCAACAAGTCGCCGCTGGAGCGCAGCTCGCTCGACACCTGCCTTGCCACGGCGCAGCCGGGCGCGGCCCTGCTCCTCATCGAGGACGGCGTGTATGCCGCGACGAACGGCAACGCCGCCGTCGGCAAGCTCACGCAGGCGATGGGGCAACTGAGGGTTTATGCGCTGAAGTCCGACCTGGAGGCGCGCGGCATGGCCGATCGCGTCCTGCAAGGCGTCAATCTGGTCGATTACGGCGGCTTCGTCGATCTCGTCACCGAACACCACACCTGCCAATCCTGGCTGTAACACTGTTTTTAATTAGGAGAGACCACCATGGCTGTCGAAATCAACGGCAAGACCTACGAAACCGACGAGGAAGGCTACCTGCTCGACATCAACGAATGGAACGAAGACGTCGCCAAGCTCATCGCCGAGCAGGAAAACATCAACATGAGCAGCCAGCACTGGGAGGTCGTGAATTTCCTGCGCGAGTACTACAACGAGTTCCAGATCGCCCCGGCCGTGCGCGTGCTGACCAAGGCCATCGGCAAGAGGTTCGGCGCCGAGAAGGGCAACAGCCAGTACCTGTACGAGCTGTTCCCCTACGGCCCGGCCAAGCAGGCGTGCAAGATCGCCGGCCTGCCCAAGCCGACCGGCTGCATTTAACCCGGGTTCAAGCTCTTCATGCGTTTCGGGTTGCGGGTTCGAGGGTGTTGGCCCTTCGAGGGACGCAGGCCGAATCTCCCAACCCGCAGCCCGCAAAACCCGGAGCCAAATCATGACCGTCGCCACGATCTTCTTCACCGTGCTCTACTACGCTGCCGCGGCGATCTTCGTCGTCGGCATGGTGGTCAAAATCGCGAGCTTCGTCCGCACGCCGGCGCCGTTGAAGATTCCCACCCCCCCGGCGCCGACCACTACCGGCGGCGTGCTGCTGCGCATGCTGCGCGAAATTGTGCTGTTCCAGAGCCTGTTCAAGTCCAACCGGTGGATCTGGTTCTTGGGCATCCTCTTTCACGCTTCGCTGCTGCTGGTGCTCACCCGCCACCTGTTTGGCTTCCTGCAGCCGACGTGGTTCTGGGCCGTCTGGGTGCAGACCTACTTCCCCTACGCCGGCTTTGTCATGGTCGCCGCCCTCGTCGGCCTGTGGGGCCGTCGTTTCCTGGTCGAGCGCATCCGCTACATCTCGACCTACTCGGATCACCTCATGCTGGCGCTGCTCGTGGGCATCGGCGCCTCCGGCCTGGCCATGAGGTTCATCGAGGATACCGACCTCGTCACCATGAAGGCCTTCTTCATCGGTCTGATGAGCTTTGACCTGCAGCCGCTGCCCGTGCAACTCGGCCTCTACATCCACCTGCTGCTGGTGGCGCTGCTGATGATCGTCTTCCCCTTCAGCAAGCTGCTGCATGTGCCGGGCGTGTTCTTCTCGCCCAGCCGCAACCAGACCGACGACCCGCGCGCGAAGCGCCACCTGGCCCCTTGGGCGGCCAAGCTGGAGAAAACATGACCGGCCCCAAGAAAATCGAGGCTCCGGCCTTGCGCCAATCCACTGCCGTTGCGGCGCTCCAGCCCGACGCCATGGCGGGCCTGAAGTGCTACGTCGCCAATGAAAAGATCCAGCAAGCCATTGGCCTTCCCGGCAAGCTGGCTGCCGACTGGCAGGAGACCCACGACGCGGCCATCGCCAAAATGGGCGAACTGCTCGGCAAGTACCGTTCGCTCAAGGTCTTCATGGATGCCTGCGTGCACTGCGGCGCCTGCACCGACAAGTGCCACTACTTCATCGGCACCGGCGACCCGAAGAACATGCCGGTGGCCCGCCAGGACTTGATGCGCAGCGTCTATCGCCGCTACTTCACCGAGGCCGGCAAGCTCTTTCCCGATCTCGTCGGCGCCCGCGACCTGAGCAAAGAGGTACTCGACGAGTGGTACACCTACTACTGGCAATGCTCCGAGTGCCGCCGCTGCTCGGTGTTTTGTCCCTTCGGCATCGACACGGCCGAAGTCACCATGGCGGCGCGCCACATTCTCGACACGGTCGGCTACGGGCAGAAGTACACCAACGAGATTATCGGCAAGGTCAACAACATCGGCAACAACCTCGGCCTGTCCGGCCCAGCGCTGCAAAATACGCTCGAAGGTCTCGAAGAGGACTTGAAAGAGGACACTGGTCTGGACATCAAGTTTCCGCTCGATGTCCAGGGCGCCGAAGTCCTGCTGATCACGCCCTCGGCCGACTTTTTTGCCGAGCCGCACATCGAGAGCCTGATCGGTTACGGCAAGGTCTTTCACGCTGCCGGAATCAGTTGGACGCTGTCGTCACACGCCTCGGAATTCGGCAACTTCGGCCTCTTCAACGGCGACTACGAGATGATGCGCAAGGTCGCGCTGCGCGTGCGCAAGGCAGCGCTCGAACTCGGCGTCAAGCGCATCGTCGTCGGCGAATGCGGCCATGCCTGGCGCGTTGCCTACAGCTTCTGGAACACCCTGACCGGCATCGGCGCCGGTGCCGACGACCCCTTCGCCGTACAGTTGCAAAGCCAGCTCGACCACCGCTACAAGCAGCCCGCGCACATCTGCGAGTTGACCTGGGATCTGATCCAGCAGGGCCGCATCAAGTTTGACAAGTCGGCCAACGACCACCGCATCATCACCTTCCACGACTCCTGCAACGTGGCGCGCGGCTCGCGCATGGGCGACGCCCCGGGCGGCCAGTTCGAGATCCCGCGCAACATCATCCGGGCCGTGGCCAACAAGTACGTCGAGATGCCCCAGGGCACCACGCGCGAAGCGACCTTTTGCTGCGGCGGCGGTGGCGGCCTGCTCACCGACGAGCTGCTCGAGCTGCGCGTCAAGGGCGCGCTGCCGCGCATGGAAGCACTCCAGCAGGTGGTGGATCAGCAGGGCGTGAATTTCATGGCCACCATCTGCGCCATCTGCAAGGCGCAGTTCACCAAGGTGCTGCCCTACTACAACCACAAGATGAGCATGGTCGGCGGCGTGCACCAGTTGGTCAGCACCGCGATTCGCCTCGGCGACAAATGATCTGAACCCATACGGCAACTACAGAGGCAAACATGTCCTTGACATCAGCTCCAAGCGAACAATCCAGCACCAAACTGACCCTCCGCCTATTTCGCGACGGCGACAATACATGGAAGCGCTGGCAGGACAAGATACAGGAGGCCGATGCTTCCTACAAGTGCCCGACCTACATCCAGTCGGCGCCGCCCTGCCAGGGTTCCTGCCCGGCCGGCGAGGACATCCGTGGCTGGCTCAATATCGTGCGCGGCATCGAGAAGCCACCGCTCGGCCCGGACGGCAAGCCGAGCATGCCGTGGCAGGAATACGCCTGGCGCCGGCTCACCGAGTGCAACCCCTTTCCGGCCATCATGGGCCGCGTCTGCCCGGCGCCCTGCCAGGGCAGCTGCAACCGCAACCAGGTCGAAGATCATGTCGGCATCAACTCGGTCGAGCAGTTCCTTGGCAACTACGCGATCGAGCACGGCCTCGGCTTTGCCAAGCCGCAGCTCGAGAGCGGCAAGCGCATCGCCATCGTCGGCGGCGGCGTCTCCGGCCTGTCCGCCGCCTACCAGTTGCGCAAGCGGGGCCACACCTGCACGATCTTCGAGGCCTACAGCCGCCTTGGCGGCATGCTCAGCTTTGGCCTGCCCGACTATCGCACGACGCAGGACGTGGTGCAGGCCGAGATCAAGCGCATCACCGACATGGGCGGCATCGAGGTCAAGCTCAACACCCGCGTCGGCAAGGACGTCTCGATGGACGCGCTGCGCGCCCAATATGACGCCGTATTCGTCGGCATCGGCGCCCAGGGCGGCACGCGGCTGGACGTTCCCGGCGCCGACGCGCCCAACTGCATCGACGCCCTCTCGATGCTGCGCGCCTACAACGAAGGCACGCTCAAGGACGTCGGCGACAACGTCGTCGTCATCGGCGGCGGCAACACGGCCATGGACGCCGCGGCTGTTGCCGCACGCATCGGCAACAAAGGCCAGAAGCAAGCCAAGATCGTGATCGCCTACCGCCGCACGGTGGCCGAGATGCCGGCCGACCAGCACGAGAAGGACGCCGTCGTCAGCGCCGGCGTCGAGATGGCCCCGTTGCTCATCCCCGTCTCCGTCGTCAAGGACGCGCACGGCAAGGCCACGGCCCTGCGCGTCGCCAGGGTCAAGTGGGTCAACAAGAAGATGCAGCTCATCGAGGGTACGGAGTACGACATCGCGGCCAACCTGATCGTCTCCGCCGTCGGCCAGTTCATCCAGTGGGAAGGCCTGGACGGCATCAAGAACCCAAAGGACAAGGCCAACGTCGACAGTGCCTTGCAGGTGCCCGGCCAGCCCGGCGTGTTCGTCGGCGGTGACGCCATCAATCCCGACCTGCTGACCACCGCCATTGGCCATGCCCGCATCGCCGCAGAAGGCATCGACGCCTATGTGTCGGGCAAGGCGGTGGACAAGCGGCCCAAGGTGGACAAGTGCCTGTTCAACCTGCCGCGCGACCTGGCCAAGCGCGGCGTGAAGATCGAGACGGTTGCCGAACCCCTGCGCGGCACCTGCGACAGCAAGGCCGCCATCCACAACTTCGACGACCGCTCCGATCGCTACACGATACCGGCCGAGGCCCTGTTTCTCGGCCACTTCGCCTACACGGCGCGCAACCAGCGCGCCTTCAGACCGGTGGATGCCGAGCATGTGCTCGGCGACCACGCCGAACACTCCTGGGAGGCTCTGACGGCAGCCCAGGCGCAGGCCGAGGCCAAGCGCTGCATGAGCTGCGGTCTGTGCTTCGAGTGCGACAACTGCGTCATGTACTGCCCGCAGGGGGCCGTCGCGCGCGTCCCGAAAAAGCAAGCCAGCATCGGCCGCTACGTCGAGACGGACTACGCGAAATGCATCGGCTGCCACATCTGCCGCGACGTCTGCCCGACCGGCTACATCCAGATGGGCCTGGGCGAGTGAGGAGGCGCGACGCTGTGGGAGCCAGCGTCTCGCCCTACCGCACGCGTCTCCGAA
>DBNU01000244.1 GCA_002299125.1 Proteobacteria bacterium UBA664
TCATCTCGCTCATCGTCTCGCTGACCCTGTCGCCGGCCCTGTGCGCCTTCCTGCTAAAGGGCGGCGAGGAGCACGACACGCGCGTGGTCGCCATGATGAAGACCCCGTATCTCGGCGTGCTCCATCTGGCGCTCGGCAATCCCCGCAAGGTCGTCATGGTCGCGCTGGCACTGCTCGTCGGCAGTCTGGGGCTGTTCCCCTTCCTCGGCAGCTCTTTCATTCCCGAGATGAAGGAAGGTTCGATCGTGCCGGGTATCAATCGGGCTCCCAGCATGTCGCTGGAGGAATCGGTGCGCCTGGAGAGCGAAGCCATGCGCCTGGTGATGGAAGTGCCGGGTATAGCCAAGGCCGTGTCCCAGCTCGGGCGCGGCGAGAACCCGACCGATCCGCAACCCGAGAACGAATCCACACCCATCGCCACGCTGAAGCCCAGAGACCAGTTGCCGGAGGGCTGGGATCAGGACGACGTGATGGACGCCATCCGCGAGAAGCTCAAGGTGCTGCCCGGGGTGTTCGTGGTGATGGCCCAGCCGATTTCGGACCGGGTGGCGGAACTCGTGACCGGTGTTCGCTCCGACATCGCCATCAAGCTCTTCGGTGATGACCTCAAGGTGCTGAAGCAGAAGGCCGACGAAATCATCAAGGTGGTGAATACCATCCCCGGTGCTGCCGACATCCGGGTCGAGCGGGTCACGGGCCAGCAGTATCTCGTGATCGACATCGACCGCGGGGCCATCGCCCGTCATGGCATCAATGTCGCCGACATCAACGACCTCATCGAGACGGCCATCGGTGGCCGGGTGAGCACCGAGATCTACGAGGGTGAACGGCGTTTCTCGGCAATCGTCCGCTTCCCGGAGGAGTTCCGGAAGGACGCCGACACCATCGGCGAGATCCTGCTGAAGTCACCCAACGGGGCGCTGGTGCCGCTGGCTGATCTGGCATCCATCCGGGCTGTGGACGGCCCGGCGGTCATCAGCCGAGAGATGGGGCGGCGCCGGCTCGTGATCGGCGCGAACGTCCGTGATCGCGATCTGGGTGGATTTGTCGCCGAGCTGCAGCAGGCGGTTACCACACAGGTCGAGCTGCCGGACGGCTACTACCTCACCTGGGGCGGGGAGTTCGAGAATCTCGAGCGCGCCATGGCGCGTCTGATGGTCATTATCCCGGTCACCATCGCGGCCATTTTCTTCCTGCTGTTCATGTTGTTCGGATCGCTGCGGTTTGCGGCCCTCATCATCCTTGTTTTGCCCTTTGCGTCGATCGGCGGGATCATCTCGCTGTTCCTGACCGGCGAGTACATGTCCGTGCCGGCCTCGGTGGGCTTCATCACGCTGTGGGGCATCGCCGTGTTGAACGGCGTGGTGCTCATCTCCTACATCAGGGGCCTCACCGAGCAGGGCATCGAGCAACGTGAGGCGATCGTCGAGGGCTGCAAACAGCGTTTCCGGCCCGTGATGATGACGGCAACGGTGGCCATGCTCGGCCTGGTGCCCTTCCTGTTTGCCACGGGGCCGGGTTCGGAAGTGCAGCGGCCGCTCGCAATCGTGGTGATCGGCGGCCTCATCACCTCCACGCTGCTGACACTGGTGGTGCTGCCGACGCTCTACGGTTGGTTCGAGAGGGCGCGTGATCCGGACGCGGCGAGTCCCGCAGTGACGGAAAACCCGCGTGCTCACGCGGCTGCGGGGGCGGCGGTCGGCTGAGGCGGGGATCTTCTGGGGAGGGGGCCTCAGCATCCCCGCGTCCCTTTCGTCATCCCCGCGGAGGCGGGAATCCAGTGTCGTCGTGCCGTGGTTGCTGAAGTACAGGATCCCCGCCGCAGTCGGCCCCCGAGTGTTCTTGTCGGGGGCCGGGATAACGGTGGGATCACGCGGGGATGACGCTGGGATCTGGGCGGGGGAGCGCGCGCCCGGCCTGCCTCACAGCGTGAAGCGCACGCCGCCGAAGATCGTGCGGTCGGCCATGGGTTCGATGCCATCGGCGCGCACGCGGCTGAAGTAGCGCTTGTCGGCGAGGTTGTTGATACCGCCGAAGACCGCCCACTGCGGCGTCAACTGATATTCGCCTGCCAGATCCACCACTTCGAAGGCCGGCAGGATGGCCGTGCCGGCAGCGGCGATCGGCCGATTACTGTCCTGTGCGAACTGCTCGCCGACCATGGTCGAAGTGAGTGCCAGACGCATACGGTCCTGCCAGCGATAGAGGATGCCGGCGCGGGCCACGTAGTCGGGCGCGAAGAAGGGCGTGTTGCCGACTGCCACACCGGGCCGACGGCTCTGTGTGATTTCTGCGTCGAGAAAAGATGCGGAGGCGAAGAACTCCAGCGCCTGACCGTTGTGGAAGCGTGCCAGCGGGTCGTAGCCGATGTCGAACTCGATGCCGCGGTGACGTGCGTCGCCGGCGTTCTGCCGCACGGTGTCCGCGGCGATGGTGAACTGTTCGACGCGATTGCTCACATCGATGTGGAACAGCGCCACGTCGAAGCGGGCTCCGATGAAGGGGGCACCGCGGAAGCCCGCCTCGTAGTTGCGTGAGCTGGTGATGCCGGTCTCACCCGCACGGAAGTTCGCGACCACGGGATTCAGGAGGTCGTCGAAGGTCGGCGGGCGATAGTGCTCGGAGAGGTTGGCGTAGGCCTGGAGATCCGGCGTGAAGTCATAGGTGAGTCCAAGGCCCATCAGCAGCGCATCGACATTGCGCTCGAAGTCACGGGTCGGCTGACCTCCCAGGCGAAGCTCCTCGTTCACGTCGTAGGCGACATGCTCGTAGCGCAGGGCCGGGGCGATCCCCACGCGCCCGAACCGGAAGGCGTTTTCGGCGAACAGCGCGTTGTAGAGCACATCCGTCTCCATCCGGAACACCGGTGTGAGTTCGTCGGAGGAGGCAATGTTCGGATTGGTGAAGCGTGTGCGTGGGGCGCTCGTGTGATGCAGTGTGTAGCCCACGGTCGCCACGTGGTCGCCTTGCCAGGACCACGGCACCACCTGGCGCACATCGACCCCGTAGGTCATGAACTCCCGCCGATCCAGATTGGTGAAGCGCGGATTGAGCGGGCGTTCCTGCCGGCGGGAATAGCGATCCTGATAGTGACCCCAGACCCGAGCATGGGTGGTGCCCCAGTCGCCCCAGTTGTGGTCGAGCGTGATGGCACCGAAGTGGTTGTCGACGAAGATGCGATCGAAGGGTGTGGTGGTGCGCTTGGGATCGGCCTCGAACTGCGCCAGGTTGAAGCGCCCGGCCTCGCCCGAGTCGGAATCGTAGGCGTAGAGGTCGAGCCCTAAGCGGGTGGCGGTGGAGGGTTGCCAGGCGAGCGAGATGCGCCCGCTGAACACGCCGAAGTCGGAGTTCGCGCGCTCGCCATCGGCCTGCCGATGGTCGAACTGGGCGTACGCGCCATACTCACCATCGCCCCAGCCGAACTCGTTGAAGGTGGACAGCATCCCGTCGCTGCCGGCCGATTGCTCGCTGGTGATTGAACGACCGAGGTTGGATGGGTCGGCACGCCGGGACACGAAGTTGATGACCGGCCCGAGTTGCGGGCCATGCAGCAGGCCGGCACCACCGCGGATGAACTCCACCCGCTGCACACGTTGGGTCGGCGGAATGTAGTAGATCATCGGATAGCCGATAGGATCGCTCGCGAGCGGAATGCCGTTTTCGAACATACCGATGAACTCGGACTCGTGCGGGTCGCCGAGGCCACGGTAGTTCACGTTGAAGATGCTCGGGATCTGCTGCTCGGAGATGAACAGGCCCGGCAGGCGCGCGAAGGTCTGGCGCAGGTTGTTGTTGATGATGATGGGCTGTTCGTCCATCTCCACCACCGTGGTGCGCTTGCCGAGGGTGATGCGGCCGTCCTCCGTGACCGGTGGCATCTGGTTGCGCCGGGCCTCGGGCGTATCCCGGGCGTCCACCACCTGGATGGCCGGCAGTACGCGCTCGGGCACGGTTATGGTGCCGTCGGCCTCGCGGGCACCGGATTCCATCGCCAGCGTGGTGTCAGCCACCGTCGCCTGCGCCGCCATGGCGGCATCCGCGTCCACCGCCCGCGTCGCGGCGGGCCGGTTGTTGCCCGCGCCCCCGGCGAGGGCCGGTGTGGCAAGGGCGATGGCCATCGCCATTGCGGTCAGTGCGAGCGGGTGGGCGGCGTGGGGCGGGCGGACCATCGGCAACTCCTCGAGGCGCATCTTGAGCTGGAAAAGGTTCGTAGACTAATCGCGAAGCATTCTTGCTTCAATCTGCATCCATGGCGCGTCGTCCTTGTTTTGGCGGGGCGGCGCGACACTCAGTTCTCGGGTGCGGGGTCTGCCCGGCGGTCGCGGGCGGCGCGGGTGGCGGCGGCGAGGTCAAGTTGCTCGGCCTCGGTCAGATGGCGCAGGGCCCACGCCGACCACGCATCGATGGCTGGCCAGTCGGGGGTAGCGAGTGCCGCCTCCCAGGCAGACCGGGCCCGGAGGGTGATCGCACCGGTCAGGTCCGCGACTGCGCCGTGCTCCGGGTCTTCCCGCCGGACCGCGTCGACGGCGGCCAGCGCTGCCGTGAGCTTCGCCGGGCTGCCCTGGGCGATGGCCTCAGTGGCAACCTCCACGGCCGCAGCAACGCGCGCAGCACGCTCGGGGTCGCGGGCCGCTCGGGAGCGGCGCTCGTGAAGCAACGCGAGTGCCTTGGGCACTCCGGCCGCCAATGCCTCGTCCGGCAACAGCGCCGCCTGCAGTGCCTCGGCCGCCGCGAAGTCGTCGTGACGCGCCTTTAGCGCGATCGTCTGGGCCACAGCCGCGAGCACCTGCTGGCGCGCGGGGTGGTCCAGCGGCAACGCGCTCGCGCGGGTAAGGGCGAGCGCTCCGGTCGGCCCCAGCAGCCGACCCTCGATGAGCGCCAGACGCCAGCGGTCCGGCAGGGTAGCGGCAAAACGGGCGTTGGTGCCGGCGAGGAATTCGCGGGTCTCGGCCGCCGTGGGCGGCTCAGGCAGGGCGCGGGGGGTACCGGCACGGCTTTCCTGCCAGGCCGGCAGTGGGGGCAGGGGCGAGCCTGGCTCCGGGCTTCGGTTACCGGAGGGGCCCGGAGTGAGGCGTGCGAACCAGGTGACGGCCAGGATGGCGAACAGAACGAGGGCCGCCCGCTTGAGTGCTCGTCTCCACTCACTCACCGCGCACCCCACCCGGTTCCCGGGCCGATGGCGCGCTTCGCGCCGCGCGACTCACGCTCGAATCGGCTGGTAACGAATGCTCTGCCCACCACGGCAAACGGCCGTGGCCTGCCACACCGGTGGCCGTCCGCTGGGGGCGACCGGTCATTCCCCATCTCGTCTGAAGGAGCCTTTCGCATGAACATCCCAGTCCGTCAGCAGCGCGTCGTCGCGATCCCCCGGGGACACCGCCCCACCCGGTTTGCCCACAGTCTGCACCAAGTGCTCCTGGCCGCCGCCATTTGCTGCGTCTTTACTCCGCAGCAATCCCGCGCCGCAACCATCACTCCCATCCTCGCCTACTCCTTCGAGCAGGGCGAACTCTTCCGCGCCAGCCCGGATCTGCTGGCCACCGGACTGCTCGCCGATATCTGGACCACAGTCGTCGGGACGGGCACCAGTGCCACAGGCAATCCGGGTCGCGCCATCTCGGCCAACCGCTGGGACGGGGACGGCAACGCCTTCGTGCTGCGGGTCAATCTGCTGCCAGGCCACAGCCTGTCGCTCACCGGCTTTGGATTCGACGAGCGGGCGAGTGGCACCGGCGCCCAGCAGTGGTTGCTCCGCATCGCCGAAGTGGACCTGGCCCAGGGGCGCACGCACACGGCCTTCACCCGCCACGCCGGGCTCGTCTCCCTGCCCGGGAGCCTGTCCGGCCAGTTCGACATCGTCCTCTCCGGCTGGGGTGCCAGCAGTGGCAGCGGCACCTGGCGCATGGACAACTTCTTCCTCGAAGGGCGGGTGCTGGGGCCGACCGGGGTCGCAACTCAGGTCATTCCGTTGCCGCCAGCCTTGGCGCTCCTGGCCGGTCCGCTGCTGCTCTGCCCGCGGCGGCGTCGAACAGGTCTGACTCAGCCGGCGGAAGCGGGTGTCCGCCAACTGCGCCAGCCCCGCAGCAGCGGGAAGTAGAGTCCGAGGAGGATGGGGCGCGCGTCCATGGCGGCGATGAGGCGCGCGTACCCTTCGAGCTGTGGCCGGTAGCGTTCGACCTCATTGTCGAGGAAGGCCTCCACTGCGCCGCCTTCGTGGCTGCTGGTCTTGAAGTCGATGATCCAGATCTCATCGTCCACCACCAGGAAGCGATCGATCACGCGGTGCACCAGCTCACCGTCATGCATGCCGCAGAGGGCCCACTCGCTTTCGGCGGCCTGATGCGGCGACAGGCACCAGCGACCGCGCGGGTCGTCGAGGGTGCACTCGATGGCCCGCGTCACCCGCACTGTTGCGGCATCGAGCTCGGGTCCGGTCAGGCCGGCGGCGGCCAGTTGCGCGCGCCAGTGCGCGCGGCTGGCTGTCACCCGTGCCCCATCCCAGGCCGCCAGGCCGTCGCCCGCGATCACCTGCAGCGCGGCGTGCACGGTGGTGCCGATGGCCCGCGCGGATCGCCCGGCCCATTCGTAGACCGGCGGGGCCTCTGGATTGACGGGCTTGGGGCCGTCCCCCGCCCCTGCCGTCGCGGCCACATCCTGCGGCAGCTCGGGCCAGGCCCAGCCAGGCGGTAGCCGTCGGAGCGTTGGCTGCGCTGCCGGCGCGACCGCCGGCTCAGTGCTCGTCGGTGGTGCACCGGGGCCCGGGAGTGGCCCCCAGTGCGACCCGATGACCGGCCAGAGATGCCCCAGCAGCGTGTTCTTCACCGGGCTCCAGCCGGCGTCTTCGCCCTTCGGCTCACGCCAGACGGCGCTCGCGAACAGATGCAGTTCCTGCCGCGCCCGCGTCGCGGCCACATAGAGCAGACGGAGGTCCTCCGCGCGCTCCGCCTCCACGCCGAGGGCGTGGATGAAGGCCTCGATCGGGCTATCTGCGTTCGTTTGCTGCTGGCGTGCCGCGATGGGCGCGATCAGCAGCCCGTCCGGGCCGTCGGATCGCAGACGCGGTTGCACGGCGAGCAGCGGTCGCTCGCGTGGCCGCCCCTTGCCACCCAGGCCCACCAGCAGCACCACGTCGAACTCCAGCCCCTTCGCCTTGTGCATGGTCATGGCCTGAAGCCCTGCATCGGCACCGGGCGGTGTGTCGATGGGTGCGGTTCCGAGCGCCGTTTCCAGCGCCTCCAGATCGGCATCGCCATGCCGTGCCATGAGACGCAGGCACTGCCAGGCCGTGCGTCGCTCAGCCTCGCCGGTCAGGCATAACGGCCCCCCGAGTGCTACCCAGCAGCGCGCCACCCGCAGCGCCAGCGGGATCGTCGCCCGCCCCGCGAGCGCCTCCGCGAAGGCCGGCAGGCAAGTGGTCAGGCGTGCGCGCATAGGGGCTGCGAGACCGTTCAGTACCTCTGCGTCGCCGATCCGCTGCATGAGCAGCCCCGGGCCTGCCGGATCCGCCAGATGGGTGAGGCTCGCGAGGTCCAGCCCGCACCAGGGCGCACGCAGGCAGGCGAGCCAGGCGAGCCGGTCGCCCGGATGGGCCAGCGCCCGCGCGAGCGCCAGCAGGTCCCGCACCACGGGCCGTGCACCCAGCGTCTCCA